>NZ_CANNDN010000001.1:2067500-2367500 GCF_947503465.1 uncultured Tateyamaria sp. | reverse complement strand
CATTTTCGCTTTCATTTGGAAGCACTCCAAGCGTGATCAGATGATGCTGTTGGGACTGACACTTGTCACGTTCCCGTTTCTGTATGCCACGCTGGAACTGCCCAAGCGGATCATCAACGACGCCATCGGTGCGTCAGGTGATACCGTCGGGTTCTTCGGGTTCGATTTGACCCAAATCCAGTTCCTGTTGACCTTGTGCTTTGGGTATCTGGGGGCCGTTCTGGCGCATGGTCTGCTGAAGATGCGCCTGAACACCATGAAGGGCGTCACGGCCGAGCGCCTGTTGCGCCGTTTCCGGTTCCAGTTGATCAGCCGTATGTTGCGGTTTCCCCGCAGCTATTTCCGTTCGACCAGCCAGGGCGAACTGGTCAGCATGGTGTCGTCCGAGGCCGAGCCGATGGGCGGGCTGATGGGCGACATGGTGGCCCAGCCGGTGTTCCAGGCGGGTCAGATGCTGATCATCGTGGTGTTCTTGTTCCTGCAATCGGTGTGGTTCGGGTTGGCCGGTATCGCGCTGATCCCGTTGCAGGCGTGGATCATCCCGATGCTGCAACGCCAGATCAACCTGCTGAACAAGGAGCGTATCCGCGAAGTGCGTGCGTTTTCGTCGGAGATTGGCGAGAGCGCGGCGGGTATTTCCGACCTGCGCACCAATGGCGGGCTGCGCTATCGGCTGGCGCAGTTCACGGACCGGTTGGGCAAGCTGTTCGAGATCCGGTTCAAGATCTACCAGAAAAAATTCTTCATGAAGTTCCTGAACAACTTCATCACCCAGTTGACGCCGTTCTTCTTCTATTCCGTGGGCGGGTACCTTGCCATTCGCGGGGATATCACCGTGGGCGCGCTTGTGGCGGCCATTGCCGCCTACAAGGACCTGTCCAGCCCGTGGAAAGAGCTGCTGACCTACTACAACCAGACGCAGGACATGGCGCTGCGGTGGGAAATTGTCACCGACCGCTTTGCCCCGCGCGACATGATCGACGAAAGCCTGTTCGAAGGCGAGCCCGAGGTTATCCCGCATCTGCAGGGCGACATCGTTCTGGACAATGTAACGGTGCGCAATGCCGAAAACACACCCGTGCTTGAGCGGATCGATCTGACCATTCCAGCGGGCGCGCGCGTTGCCGTACAGGTCAAGAACCAAAGCGAAAGGCAGGCGTTGGCCGAATTGCTGGTGCGCGAGGTTCTTCCGACTAGGGGCAAGATTTCGGTGGCCGGGCATGACTTGTCGCAGCTGCACCAAGAGGTCGTGTCTGCCCGCATCGGCTATGCCCAAACGCGCCCGTACCTGTTTGACGGCACCCTTGGGTCGAACCTGTTGATGCCGCTTATGACGCGCCCGAACACCGTGCCGTGGGACAAGGGCCGCAAGGACCGGTTCCTGTCCGAAGCGCGCAGGTCCGGCAACAGCCTGGATCGCATCGACACCGACTGGGTCGATCCGGGTCTTGCCGGTCTGGGCACCGAGGACGAGGTACGCGCCTGGTGGTTCGAACTGGTCGAGGCGATGGGCATCGACGAATTCATGTTCCGCCGCATGTTGAACAGCCGCATTGACCCGGAGCGCCATCCGGGCCTGGCCAAGGCCATCGTCGATCTGCGGCCCGCGGTCGAAGAGTGCCTGCGCGACAAGGGCGTGCTGGAGGACGTGCACCGTTTTGATCCCGACGAGTTCAACCCGGCTGTGCCGCTTGGGGGCAACCTGTTGTTCGCCGCCCCGTCGCGAGAGATTTCGCAACAGGGCCTGGCGCGTGACCACCGGTTCATCAACCTGGTGTTCGAACATGGACTGGCCGAACAGGGTATTGCCATCTCGCAAACGCTGATCGAGACCCTGCACCAGACCTTTGGCCGCGATGGCACCAGCCACCCGTTGTTCACCGCGCTGAACATCGAAGAAGAGATGTACGAGCAGCTGGTCGATATTTCGGCCCGGCGTCGCGAACGGGGTGATGTTGCCCTGACGGATGACGAATTTTCGCTTTTGCTGACGGTGCCCTTTGCCTTTACGGCGGAACAGATCGGCCCTGCCTTTCCCGAAAGTTTCAAGAACGAGATTGTCCAGATCCGCAAGACCAGTGGCGCGGCCTTGCGCGCCCAGACCGAAGGGATTTTCATTCCGATTGCCCCGGACACCTATCTGCCACGTCTGACGTTGCTGGAAAACGCGCTGTATGGTCGGATATCGATGGTGGCGGGAACCAAGGGCGAGTTGATCGAGGATCTTGTGGCCGAATTGCTGAATGACAATCATCTGCGTCGGCAGGTGGCCGAGACGGTGTTTGACATTCGCACCGGGCTGGGCGGAACGAACCTGCCCACCATTTTCCACGAACGCGCCGCGTTTTCGCGGGCGGGTATCAAGCGGCCCGATATCCTTGTTCTGGATCGCGCCCTGTCGAGCCATGGCGCCAACCAGCGCCGCAAGACGCGCAACGCCCTGCGCGAATTGCTTCCGGATGCGACCCTTGTTTTCCTTGAGGAGAGTTTCAACAACCCGGACGCCTATGACCTGTTTGTCGAGATCAAGGATGGGCGGATTGACGGGGTTCAGGGCAATGAAGACGACGATGAAGAGGCCGACGACCTGAGCCGGAAATTGCGGGTGATTTCCCGCGCGGACCTGTTTTCGCGCGTGACCAGCCAGAACCAGCGCCTGCTGGCCTTTGCCGCGCAGTGGTACACGGCCGAGCCGGAGCAACGCATCTTCTCGATGGAGGAGAAACCCGATGCCGCCTATCTGTGTGTGAAGGGCAGTGCCGTCTTGAGTTACGACAGCGAAGACGGCGAAGACCGGCAGGTGTCCGTTGTCGAACCGGGGCGCTTGATCGGGGATCTGGCGATCATCCTGAACGAGCCGCGCCAGTTGCACCTGACGGCGCTGACCGAGGTCACCTTTCTGCGGATCGGGGCGGCTGAATTCCGGTTGGTGCTGGAAGAAGACGCGACCGTGCTGCGCAGCCTGCTGAACACCGTGGCAGGCCACCTGACGGGCGCGGCGGAGTTGTTGCGGCAGGCCAATGTGCAGATACCGCAGGACGAGGGGCCACCCCCTCCGCCCCTGGACGAATGATGCGGGTCCTAAGCTTTGATTACCGGCCGCATGCGCGGTTCATCGACCCTGCGCGTGATCGGGCGCAACTGTGGCGTCTGGTGCTGGGCATCGTGCTGGTGGCCGGGTTTTTCCTGGTGCTGAGCAATCTGGTCTTCGGCACGATCCTTGGCGTGCTGGACCCGCAGACAGCATCGGATGTGCTGCGTGACGCACAGACCGGGCAGACCGCCGGTGGCATGTTGCTGTTGCTGTTTCAGCTGGGTCTTCTGGCCGTCGCTACGGCGATGGTCGTGATCATGGTGCACCGGCGCCGACCCTGGACGCTGGTCGGGCCCCTTGGCCTTGCAGTGCGACAGTTTGGTGCGGTGCTGTTCATGATGGTCCTGCTGACGGCGGCCCTTTGGATCTTGCCGCCCTATGAAATCGGCGAAGGCACGTTGACCGCGAACATGCCGATCGGCCGGTGGATGCTGCTGTTGCCCATCGCGGTGGTCGCGGTGATGGTACAGATCGGGGCAGAGGAAATCCTGTTTCGCGGGTACCTGCAGCAACAACTGGCCGCGCGATTCCGGTCGCCCCTGGTCTGGATGGTCCTGCCCGCCATCCTGTTCGGTGCCGGTCACTACCTGCCTGACAGCGCCGGCAGCAATGCGGTGACAATTGCCCTGTGGGCCACCGTGTTCGCCATGCTGATGGCGGATTTGACTGCGCGGTCCGGCACGCTGGGTCCGGCGATGGCGGTGCATTTCGCCAACAACATCTCGGCCATGGTGCTGACCGCCACCCCGGACGAGATGTCGGGCCTTGCGCTTTATGTCCTGCCCTTCGGCATCGGGGACGAGGCAGCGATGGCAGCGTGGTTGCCCGTCGACTTCGGTTTCATGTTGGTCAGCTGGTTGGCGGCCCGGTTGGCGATCCGCGCCTGATTGCAATTGGCGCAGCCCCGGATTAACTGATGCAGTGAACCGCAGCAGGAAGCCTTTATGAACTGGATCACCAACTATGTCCGGCCCCGGATCAATTCGATCTTTTCGCGGCGCGAAACCCCGGACAACCTGTGGACCAAATGCGATGAGTGCGGCACGATGCTGTTTCACCGCGAGCTGTCGGACAATCTGAACGTCTGCACCAATTGCGGGCATCACATGGCGATCACCCCGCGGGATCGGTTCACCGCCCTGTTTGACGGCGGCATTTTCACCGAGATCGAGGTGCCCGCGCCGCTGGCCGACCCGCTGCATTTCCGCGATCAGAAGAAGTATCCCGACCGGATGAAGTCGGCCCAAAAGTCGACGGGCGAAAGCGAGGCGATGCTGGTCGCCGCCGGAGAGATGGGGCGCACACCTATCGTGGCCTGCGGTCAGGACTTTTCCTTCATGGGCGGGTCCATGGGGATGTATGTGGGCAACGCGATCATCGCCGCCGCCGAAGAGGCGGTGAAGCTGAAGCGCCCGCTGATCCTGTTTTCCGCCGCCGGCGGTGCGCGGATGCAGGAGGGTATCCTGAGCCTGATGCAGATGCCCCGCACAACCGTGGCGGTGCAGATGCTGAAAGAGGCGAACCTGCCTTACATCGTTGTGCTGACTCACCCCACCACGGGCGGCGTCACGGCCAGCTATGCCATGCTGGGCGATGTGCATATTGCCGAACCCAACGCCCTGATCTGCTTTGCCGGGCCGCGTGTGATCGAACAGACGATCCGTGAAAAGCTGCCCGAGGGGTTCCAGCGGGCCGAGTATCTGCTGGATCACGGTATGCTGGACCGTGTGACCAAGCGGACCGAGATGCGGGACGAGTTGATCACCATTGTCCGCATGCTCATGGGGTTACCCCCCGCCGTGAAGGGCGATCTTCCTGCGCCCGAGCCCACGCAGGAAGAGGCCGTGACCGAGGACGCCCCCAAGGAATGAGCACCGGTTCCGACGCCATCCTGGACCGGATGATGGCGCTGCACCCCAAGATCATTGATCTGACCCTGGACCGGGTGTGGCGTCTGCTGGACGCGCTGGGCAATCCCCAGAACGACCTGCCGCCCGTCATCCATATTGCAGGCACCAATGGCAAAGGATCGACCCAGGCGATGATCCGCGCGGGTCTTGAGGCCGCGGGGCACCGGGTGCATGCCTATACTTCGCCCCATCTGGCGCGGTTTCACGAACGGATCCGGCTGGCAGGCGAGCTGATTTCCGAGCCCGACCTGACCGCGCACCTGGACGCGTGTTACAGGGCGAACGGTGATCAGGACATCACCTATTTCGAGATCACGACCTGTGCCGCGATCCTGGCCTTTGCACGCACTCCGGCAGACTACACCCTGCTGGAGGTGGGCCTTGGCGGGCGTCTGGATGCGACCAATGTCATCGACACGCCCGCGCTGACGATCATCACACCGGTGTCCATGGATCACGAGGCGTTTCTGGGCGACACATTGGCCAAGATCGCGGGCGAAAAGGCCGGGATCATCAAACGTCGCGTGCCCTGTATCGTCGGCCCGCAAGAGGATGACGGGCTGGACGTGATCGAGGCGCAGGCGACACGGCTGGGCGCACCCGTTCTGGCCTTTGGGCAGCACTGGCATGCCGCGCCCGAACGGGACGGAATGATCTATCAGGATGAGGTCGGTCTGCTTGATCTGCCGCGCCCGGTCTTGCCCGGCGATCACCAGATCCAGAACGCCGGTATGGCGCTGGCCGCGCTGCGCCATCTGGGCTGCGACCAGGCCGCCTGCCATGCCGCTGTGACCAAGGCCGAATGGCCTGCGCGCATGCAGCGCTTGCGCACGGGGCCACTGGCGGACAGGGCGGCCAAAGCCGGGGCCGAACTGTGGCTTGATGGTGGGCACAACCCGGCAGCGGGACAGGCAATTGCATCGGTTCTGCACGGCCTGCCGCGCCGGCCCACATACCTGATCTGCGGCATGCTGAACACCAAGGACGCGCGCGGCTATCTTGCCCCGCTCGGCGCCGAGATCGACGGCCTGACCGCCCTGTCGATCCCCGGTGAAAAGAACACGCTGCCTGCTGCCCAGACCGCCAAAGCCGCACGCGATGTCGGAATTGACGCGGACGAGGCAGAGGATGTCCATGCGGCCCTTGAGGCGATCCTGACCCGCGTGCCCCATTCGCGCGTGCTTGTGTGTGGATCGCTGTACCTTGCTGGCGCGGTGTTGCGGGAAAACGGCTGACATCGCGCCGAAACGAGTTCTCAATACCTGCCCGATGCCGCATTATGTTGACCAAACGGGGTCGAATTTGCTATATCTGGTGCAGTTTTAGACCCCAACATGGATCAACCGTGACGGGTCTGCTTTTGGGGAAGCAGTATGTTCAGGCGTAAAGACGCGGATGTTTCATCGCCGCGAGGGGCCAGGGAGCCCGAGGAATATTCCTCATCCAACATGAAGATGCTGTTGATCGCGGCCGCCTTTCTGGTGGTGACGATCGGGTTGATCCTGTTGCAACCGGGTCCGGCCACCGCGCCGGTTCAGGACGTCGCAAACGTGCCCCTTTCAAGTGTCGGGTCGGACGAGCCTGAGCCAGAGGTGACACGGGCCGATGCATCGCTTTTGGACATTCGGTCCCTGCCGGCATCCGAGGCGGTGAGCCGCCAGTTGCGCCAACCCATCCGCCTGACAGATACCGACGCCCGACACACGGACCTGCGCAGCCTGACCGCCGCGGTACTGATCGGATTTGGACATACGCCGCAGCAGGATGACCGCCTGCAAGCCTTGCTGGTGCAGGCGCTGACCGAAGGGCAGTCGAACGCCTATATCGATGCGCTGTTGAACACGGCAGCGGCGCGGGGCGAATTTGCCCTGCCACGCCAGTTGACGACCGCCGCAGGCCGATTGGACACCGAAACGCTTTTGATGGCGCTTGTGCGCCAGTCACAGGGATAGGGGTCGGTTCGGGCGGTTCTGCGCTTTGAATAATCAGATGTCGGCTGGCGCGTTTTCCAGAAAGCCGCTGACCCTGCAATCTGTGTGTTGCAGGCGTCAACCGCCCCAATCTGCGCTTTGCATTTCTCTCAGCCGTGATGCGGTGCGTTCGAATTCGAACGTGCCTTCGCCTTCCAGATACAGCATCTCGGGCGTGTCCGCTGCCGAACAGATCAGCCGCACCTGTGCTTCGTAGAGCGCGTCGATCAGGGTCACGAAACGCTTTGCTTCGTTGAAGTTGCTGCGCCCAAGGCAGGGAATATCGTCGATCATCAGCACTTTGCAGGCATCGGCCACCGCCAGATAGTCGCCCGGCCCCAGCGGTTTCGCACATAAGTCAAAAAAGCTGCTGCGCCCCACGCCATTGCGGAACTGCGGGATGGTCACGGTCCGCCCCTTGATCGTTATGTCCAAAGGGTCTGACGCCCCGCCCGACAGGTCGGTCCAAAGCGCGTCCATTTCCGCGCGGGCGGCGGCCCCGAGCGGTGTGAAATAGACCGGGCTTCCGGACAGCCGGTCCTGCCGGTAATCGGTGGGCGAGGCCAGTTCCCATACTTTCATCTTGTCCTTCAGCAGGTCGATGAAGGGCACAAAAAGCTGCCGGTTCAGCCCATCCTTGTAGAGGTCATCCGGCACGCGGTTCGACGTCGTCACAACCACCACGCCCGCGGCGAACAGCGCTTCGAACAGGCGGCCCACGATCATGGCGTCCGTGATGTCCGTGATCTGCATTTCATCAAAGGCCAGCAGCCGGACCGACGCGGCCACATCGGCGGCGACAGGTGCGATTGCGTCATCCACGCCGCGTTGGCGGGCGGCATGCATGGATGCGTGGATTTCCTGCATGAACGCGTGGAAATGGACCCTGCGCGCAGGCACATCAAGACGGGATGCAAAGAAGTCCATCAGCATCGATTTGCCCCGCCCGACGCCGCCCCAGAGATACAAGCCCTTTGGCGGTTCGGGCGCCTTGCGGAACAGCCCCTTTTTTGCGGGCGTGGCCAGGGCTGCACGAATGCGTTCGAATTCAGGCAGAACAGCCAGTTGCGCATCGTCGGAACGCAACGCGCCCTTGTCCACAAGCGCCTGATATTCAGTCAGCAAATCGGTCATCGCGGTCCGTGGTAGCGCGCGTATCCGTCCATGGGAAGCCCAAGGAAAACCGGCGCCGGTTCAGGAATAGTGATGCGACGCCAAGAATTCCTGATTTGACCGCTGCCAGCTTGTCCGTGACAGTCGTCACAGCACCAAGGAAGTACCGCCATGTCAGACCGCATGCCCCTGTTTACCCCTGTCCTCATCGTGGGCTGCGTGATCATCATGGTCAGCTTTGCCGTGCGCGCATCCTTTGGCGTGTTTCAAATCCCGATCGCCGACGAATTCGGGTGGCTGCGGACAGAGTTTTCGCTGGCCATCGCCATCCAGAACCTTGCCTGGGGGATCGGGCAGCCGATCTTTGGCGCGATTGCCGAGAAGATCGGGGATCGCAAGGCCATCCTCATGGGGGCAATCGTCTATGCTGTCGGTCTGGTCCTGAGTGCCGGATCGACCACCCCGATCGAACATCAGCTATACGCGTGGCTGGTGGGCTTTGGTATCGCGGGCACCGGGTTCGGCGTCATCCTCGCAGTGGTTGGGCGCGCCAGCAGTGATGAAAACCGGTCCATGTCGCTTGCCATCGTGGCGGCCATGGGATCGGCCGGTCAGATCTTTGGCGCGCCGGTCGCGGAGTGGATGCTGGGATTCATGCCCTGGCAGTCCGTCTTTCTATGGTTTGCCGTTGCTGTCATCCTGTTGGTCCTGACCCTGCCCGCGATGAAGGTGCCGCCGATGGCATCAAAGGCCGAGTTGGAGGAATCGCTTGGGCAGGTCCTGATCAAGGCGTTCAGGGACCCGTCCTATACCCTCATCTTCCTTGGATTCTTTTCCTGCGGCTATCAGGTGGCCTTCATGACGGCGCACCTCCCGGCCTTTGTGACCGAGGTCTGCGGCCCCATCGTGCCCGGTGGTATGTTGCACAATATCGGCATCACGACCACGTCCGCGCTGGGTGCTGTCGCGTTGTCCTTGATCGGTCTGGCCAACATCGCTGGCACGCTGGCGGCGGGCTGGGCCGGCAAATATTTTCCAAAGAAATACCTGCTGGCGGGAATCTATGCGGGCCGGACGGTGGTTGCGTCACTTTTCATCATCCTGCCGATGACGCCGACCACGGTGATTCTGTTTTCGATCGCCATGGGTTCGCTGTGGTTGGCGACCGTGCCGCTTACCAGCGGACTGGTCGCGCATATCTATGGGTTGCGGTACATGGGCACGCTTTACGGGATCATTTTCCTCAGCCATCAGCTTGGGTCGTTCCTGGGCGTGTGGCTGGGCGGGCGGCTTTACGATGCGTACGGCACCTATGATCAGGTCTGGTGGATCGGCGTCGCCGTCGGCGCGTTCAGCGCGGTTGTGCACTTGCCGATCCGGGAACGCCCCCTGGGCCAACCTGCGGTGGCCTAACCCCGAGAGCCTCGGATCGCGTCGATCACCGCATCCGTGTGCGTATGCGGCAACCCGTGCCCCGCATCGGTCACCACCGATTGCAGTGCTGCCGGGTTCCACGCGGCCAACGTATCCTTGCAGGACAGCGGTATGACGTCGTCCGTGTCCCCCCAGACAGCCAGAACCGGGACACCCGCCGCAGCAATTGCCTTGTGCTGGTCCTCGCATGTGTTGCGCAACAGACCCCGCAGGCTGGACAGCACAGCGGGGAAATACCCGCGCCGCCCCGTTTCGACCTGTTGCAGTTCGTAGATGTCGGTCACCGAACTGGGCACATGTGCTTCGGCGGCAATGCCGCGCCGCACGACCCAGGGGTAGCCCGCCAGAAACAGCCAGTCGCCGATGACCGGCAAATCGCGTGTCAGGGCAATCTTGCGCCCGCCAAGCTGCATCATCCCGGCCGGGGCCAGAAGGATCAGTTGCTTGACCCGCTCCGGATGCAGGGCCGTGAAATGTGCGGCCACAGCACCCCCCATCGAATAGCCCAGCAGGGTCACCGGTTCGGTCACGTTCTGATGGGACAACAGGTCGGTCAGCTGTTGGTTGAAGAACGCGGCGGTTTGTTTTCCGCCTATGCGGTCCGAAAAACCGCGCCCGTACTGGTCATAGATAAGGACCCGAAATCCAAGCAGCGCCAACCCCCGCGCCATGCCGTACCAGACGTAGGACGGCGTGGTCAGGCCGTGCACGCAAACCGCCACCGCGCCCCGCTCCGGTCCCAGCCATTCGTAATGGGTCGTTCCCTGGGACAAGAGTGCAAATTCACCAGGCGCGTTGCTGCGCACTGCATCGGACATGCCGGTGCGCATCAATTCGGTGGTTACCGGAATGGCGATCAGACCCAGCAGGATGAGCAAAACCCAGGTCACGAGGCAATCCACCGATCCAGGATGTAGCGGCTGGTCATCAGGTCCAGATGCGCGCCGCCACCGTTCTTGAAGAGGGTGATGTCTTCGGGCGTCCGTTCGAAGGCGTGCAGATCGTAGTAGTCCGCCAGAAGATGATCGCGTTGGATCGTGCCTGCCTCAAGCGGTATCTTGACCTCTCCGATATGGCCCACCGTGGTGTCAAAGCTGTCTACGAAAACCCGGGATTTCAGCAGGGCAGCATCATCAACTTCGCGCATGTCGGGGCGGTAGGCGCCGATCAGGTCGATGTGCTGGCCGGGGCGCAACCAGTCGCCCCGGATCAGGGGTTCGGTCGACATCGTGGCACTTGTGACGATATCGGCCTTGCGCACCGCCTGTTCCAGATCGTCGGCGACACTGAGCATCGGGCGTTCGGCGGCCATGGTCAGGGCATTGTCGCGGGTGCGGTTCCAGATCTGGAAATGTGCGTCGGGGAAGATGGCGGAATAGGCATCATGCAGGGCGCGGCCGACGGTGCCGGCGCCGACGATCAGGATGTGGCGGCTGTCGGGTCGCGCCAGCTTGCGCGCCGCCAGAAGGCTGTCACCGGCGGTCTTCCACTTGGTCACCAGATGAAAGTCGATGATGGCCTGAAGTGTGCCGTCCGCGTCGGAATAAAGGTTCACGCCCCCGTTGATCATGGGTGCCCCACGCCCCGGATTGCCGGGAAAGACGGTGGCGGTTTTCACTGCCATGCCCATCCCGTCGATCCATGCCGCGCGGCTGAGCAGCGTGTCGGGATCGCGGTAAAGGAAGGTGTCGCCAATCTCGGCCTTGGGCAGGGTGTGGCCCGCGACCAGCGCATCGGTCAGGCCAATCCAGTCCAGCACCGCCTCGCCCTCGGTAAAGGGGATATGGGGGACGGATGTCACGCGGCCTCACTCTCGGTCAGCAATCCCTCGCGGACCAGTCGGTTGGCCCATCCCTCGGGGCCCTTGAAATGGTGGGTGCGCCAGCCGCGCATCTGGGCTGCGGCAATGTTGTCGGCCCTGTCGTCCGCAAAGATCAGGCTTTCGCCGCGCAGGCCGCTCGCTTCTTCCAGCATGCGGTAGATGGATGGGTCCGGTTTGATCACCTGCATGTGCCCCGAGATGAAGTCGCGGTCAAAATCATTGAGAAAACCGTAGTGGGTGGCCGCAAAATCGTAGCTGCCGATGCCGAAATTCGTCAGCGAAAAGACCGGAATATCCTTGGCTTGCAGTGCCTTCATCAGGCGTACGGACCTGTCGATCACGGGCGTCGCCATTTCGATCCAGCGGTCGTGCCACATGCGGATTTCGTCGCGCCAGTCCGGGTGGTCTTCGGCAGTGGCATAGATGGTTTCGGTGAACGGGTGGCCCAGATCAACCTTGTCATTCATGCCGTGCAGGTCCACCGCCCGGAACATGGCGCGGCGGCGGTCCTCGCCGATGACGCTGTCATAAAAGCGTTCGGGTTGCCATTCGATCAGTACATTTCCGATGTCGAACACGACGGCTTCGATCTTCATCTTTTGGCGGCCCTCAATTCCCGTTCAAGCGCATCCAGAAAACGCGATCTGTCGGCCTTGGTAAAGCCTTTGCCGCCGCCTTGGCGGAACGGGTCCGCCGCACGCAGGTCGGCCATCAGGTCGCGGGTGGCCAGCACATTGCCGATATTGGCGGCCGTCAGCGCCTCGCCATTGTGTTTGAGGACCCGCGCGCCGGCCTCGACACATTTGGCGGCAAGGGGAATGTCGCCGGTGATGACCACGTCGCCCCTGGTTGCCCGGTCCGCGATCCACATGTCCGCAATGTCCGGGCCTTCGGGGACGATGACGGTCTCTACCAACGGGTTTTGTGATGGCCGCAGCCCGCCGTTCGATACGATTTTCATCGGTATCTTGTGACGTGTTGCCACCTTTTCCGCTTCAGCTTTGACCGGGCAGGCATCCGCATCGATATAGAGGGTCGTCATGCCCAGAGATGTTCCGCATGGAACGCCACGTGGTCTTCCATGAAGGTCGACACGAAGAAGTACGAGTGATCATATCCGGGCTGCATTCGGAACTGGATTTGCTGGCGACGCGCTGCGGCGGCTTCGGCCAGCGCCTCGGGCTTCAGAAGGTCGATGAACTGGTCATCGGTGCCCGTGTCGATCAGCATCGGCCCGTCAAAGCCGCGGTCTCGCATGCACAGGGTCGCATCATGAGGGGACCAGAGGTCTTCATTGTTCCCCAAATATGCAGAGAGCTGCTTGCGCCCCCAGTCGCTGGCGGTGGGATTCGTGATCGGGGAAAAGCCCGACACCGACCGGAACTGTCCCCGCGGGGACATCGCCATCGTCAGCGCCCCGTGCCCGCCCATCGAATGCCCGGTGATCGATTGGCGGTCCATGTCGAGGGCGAAGTGATTGCCAAGATGCTCTGGCAATTCGTCCATCACATAGTCCCACATGCGGTAGTGAGACGCCCAGGGGTCTTCGGTGGCGTTTACATAGAACCCTGCACCTTTGCCCAAGTCATACCCATCATCATCTGCCACGTCTTGGCCGCGCGGGGACGTGTCGGGGAAACAGATGGCGATCCCGTGTTCGGCCGCCCAGGCCTGCGCCCCGGCCTTGGTCATGGCGTTTTCATGCGTGCAGGTCAGACCCGACAGGTACCACAGCAGGGGCACGGGGCCGTCCCTGGCCTCTTGCGGCAGGAACAGGCCAAAGGTCATGTCGCACGCGCAGGCGTTCGAGCGGTGCGTATAGACCCCTTGGGTGCCGCCAAAGCAGGCGTTTTCGGATTGGGTTTGCATGGGCGTGATCCTTTCGTTCCTCCCTCGCTAGCGGGCGTACGCGCTTGCGGCAAGTTGCGGGAGCCTCCGGCGGTCGTATTTTTGGTCGAAAGAAGATCAACTGACCCAGGCAATGACCGCTGTGAGGGTTGCGATGCTGATCGCGGTCGAGACCAGGATGGCCGCTGACACGCGTTGCGGGGCGACCCCGTAGTGCTGGGCGAGGATGTAGACGTTTCCGGCCACGGGCATGGCGGCGCAGGCAATGATCATGGCGGTGCCGAAGTCCGATACGCCAAAAAGGTAGAGGGCCGAGAACGCGACGAAGGCCGGGTGCAGCACCAGCTTGCAAAAGCTGAGCCATCCCGCGATCTGCACCCGTTCCGCCGATTTGGTCGCAAGCGAGGCGCCGATGGCAAAGAGGGCACCCGGCGTGGCGGCGCCCCCGAGGATCGACAGGAAATCATTCATCGGGTCGGGGATCGGGATTTGCAGGCCCGACCACAAGAGGCCAAGTGCCATCGCGACAATCATGGGGTTCCTGATCAGGCCAAGGCCAACAACCTTGAATATTGCGGGCGACATGCGGCCATCGCGGCTGACCGTGATCAGGATGACAATGAGGCTGGAGAAGATGATCAAGTCGGTCGCCAGCACCAGCATGACCGGGCCGATGGCTTCGGGTCCAAAGAGCAGGGCCAGCATGGGCAGGCCGAGAAACCCCACATTGCCGATGACGGCGCATTGCGCCTCGACTGCGTTGGTTTCGACATCCAGCCCCCTGAGAAAGCCGACCATGGTCGCGATGCCATAGACGAAAGCCGTGCCCCAGAGGTAGGCGGCCACCAGGCGGCCATCCCAGACCTGCGCCAATTCCAGGTTCGCGGCGAAGCGGAAGATCATGGCCGACAGCGCAAAGTAAAATACGAACTTGGTGAGGTACGCGGTTGCCTCTTCGGTAAAGAAACGGGTCCGCCCGGCCCAGTAACCCAGCCCGATCAGGGCAAAAAAGGGAAGCGTTTTGAAAAGGATGGGCAGCATGACCTCTGGATAGCTTGTGAGCGGCCCGCAATCTACTGCTGATCTTCACCTCCCGGCCATACGGGGCTGCTGACACAATATGTCATGTCCCTGCGGCGGTTTTTCTTATAGAAAGTGAACGAGGCGGTTTATATTGTGTTTCACTCCGCAAGACAGGAAGGCAGATGAACGACGCCACCCCCATCGTCCGCAAGGGCCGGAAGTTTGACCAGGTTCTGGATGGTGCACGCGACGTGTTCATGGTTGACGGTTTCGAAGGCGCAAGCGTGGACGACATCGCCCGCGCGGCAGGTGTCAGCAAGGCGACGCTTTACAGCTATTTTCCTGACAAGCGCCTGTTGTTCATGGAAGTGGCCAACATGGAATGCGCACGTCAAAGCCAGGATGCCATCGACAATATCGACTTGACCGCCCCGCCGCGCGACGTGCTGTGTCAGGCGGGCAGGCATTTCCTGCGCTTTATCACGTCGAAATTCGGCCAGCAGATCTTTCGGATCTGTGTGGGGGAATCGGACCGCTTTCCCGAGATCGGGCGCGCCTTTTACAAGTCGGGACCCGAACGTATGCGGGCCGAAATGGGCGAGTATTTCCAGGCGGCCGTGGCGCGCGGCGAATTGCAGATCGAGGATTTTACCCTGGCTGCCGATCAGTTTGGCGAGTTGTGCAAGGCCGACATCTGGCCGCGTCTGATGTTCGGGGTGATCGATACGGTCACGGATGCCGATATCGACCGGGTTGTCGACAGCGCGGTCGAGACCTTTCTGGCCCGCTACGGCGCCTGATTTACCGTTTCTGATGTCTCGACTCGGGTCCCCGACTCAGCGTATCCAGATTTAGAACAAAATGCGAACATTTGGTGATGTCCGACCGTCGTATCCTGTCCATCTGGTTCCCTCGGCTGGGGGTCGAGCGTCTGATCCGTCGTCAGCCTATGCTGGTCGATCAGCCTGTGGCCGTTGTGGAAGAGCACCAGAACATGCAGGTTATCACAAGTCTGAACGGTGTTGCGCAGGTCGACGGCTTGCAGATCGGTCAGCCGGTGCGCGACGCCCATGCGATGTGTCCCGGATTGCTGACCTTTCCCCGGTCACAACAGGCCGAAACCCGGTTTCTTGAGGCCTTGCAGCGCTGGGCGGGCAAATTTTCCCCCTGGGTCGCACCGGAGGATGGGGATGCGCTGGTGGTGGATCTGACCGGCTGCGCGCATCTGTTCGGGGGAGAGCCGCAGTTGATGCAGGTGGTGCAGGATGACTGTACCGATCTGGGCCTGAGCGTGCTGATGGGCATGGCCGATACGCGCGGGGCGGCCTGGGCGCTGGCGCGGTATGCAGGCAAGGCGGCAGGGTCGGACCGGTCGGGGGATTCCATTGATCAGGAGGCACGTGCCACGCGGTCCCGTGCAGGCAAGCGCCGGCACTGGACCAAGGGAGGTGCGGCCCCGGCGGTGGCGGCGCACGCCCCTGATGTCACACGCATTGCGCCCCCCGGTCAGACCTATGGTGCGCTGTCGCCCCTGCCCATCGCAGCGCTGCGGTTGGACCCGGAGATGACGGCGCAACTGGGCCGGTTGGGTCTGCGTCGGGTGGGGGATCTGCTGGGGCAACCGCGCGCTGGGCTGGCGCGCCGGTTTGGCCGGGGTCTGGTGCTGCGGCTGGATCAGGCGATGGGCAGCGCGCCGGAACCTGTGTCACCGGCCAAGCCGCCGGATCATTTTGCGGTGCGCATGACCCTGCCCGATCCCATTGGCCTGGCCGAGGACGTGATGGCAGCCATCGACCGGACCTTGCCGCGCCTCTGCAAGATGTTGGAGGACAAGGGAAAAGGCGCGCGGCACGTGATGTTGCAGGCCTATCGCAGCGACCATGCGGTCGAGGTGATCGAGGTTGGTCTGGCCCGGCCAACCCATGATCCGCACCGTATCCGCCCCTTGTTGGAAATGAAGATCGAGGAGATCGACGCGGGCTTTGGCATCGACATGATCCGGGTGCTGGCCACGCAGGTCGAACCCATCCATGACGTGATGACCGTGGGCCACCGCGAGGCGGGCGCGGCGGTGCAGGCGCGTCTGAACAATGCAAATGCGCTGGACGATCTGATCGGTCGGCTGGGCGCGCGTGTGGGTTTGGACGCCATCAGGCGCTTTGAACCGGCCGACAGCAATATCCCTGAAAAGTCGCACAAAATCCTGTCCGCCGCCTGGTCCAAACCACATGAGGGGCCGTGGCCGAAGCCCACGAACCCGCGCCCCTTGCTGTTGTGGCATCCCGAGCCGGTGCATGCGCCGGCCACACCCAAGATGCCACAGACCTTTCGCTGGCGCGGCATGGACCTGACCCGGCAGCGCGCCATCGGGCCTGAACGCATTGCACCCGAATGGTGGCTGGACGATCCGAACTGGCGGTCGGGGACGCGGGATTACTGGGTGACGGATACGACGGACGGGCAGCGGCTGTGGTTGTTCTATGCCCATGGGGGCGGCATGTCGCCGGGGTGGTTCTGTCACGGGTCGTTCGCCTGACGGGGCACCGTACGCGCAACACCTGCAGGCCGTGCGACAGGGTCCGATCGAAACAGGGCCGTTAACCCCTGCAAACAAGGCGGTTGGCCTGGTCACAACCCGTACACAGCCTGTACACACCCTGTGCACCGGTCGTACCCCGAAATGGTCAAATGGCAGGGGTTAACGGGGCGAACGGTCCGGTTTGTTACCGAAACCTTAACGCTGGTCGCCATAGAAAACTAGACCGCAGCAAGACATGCAGCCAAAGACGACTTCCCGTATTGGTAGGCATAACGGCTGCACAAAAGCAATAAAAATATGAGGTAACAGCGCCGCTCTTTAGAGTTGATTTCAACCCTGAGTGGATATTCCATACGGGCACGGATTATCGAGCAATTGAGGAAAAGATGTTACACAAAATCCTATTTCGAAGCGCGGCCCTTGTGGCTGCATCAGCCACCCTTGCCCATGCGGACCCATCCGCCGTGTTGCCCTCCGACACCGCGATGAGCTGCACATTGGATCAGGACACATTCAACACCGACTGGGCCAAGATCACGTTCCCCGAAGGATCACTGGCGGCCAGGATCGTCGGCGACGGACCGGTTGGCCCGGCCTATGACAAGACATCGGGCATGGTGTACGTCTTTCCGGCGGACGGTCCGAATTTCACCGAGAACCTGAGCGGCGACTACGCCAACGAAAACACCAATTGTTCGTTCTTCAAATGGTCGTCGCAGATGTTCCTGTGGCTGACATCGACCGTGACGGATGATCTGTGCCAGGCGGGTCAGGCGTGCACCTTCCCGAACGAACAGCCCGGTGACGACCCTAGCTATGTCTTTTCGAGCGAGTTCTTCTATCGTCTGGATGGCGACAGCCTTGAGGTGCAGGGCGCAGGGGTCACGACGGGACTGGCACGCGGATCGAAGACCGACCAGGTGAACGACACGGTTGCACAGGCGGGCAGCGACGGGGTTCTGTTTCTGACGCCGGCCACACAACCAACCGCGGATGATCCCGCGCCGCTGGTTTACTACAGCGTCCATACCAACCGCCCCTTTGGCTATGTTCGGGCGCAAAAACTGGCAGAGCCGTCGTCGACCACGTTCGAGGAGTTTCCGGCGGATCACACTTCGATCTGTCAGGCGCTGATCTACGGGCTGGTGAATGACTATGCCTCGACTTCGGGCGAACAGGGCGCGTTGAACGCAATGTTCCTGCTGTCCTTCTGTCTGGATGTCGTGGCCGAGGACGTGATCAAAGAGATCATCGCGGCCTTTGAGGCAGCCGAGTCCGAGCTGGGGCCCGTCATCGCCGGTGCGATCGGTGGCAACGCGGACGATATCGAAAAGGCCAAGACACTTGTCGCGGCCCAGAGCGGCGCGACCATTCCCAGCCTTGAGATGGCCATTGACTACCTGTCCATGGCGATGGAGCTGAAGGCGGCATGGGTTCCTGCCTATGCGCTGGCCGATACGTCCGGTTACCTGCTGAGCCAGGCGAGCCTGCCCACCTACACCACCAATGCGGACGGTTCGATGAGCCAAACGGGCAGCACGGAGGCCACGGTTGCCCTGGTCGGGTTGCACGTCGTGGGGTCCGTGAAGGGGCATCCAGAGATGATCTGGGCCACGTTCGAGCATTACAACAATGCGCCCAACACCGCCTATGCCTACACCGATGCGGGCGGTGCCATGAAGGTGCATGCCGACACGTTGATGGCGGATGCACAGGCGTGGTTGTTTGCGGACGGGTCGATGGCCGGTTTGAACCAGGAATTTGGTCAATTCGTTGGTCCGAAATCAGGCTCTGGCGACGCGCCGATCATCACGAAGGCGTCGGGCAACACGGGCGCGCTGGATACGCCGACAAATGTCATGCGTCTCAGCCCGTGGGGCAGCACCGCGGATGCGTCAAGTGCGGCCACGAATTCAGAGATGATTTCGAACAACATCCAGGTGTTGAACGCGCTGAAAGGGTTTTACAGCACCGTTGGGGTTGATGCGCCCAAGGATCCGCGTCTGAATTACATCCTGACCGGGTCAAGCTGGGGCACGAAGGGGGCGTTTCCGACCTATTCCGACAGCCCGCCGGATCTGAACATCTCGGGCACGCCCGCGATGGAGAACGCCACGCTTGAGACGTTCACCCAGACCTTTGGCACCACCATGAATACGGCGGGCTGCTTTTCCTGCCATGCCGTGTCGAAGTCGAGCGAGACCACCCCCGGATGGAAGTTTGGTGTGAGCCATATCTTCGGGTCGATCACGTCGGTTGGCAAAAACCAATAGAACCCTCACCACTCAGGAACTGGAAGGGGGCCTTCGGGTCCCCTTTTTTTTTTGCTCAGCGTCTGTCGATGATCCGCACGGCCTTGCCCTGCGATCTGGCAACAGACCCTTCGGTGCCCACCGTCACCTGGACCGAGATGCCGATACTGTCCTTGATCCGGGCGGCCAGCGCGGCACCGGCGGCCGGGTCCGTCCCCTCGCACAGCACGCGCATCTGATCCATGCGGTCGGGTTTGGTCAGTTCGATCTGAAAATGCGGGGCAAGGCCGGGCGTGGCCATCAGGCATTCTTCGATCTGGGTGGGAAAGACGTTGACGCCACGCAGGATGATCATGTCGTCGCTGCGCCCGGTCACCTTTTCCATCCGGCGCATGCTGCGCGCGGTGCCCGGCAAAAGCCGGGTCAGGTCGCGGGTGCGGTAGCGGATGATGGGAAACGCCTCCTTGGTGAGCGAGGTGAATACCAATTCGCCCATCGCGCCGTCTGCGACGGGTTGCCCCGTTTCAGGGTCGATGATTTCGGGGAAAAAGTGGTCTTCCCAGATATGCAGGCCGTCCTTGGTCTCGACACATTCCATGGACACGCCGGGGCCGATGACCTCGGACAGGCCGTAGATATCGACGGCGTGCATGTCGAAGGCCTGTTCGATTTCGACGCGCATCGCGTTGGTCCAGGGTTCGGCGCCAAAGATCCCAACCTCGAGCGACGAGGCGCGCGGGTCGATCCCTTGGGCGTTGAATTCGTCCAGCACGGACAGGGCATAGGACGGGGTCACCGTGATCCCCTTGGGTTTGAAGTCCTCGATCAGGCGGACCTGGCGCGGGGTCATGCCGCCCGAGATCGGGATGGTGGTCAGCCCCAGCGCGTCTGCACCCAGATGGATGCCGAGGCCCCCGGTAAACAGGCCGTAGCCATAGGCGTTGTGCAGAAGGTCGCCCGGTTGCAGGCCAGCGGCGCGCAGGGAGCGCGCGACGACCTGCCCCCAATTTGCAAGGTCCGTTTCGGTGTAGCCGACGACGGTGGGCTGGCCCGTCGTGCCCGAGGATGCGTGGATGCGCTTTACCTGGTTGCGCGGGACGGCGAACATGCCAAACGGATAATTGGCGCGCAGGTCCTGTTTGGTTGTGAAGGGGAATTTGGCAAGGTCGGCGAGGGTGCGCACATCATCCGGGTGCACGCCCGCCGCGTCAAAAGCGGCCGTGTAATGCGGCACGTTCCTGTAGGCGTGTGTCAGCGACCATTTCAGCCGCTCAAGCTGGACCGCTTCGATTTCGTCGCGGCTGGCGATTTCGATTGGATCAAGCGTGTCGCGTGCGGGTGTGAGGTCTTTCATTCTGCTTCCTCGTCGAAATGGGTGCCTGAAACGGTGCGTGACAGGCCACGAAAGAGCGCGATCTGGCGATCATCGTCGCCGGTAACGACCACATCATATGTGCCGGAGCGCCGGTGGCGCGCAATTTCGGTGGCCGTGGCTGTAAGCACTTCGTCCGGCTGGCCGGGCGTTATGTAGGTGATCTGGTTCGTCTGGGCGACTGCCAGTTGGTTGTATGTGTTGCAAGCAAACGCAAAGGCGCTGTCGGCGAGGGAAAAGATCATGCCCCCATGACAGATACCGTGCCCGTTCAGCATGTGTTTGCGCACCTGCATGGTCAGGGTGGCCGTGCCTGGCCCCACCTGAACGATCCGCATGCCCAGCGCCTGGCTGGCCTGATCTGTCGCCCACATGGCGTCGGCGCAGCGCTGGGCGCGCTCTTCGGGGGTCATCCGGCATCCTCCCCATGCGTTTCAGACTGGCGCGATCTTGCCGTTGTTCTGTAACATGTTCAAGCGCGTTGGCATGGCTCTTGAAATTGTGGGCGGCCCGCGCGACTGTGGCACCATGACGTTCCACACGCCTCCTCCTTCAAACCTGCGCGAAATGCCAAGCCCTCAGGTCGCTTTTCACCGGACCGAGTTGTCGGTGATCCTGTCGCTGTACGGACGAATGGTGGCCGCGGGTGAGTGGCGGGACTACGGCATATCCTGTCTGCGTGATGTGGCGGTGTTTTCGGTGTTTCGCCGCACGGCCGAACATCCGATCTACCGGATCGAAAAGCGACCGAAACTGCGTGGCAAGCAAGGCATGTATGCCGTCATTGGGGTTGACGGCCAAGTGCTGCGCCGGGGGCAGGATCTGAAGACCGTGCTGCGCGTTCTGGAGCGCAAGCTGATCCGGGCGGTCGAGTGATTGAGCGCTGACGCGCACGCGATTCATATGTGCTGACGAGGGGCCCTGCCCCTCGAGCTCCCCGAAGTATTTTTGGCCAGAAGAAGGTATCAGGGCCGTTTGTGGCCGGTGATGGGGCCGCCGCCTTTTTCCGCGATGCGGACGGTGGCGGTGTCGATGGGTTCTTCGACCACCGACATGTGGAATGCATTGGCGTGGATCATGTGTGTGTGCGACGTGACCAACGCCACATGTCCTTTCCAGAACAGCAGGTCGCCGGGCGCACAGGTGCCCGTGGCATCCTCAAATGCCGCTTGCTGTTGGTCGCTGTCGCCGGGGCAGGTTGTGCCCGCAGCCGTCAGCGCGATCTGCGTCAGGCCAGAGCAGTCGATGCCCGCGCGTGTGTTTCCGCCCCAGAGGTAGGGCGTGCCCAGAAACAGCCGCGCGGTCTGGATGGCGTCTGCGGTGCAGGGCAGGCTGGATATGTGGGCCTTGGGGATGTGACCGAACGCCGTTTCGATGAAGTCCGGCGTATCCGCGCGCGCCGTCAGACGCGCGCCAAAGCTGAGCGCCGCGGTTTCCGGGGACTTGATGCTTGCATCGCGATACGCGTGCGCGGCGGCTGCCGTGACCATATGCGTGTGATCGGTCACGGGTCCGATGGCCGCCAGAGCGACAAAACCGACATAGCCATCCAGGTCCGCGCGGATATAGGCATGGCCGTCCGTGTGCCCGAGCACGGTGACCTTGGCCCCGGCGATGAGTTGCCTGTCCCGCGCCCCATGCGGACGTGCCAGCAAGTCCACGTGGGGCGCGATGACCTGGCCCGGCGTGGTCCCATCCACCAGGTGCGGGTCCGGTGTTGTTCTGCGGTCGATCACAGGTTCAGCATCTTTGGCAACGCGTCCAGCACGGCACGCGTGCCCTGGCCAACGCCGCCCTTGGCCCGGGCCGGTGCGTCGGACGGTTGCCAGCCGTAAATGTCGAAATGCACATAGGGCGCCGTGTCGACGAAACGGCGCAGGAACAGGGCCGCCGTGATCGAACCGGCGAACCCGCCTTTGGGTGCATTGTCGAGATCGGCTATGCCGGGTTCGATCATCGCCTCGTAGGGCGTGTGGAAGGGCATTCGCCAGACGGGGTCCGCCGTGGCCGTCGCCGCCGTTTCCAACGCATCCGCCAGCGCCCCGTCATCCGTGTAGTACGGTGCAAGGTCCGGGCCGACAGCGACCCGGGCGGCACCGGTCAGCGTCGCCATCGAGATGATCAGATCGGGGTGGCCTTCGTCGGCAAGGGCCAGCGCATCGGCCAGCACCAGCCGTCCTTCGGCATCGGTGTTGTTGATTTCGACCGTGAGGCCCTTGCGGCTGGTCAGGATATCCTGCGGGCGGAACGCATTGCCCGAGACGCTGTTTTCCACCGCCGGGATCAGAACGCGCAACTGGACCTGCAGTCCGGTCGACATGATCATGTGGGCCAGGCCAAGGACAGCGGCAGAGCCACCCATATCCTTTTTCATCAGCCCCATCGAAGCGCCGGGTTTGAGGTTGAGACCCCCGGTATCAAAGCAGACCCCCTTGCCCACCAGCGTCAGTTTCGGGCCGGTTGTGCCCCACGTGAGATCGATGAGGCGCGGGGCCCTGTCAGCCGCGCGGCCCACCGTGTGGATCATCGGGAAGTTCTGCGCCAGGAGGTCGTCGCCGGTGATCACGGCAATGGTGGCGTCAAACTGATGTGCGAGGTCTTGTGCCGCCCGTTCAAGGTCGGGCGGTCCCATGTCCGAGGCGGGCGTGTTGATCAGGGTGCGCGTGAGCGCCTCGCCCTGGGCAATCGCCTCGACCCGCGCGGGGTCGATCCCGTCCGGTGCGACCAGTTTGGCGCCCATGGCCGGCTGATCCTTGTAGCGGTCGAACCGGTAGCCGGAGAGCAGCCAACCCAAGGCTTCGGTTTCCAATGTGGCCGGGGGCAAGTCGGTCGCGAGGCGGTATGTCCCAGCGGGCAGCTTTGCGGCGCCGGCCGCGAGGTGGAACCGCCCCCGTGCACGGGTTGCCGCATTGCCGTAGCCGATCACGGCCACGTCGCCGCCGGGCAACAACAGCGCCTGACCCAGGGCCCCGGAGAACCCGTGCGCCTGTGCCCAGTCCCGTTCCGCGTCCGGCTGCGTTTCCAGCCATGTTTGCGCGCTTGTGTCGTCCAGCACATGAACGGTTCGGGTCGCGTCATCCGGGGTGGCAAAGCGTAGCGTCATGGGAGAGATCCTGCGATGTCAGATGGGGCCGACCCTAGTCTGTTTGCGCATCACCGCAAGGGCGCCCGGGCGTCAGATCTTGATATCCTGCAAGTCCCAAATGGCGGTCAACGACCCTTCGCCCGTGCGCAGCAGACGGCCCAGCGTGGCGGCCAGCGCGACCTGATCGCGGTATTCGGAACAGGTGACGACGTCGTTCGCCACGCGGGCCAGCACGTCCATGCCGATCTGGTCCGCAATGGCGATCAGGGATTTGGCCGACCGGCGCAATTCGTCCAGGTCGCCCTTGCGATACAGGCGATCGCAATGCGCCATGCGCAGGGCCAACTCTTCCATCGCGCGGCACACCACGTCCTCTGCACTGGCCGGGTCCATTTCCCCGTACAGGGAATTCAAGCGGTCATGGTTGACCTGCACGGGTTCGTGCAGCTGAATCTGTGTTACTGTTGACAAAACGTCACCTCTACTCACCCAAAAGTCGGTCCGCCCCCACGGCTTGATCGGGTGATAGATCACAGACCCTTCCCAAATCCTTATGCCGGGGCGGTCTTTTCGCTCGAATTTGGTGACAAATGGGGATAATCACCGCGTTCAACGGACACGAGGACAGGCAGACCGGGGACGCACCATGCACAGGATGAAGCCACTTCCCAGCTTTCTTTTGCAGCGCTATCAGGGGTGGAAGGCGACGACCTATGCCGAAAACAGCGCCTGGTACCAACGGCTGGCCACCGAAGGACAACGCCCGCGCGCGATGATCATTTCCTGCTGTGACAGCCGGGTGAATGTCACGTCGATCTTCGGGGCCGATCAGGGTGAATTCTTTGTCCATCGCAACATTGCCAATCTGGTGCCGCCATATGAGCCGGATGGTGAACATCACGGCACGTCTGCGGCCGTCGAATATGCCGTCACCGTGCTGAAGGTCGCCCATCTGGTGGTGCTGGGTCATTCGCGCTGCGGGGGCGTACAGGGCTGTATCGACATGTGTGAAGGCCGCGCGCCGGAGCTGGAGGAGAAGGGCAGTTTCGTTGGTCGCTGGATGGATATCCTGCGTCCGAAATTCCCCGAGGTCGCCGACATGTCCGTGCCTGAAACCAAGGCCGAGCGGCTGGAACAGCTGGCCGTTGTCACGTCGATGGAAAACCTCATGTCCTTCCCCTTTGTCGAAGAGCGGGTGAACGCGGGTTCGCTGAGCATCCATGGGCTGCGCATGGACATCGAGAATGGCGGCCTGAGCCAATTCATGGGCAAGACGCTCGACTTTCAACCGGTCTAGGCCGGGCGATCCAAGGGGACAGATGTGGACCAGATCCTGAGCCTTGCGGCGACAAACCTTTTGTCGCCCATCATCCTGAGTTTTGCGCTGGGTGTGGCGGCGTCGCTGGCGCGGTCTGATCTGAACATTCCCGAGGCGGTGGCCAAGGGCATGTCCATCTACCTGCTGTTTGCAATCGGCTTCAAAGGCGGCGTCAGCGTGGCCGATCATGGGATCGACGGCACGCTGGCGGCGTCGCTGTTGGCGGGGATCGTATTGTCGGCCGCGCTGCCCATCGTCGCCTTTGGCCTGTTGCAGGTCATGGGGAACCTCAGCCGTCTGGATGCGGCGGCGGTTGCGGCGCATTACGGGTCCATTTCCATTGTGACCTTTGTTGCGGCCACATCCGTGTTGGACAGCAGCGGCATTGCATCCGAAGGCTATATGGTGGCGGTGGCCGCCGCGATGGAAGCCCCGGCGATCCTGTCTGCGCTATGGCTGATTTCGCGGGGCGGAGACAGCCGGCGCATGGACCCCGAATTGATGCGAGAGATCATGTTGAACGGGTCCATTGTTCTGTTGGTGGGCAGTTTCCTGATCGGCTGGGCCACAGGCGTGGACGGGTTGGCCAAGATCGAGGCGTTCATCGTGTCCCCGTTCCAGGGCGTCTTGTGCCTGTTCCTTCTGGACATGGGGCTGGTCGCGGGCCGTGGCCTGCGCGGCGGATCGGGCGTGTTGAAGCCTGGCGTTTTGACCTTTGGCGTCGTGATGCCGTTGGTTGGCGCGACCTTTGGCTGTGCCGCCGGGCTGTTTTTGGGGGTCAGCACGGGGGGCGTGGCGCTGTTCATGGTTCTGTCGGCCTCGGCCAGCTATATCGCCGTGCCCGCAGCCATGCGCGTGGCCCTGCCCGAGGCGAACCCGTCCATCTACCTGACCCTGTCACTGGGGGTCACCTTTCCATTCAACCTGACGCTGGGCATTCCGATCTATGTGGCCGTCGCCAGCGCCCTGACCGGAGGATAAGCCCATGCAAACCCATAAGGCCAAGCGCGTCGCCATCATCATCGAGCAGGTCATGCAAAGCCGGTTGACGGGTGCACTGTCTGATGCGGGCGTGACCGGGTGGACAGTGTTGCCGGTGCTGGGTGGGTCGGGCCGGTCCGGCGCCTGGAGCCGTGAAGGCCAGGTCAGCCGTGGCACGGGCATGGTGCAGGTGATCTGCATCATCAAACCCGAGCGGCTGGAAGAGATGCTGGATGCCGCCTTTGCCGTGGTGGAACGCCATATCGGCGTTGTCACCATCAGCGATTGCGAAGTGCTGCGGGCCGAACGGTTCTAGAAAAATGGGCGACGCCTCCCACCGGATGCGCCGCCCAAGACCACTCGTTACCCCACATACCCGCGCGTCACTCACCCCATTCACTGGTTCCTTCACCGCGCGGACATTTCGTGTATCTGCCGTCATTCAACCCATGCGTTGCCGAACTGTTCCCGTCGGTTCACCCAAACCCTTGGGCGGCATTCATGTGATGAAGCGGCATTCTGCCGTTTGGTGATGCAAGCGCATGCACTTGCATCTGGTGGGCAAGTATTCGGCGCATTTGGCCGCGTCGCCCGTTACCCGGGTCTGGTGACCCTTCGATGCCCATCGGTATCGCAGTATGAAATTACCAATGTGTTTCCGGAATCACGTTCTGCTTTAACGACGTCATTGCACCGAAGAAATATCGTTTTTTATCAAATCCTTACGGTGCAGATCGACCTACGTAAAAGTCGAATCAACTCTGTTCCTGGGGCCCTGCGCACACAAAGGGTCACCGAAGGACCTTGTCTTCGGGCCATGTCAGGGTTGTTTGAACGGCGATGGTCCGGCTTTGCCCCGGATCAAGCGACATTTGCCATTCCAGAATGCCGCGCTGATCATCAACGGCATCCACATCGGGTGCTGGGCGGGCGGACCAGTCGATCACCAGATCCTCCTGTTCGGAGAACGGGACCGCGTCACGAACCGAAACGTCCCACGCGCGCGGTGTCAGGTTCTCGATGTCGATGCGAATGTCCTCTGATTCCTGGTTTGACCGGGTGATGAGGCCGCGATCACCTTCGTTGCGGTCCAGAACCGTCCGGGTCAGTCGCAGCCCGTCGATGCGGCCAAAGAACAGCTCGGTTTCCGCGTTTGGTGCCAAGGCGCCGACATCTGTCGTGCCGACCAACTGGCCGTCCACATACAAGAGTGCCCGGCCGGGCAGCAGGATTTCGGCGGTGGTGTTCGTGATCTGAGCCAGCCGAAATGCGGTGTCATCAAAGCGTGGGATCGCGCGGGCACTGACCGTGGCATCCATTTCCAGCCTATCGAGCGCAATCTGCAAATCCTCGCTGCGCGCGTTGATCGTGACCGGGGTGGGAAGCGTGTAGGTAACGCCGATACCTTCGAAATTGGCGGCGGCAACCTCTTCGGCGATCACGGGCGATTCCATGACGGGTGCAACCAGGCCCGTCGCGCTGTCGGCTTGCAGACGTGAGAGTTCGCGCTTTTTTTGCACCGGGTCTTCGATCCTGCGCCGTTGTGGCCAAAGCGTGCTGGGTTCGGATTGCGCGAAAGGTTCGACGGTCGACAACGTCAGTTGAATGTCCGTCCAGTCTTCGTTCGTGAATTGTGAAATCACGGCGCTGCGCGCAATGGACAGCGCCGTGTCGTCCGTCAGGTCCATCTCGTAGACAGGGGCCCAGGAGACACCTGCGGTGAGGTAGGACAGGTCCAGTTCTGCCGAAACCGCTTGGGGGACAGTGACGTTCAGCGACAAGGTGGCAGGCGCTGTGTTGGTGGGCGTCGCGGCATCAAGGGCCGCTTGCGCCTGTGCCAGGGCAAATTCAAGATCGGGACGGTCGCGGCGCAGTTGCCGGGCTTCGGCCTCGGCCGCGCGCATCGCGGCGCGCGCGGCGGTCCCGTCGCTTGCGATCAACTGGCCGATGGCGCGCAGGGTGTCCACATTTGCAGACGCATCCTTGGGGAGGGTGAGGCCATTCAGAAACTGAATCTGGTCCTGGGCCGCCTGGGCAGAGGCCAAAGCCAGCGCAATCCGGTCGTCCAGCGCGGCCAGCGCCTCGGATGCTGCATCAAATGCATCCTTGGCGGCCATCCATTCAGGGGTGCGCGGCGCACGGTAGGGGGTATCCGGTCGCGGCGTCCAACTGCGGGCGGTGATCGTGGCCCCGGTCAGGCGTATGTCCATCGCGTCCAGCGACAGATCCGGGTCCATGTTCCGCAGGTCCAATACGTGCTGGCCTGCGGGCAGGTCAACCGTAGCAGCGCGAGACACCAGCGCCCCTTGCGCATAGACCGTGGCGGCCACCGGCGGGGCTTGCACCACAAAGGTGTCGGCAAGTGCAGGCAAGGGCAGCAGGGCAAGGATCAAGGCGGAGCGCATGGGGATACCTTTTGTTGGATGTCCCCAGTCTGCACCGCATGAGCCAAAAGAAAAGGGGCCAATCGGCCCCTTGTTCCCCGCAAGCTGCGTGCCCGAGCCTTAGCCCTTTTTCAGACACCGCGTGCCCAGCACCTCGGCGATCTGCACCGCGTTCAGGGCCGCGCCCTTGCGCAGGTTGTCCGACACGCACCAGAAGTTCAGGCCGTTGTCTATTGTGCTGTCCTGGCGGATACGGCTGATGAAGGTGGCGAAGTCGCCCACGCATTCGATGGGCGTGACGTAGCCGCCGTCCTCGCGCTTGTCGATCACCATGATCCCCGGCGCTTCGCGCAGGATATCGCGGGCCTCGTCCTCGTCGAGGAACTCCTCGGTCTCGATGTTCACTGCTTCGGAGTGGCCGACGAAGACCGGTACGCGCACGCAAGTGGCCGTGACCTTGATCTTGGGATCGACGATTTTCTTCGTCTCGGCGACCATCTTCCATTCTTCCTTGGTCGAGCCGTCTTCCATGAAGCTGTCGATATGCGGGATCACGTTGAAGGCGATCTGCTTCTGGAATTTCTTGACCTGGATGTCCGACGTCGGGTTGTAGACCGCCTTGGTCTGGTCCCACAGCTCGTCCATCCCTTCCTTGCCCGCGCCGGATACGGATTGGTAGGTGCTGACCACCACGCGCTTGATCTTGGCCCGATCGTGCAGCGGCTTCAGCGCCACGACCATTTGGGCCGTCGAACAGTTGGGGTTGGCGATGATGTTCTTCTTGGCGTAGCCCTCGATCGCGTCGGCGTTCACTTCCGGAACGATCAGCGGGACATCCGGATCATAGCGATAAAGCGACGAATTATCGATGACCACGCACCCGGCCTTGGCCGCCTTGGGCGCGTAAGTCTTGGTCGCGTCCGAGCCGATGGCGAAAAGCGCGATGTCCCAGCCCGTGAAGTCGAATGTGTCGAGGTCTTTCGTCTTGAGCGTCTGATCACCGAACGACACTTCCGTGCCCAGCGAACGACGGCTTGCCAGTACGGCCAGCTCGTCCACGGGAAACTGGCGCTCGGCCAGGATGTTCAGCATTTCGCGGCCCACGTTACCGGTGGCGCCCGCGACGACGACACGATACCCCATAATCGACTCCTTTTCGGGTAGGTGCGAGGGCCTTACACCCAATGTCTGGTGGGGGAAAGGGCGTCAGTCGGTGGCATCACGGCTTAGTGCATAGATCGCCACACCTAACGTCAGGGCGACGGCGAAAAAGCCAAAGATCGCGATGTAAGGGGTGGTTGGGTCGCCGCCTGCCGTGGCGGTGTGAATGCGGCCCGAAATGGTTTGCATGACCCCGACGCCGCCGATGCCAAAAAGGTTCATCAGCGTGACGCCGCGCCCCGTCAGATGCGCGGGGAAAAAGCTGCGCGCATGGGCGATGATCACCGGGAAAGACGCGCCAAGCGCACCAATGGCGGCAAAGAGGATGATGGACGTCCAGGGGCCGGCGTCGATCCAAAGAATGACCAGGGCCAGCATGGCGACCGTCAGGGCGTTGCCTGTAAGGACCACCCACTTGCGCGTGCCAAGGATGCGATCAAGCGGGCCATAGGCGATCGTGCCAAGGATCATGGCAAGGCTCATCACCAGGGTGGCGATACCTATCTGCGCTGTTGTCTGGTCGAAGACGTCGCGCAGGTAGGGCCCGATCCAGAGGCCCCGCACGGCGGCGACTGGGGCGTAGTTGACGAACATGATCGGAAAGATGAACCACAGGACGGGCATCCGTAGCAGGTCCAAGAGAGACCCCGTGCCTGCGTCTTCGGCCTTGGCCGGGTCGCGCACGCTGACCAACACACCCAAGGCAATCGCCGCAGATGCGGCGGCAAGGGACCACATGGCGTTGCGCCACCCCATCGTTTCGACCGCGAAGGCCATCGGATAACTTGAGATCAGATTGCCGATGGTGCCGATCCCGATCATCAGGGCCGCAAGTGTGGCAAAGCGGGCCGGGTCGAACTCGCGTGCGAAGATGTAGAAGCTGGCCATCAGGACGGGCGAACAGCCGATGCCGATAAGCGCCATGGCGGCGTGGATGTGGATGGGACCCTGGGCCAGGGCAAACAGCGCGGCGCCGCCTGCACCGCCGATCAGGAACAGCCAGCCACCGGTCCGGCGGGGTCCCAACGTATCAAGCGCCTTGCCCACGGGCAGTTGCATGAGTGCAAAGGCGAGAAACCAGTAGCCGGACGCGGTCGCGAGGACATCGGGGGTGATGCCCAGCTCGGCCTCCAGGGGGCCGGTCAGCACGGCCAGGAAGGCGCGAAAGAACTGGCTGAGCACATAGGCCAGCGCCAGCAATATCAGTCCGGTTTGCATGGAGGTCTCCGTTCCTTGCGAATTGGGTGGCATGCAGTGGGGGCATGCGCAAGGGTCATTGTTCAAGAGCGGACCCGTGTTAGGGTTGCGCAGGGAAGAGGTGCAAGATGTTCTATGATGACCTGCCGCGGCTGACCACGTTTGACGATGTGGCCGATCTGCGCCGCTACACGCCCCTGCCCGATGACTGGGTTGTCGGTGTGTCCGACATCGTGGGGTCCACGGATGCGGTGGCGGCAGGCAAGTACAAGACGGTGAACATGATCGGGGCGGCTGTGATCTCGGCCCAGATCAATGCGGCCGGAGGGCGCGCCTTTCCATTTGTGTTTGGTGGGGACGGCGCGGCCTTTGCCCATCCGCCCGAGTTTGCGGCAGAGGCCGGGCGGGCCCTGGCCGCCGTCCAGACCTGGGCGCGGGCCGAGTTCGACATGGGGCTGCGGGTCGGTCTGTATGCGGTGGCCGATATTCGGGCCGCCGGACCAGAGGTGGCGGTCGCCCGATACGCGGTGTCGGATGGCGTGGATTATGCCATGTTCGCTGGCGGCGGTGTCAGTTGGGCCGAAGGGCAGATGAAGGCCGGGGCCGAAACCGTGCCATCTGTCCCCGCGGGGACAGAACCGGACCTGACGGGGCTGAGCTGTCGGTGGAGCCATATGAAAGCCCGGAACGGGACGATCCTGTCATTGCTGCTGTCGCCGGTCGAGGGCGTGGAGCAGGCGCGGTTCGGCGCCGTGGTCGAGGCGGTCTTGGCCGAGGTCGCGCATCTGGAGCGGGGCGGGCACCCGTCCCCTCCCGAGGGGCCTGGTACGGATTGGCCGCCCGCCGGAGCGACATTGGAGGCCCATGCCAGTCATGGTGGCAAAGGTGTGAAGGCCCGCAAGCGTCAGGTGTTGTTCGAGACATTGATCGCCTGGGTGCTGATCAAGACGGGCATCAAGCTGGGTGGGTTTGATCCGACCCACTATCGGCGCACCGTTGGCGACAATGCGGATTTCAGGAAATTTGATGACGGGTTGAAGATGACCGTGGATTGCGACGCCGAAACGGTGTCGCGTTTGCGCGCGGTGCTTGACGCTGCGCGTGCGGACGGCGTGGCCCGGTATGGGATGCACACGCAGGACGAGGCGATGATGACCTGCATCGTGCCGTCTATCATGGACGACACGCATGTGCATTTCATCGACGGCGCCGCGGGCGGGTACACGCAGGCTTCGGTTGGATTGAAATCTGAATAGAACGGCAATCAAACGGCGGCGGCGCCCGGCGCCTATTTCACCCAGCGTTGAGCGAGCTCGCGCAAGCTTTTGGCGAGGATCAGAAGGTCGAGCCCCGTTGCGACGAACCGCGCGCCCCAATCAAGGGCGTCCTGCGTGAATTCGGGCGTCGTGGTGAGGATGCCGGGCGCTTTTCCCGCGGCTTCGATCCGGGCGACAGCGCCCTTGATCGTGGATTGCACGTCGGGGTGGGTGAGTTGGCCCATGTGGCCCATATCCGCGGACAGGTCCGCCGGTCCGATGAACACGCCGTCTATGCCGTCGACCGCAAGGATATCGTCCAGGTTGGCAATGCCTGCCTTGTTTTCGACCTGGATCAGAAGGCAGACCTGTTCATCGGCGGTGGGACCGTAATCGGTGATCGTGCCAAAGCGACTGCACCGTGCCCCGGAATAGCCGACCCCGCGCCCACCTGTGGGCGGGTATCGGACGTCGTGCACGAGTTGCCGTGCCTGTTCGGCGGTCTCGACCATGGGGACCAGCACCGTTTGCGCACCCGCGTCGAGCACCTGCTTGATGATCCATGTCTCGCCCACCGGGACCCGGACGGCGGCGTGGCTGTCGGACGCTTCCAGCGCCATCAACTGCATCCGCATTTTCGATATGTCGTAGGGTGTATGTTCGCCATCGATCAGCAGCCAGTCAAAGCCTGCCGTACCTGCGATTTCGGTCGCGAGCGGGTCACCGAGACTGAGCCAGCAGCCGATGACGGTGTCTCCGTTCTTGAGGGCGGCCTTGAACGGATTGATGGGGGCGGGCATGGGGCGTCTCCTTCGTTTTGGGCACCCTAGACCTGACCTGCCGCGCGTGGCTACTGGTGAAATGAGGCGCATGCGCGCCACGTGATTTTGTATATCTGCTTCCAGCAGATGATGTCTTGGGGCGCTGCCCCAAACCCCGAAGTATTTTCAGCCAGAAGAAGAGAAGAGTCAGAGGACCTTGATGACGTCCTTTTCCACAGCCAGCATGTAGCCACGTCTTGCGATGTTCTTGACCAGAAGTTCGCTGACGATCTGGTTGCCGAGCGTGTCGCGCAGGCGTTTGATGCGTGTCGCGCCTGCGGCTTCTTCGCAATCGGCGGCGCTGCGGCCTGAGATGACCCCTTCGATTTCGGAGCCGGACAGGACGTCGTCATCCATCCGCGCCTCTGCCAGGACCGACATGGTTTCCATGGCGGCGTCTGTCAGTTTGAAGCCGAGGTTGTTGAGGTAGACGGTGTTTTCCTCGCGGCTGATGAGGAGTGAATTGACCTGAATGCCGGCCCGTTCGATCTGGGCCATGCGGCGGTTGAAGCCGACCAGCAGCAGCAGGAAGACAAGGGCCGCGATCATCATGCCGGTGGCAAAGACCAGCAGGACAAAGATGACCAGCCGGTAGCTGGCGAGTGTGTCCGAGAAGGCGGTGCCGGACTGGGCGAGGATTTCCAGCAGCTTGATTTCGGCCTGGCTGGTCAGGTCGGCGTTTTCGATGAACATCCGTTCGACGCGGGCATCGAAGGCACCGGCGTCGGGCAGGGTGAAGAAGAGGAGTGCGGCCGCGAGGACCAGCAGCAGGACGATGCCCGCGATCCCGAAGACCACGAGCCGCCCGCCGGTGCGCCGCATGTCAGAAGCGGAGGTAGTATTGTCCTGCACTGGCTTTCCTTTGATCGAGACCTTCGGGTCCAAACACGGACTGAACCTGGAGCAATGTCCAGCCTTGTGCAGCAAGTCGTGAACGGAGTTGTCCGGTTGCATTGCCTGCCGAGCAGGCGCCCGAGATTTGCGCGACGCCGTAGTGCAGGCGCAGCGGGTTGTCCTGTTTGGCCTTGTAATCGGCAAAGCACTGGGCCTGTGCGGTCCCGGCCAGCGCCATGATCAAGGCGAATGTGATGGTGATCTGTTTCATGGCCTCAACCTGCGCCGGACGCAGGAGATATTCAATAACCACAAGGGCCTGATGTGCGCGTTATTCGATAGCACGGGGGCGATATTGCCTGTCCGGCGGGGCCCACCCCAGTTTGAGGACAGCGCCGACAACTGCTTGGCCGACCTCGTAAACGTTATCTTGGAAAGGACACCCCATGACCCTTCGTATTCACCGCCAGTTCATTGGCACCATTGCTGCCGCTGCCATTGCCATCACCGGTTTTTCTGCCGCCCCCGCCCGGGCTGGCGACGACGAAGTGGCGGCGGCCCTTGCTGCGTTGCTGGGGCTGGCCGTCGTGGGGGCCGTCATCCATGAAAAGAAGAAGGACAAGAAGAAACGGCACACAGTTCACACGCCGGTTCACCCCAAACCCAAGCCGTTGCCCAAGCGCGTAAACCGCAAGCTGCTTCCGCAGCATTGCCTGCGCAGCTTCCATACCGAACAGGGCAATCGTCGACTGTTTGGACAACGCTGCCTGCACAAGCACTACAGGCATGTGGATAGTCTGCCGTATCGCTGCCACCGCGAAGTCTATACCCACCGGGGTTGGCGCCAGGGGTACAGCGCCCGCTGCCTGAGCCGGCATGGGTTCCAATTGGCCCGTCACTAAGAGCGGGCAACCGGACCATGCCACATGGTCCACCTTGCAAGGGGCGGTGTTCGGGCACCGCCCTTTTTTGTTGCGGTGCTGGAACGTGTTTGCACTTTCGCCCGCAAAATGTGTTCTGTGCCTCCGGCGGTCGTATTTTTGGTCAGAAGAAACAGGTGGCGTGGTGCCAGATTTCAAATTCGAAGCGCGTGTCGGTGGGCGTGTGGCAGGTGTGGACGAGGTTGGCCGGGGTCCCCTGGCCGGGCCGGTGACGGCGGCGGCCGTGGTGTTGGATCCACAGGCCATTCCCCCTGGATTGGACGATTCAAAGAAATTGTCGGTTCGCAGACGTGAGACTGTGTTGGATGCAATTCTAGCCTCCGCGGATGTGTCCGTAGCGCATGCTTCGGTACGCGAGATCGAAGAGCTGAACATTCTGCGCGCGTCGCATTTGGCGATGGAGCGGGCGGTGGCCGGGCTGCGACGGTCCCCGGATCACGCGTTGGTTGATGGAACGATGGTGCCGCGTGACTTGGCCGTTCCGGCCACGCCGGTCGTGCGCGGCGACGCCCGTTCGCTCAGCATCGCGGCGGCCTCAATTGTGGCCAAAATATGTCGCGATCGGATCATGGTGGATTTGGCGCAACAGCACCCCGGCTATGGCTGGGAAACCAACATGGGATATCCGTCAAAAAGCCACAGGTTGGCGCTGGAAAATCTTGGGGTGACCCCACACCATAGACGAACCTTCAAACCCGTCCACAACATCTTGTATCAAGAAAAAATCATAAGTGACTGATTCAAAAAAGAATTTGACGGCGAATCGGCTATGACTCATCTTGAAGCCAACCAACGAGTGCAAAATGCACCGGGGACAGAGGCAGACGATGACGAAACATGTAAAGGGCGCCGAGGCGCTTCCCTTGAACCAGATCCTTGCGGGGGATTGCATTGATGTGATGAACAGCCTGCCGGCTGGCAGCGTTGATCTGATCTTTGCCGACCCGCCCTATAATCTGCAGCTGAAAGGCGAATTGCATCGCCCCGACAATTCCAAGGTCGACGCGGTCGACGATCACTGGGACCAGTTCAATTCGTTCCGTGCCTATGACGCGTTCACGACGGCCTGGCTGAAGGCTGCGCGTCGGTTGCTGAAACCCAATGGCGCGATCTGGGTGATCGGCAGCTATCACAACATCTTCCGTGTTGGTGCCGCCTTGCAGAACGAAGGATTCTGGATCCTGAACGATGTGGTGTGGCGCAAATCCAACCCGATGCCCAACTTCCGCGGCAAGCGGTTTACCAATGCCCACGAAACGATGATCTGGGCCGGTAAGGATGAGGCCAGCAAATACACCTTCAACTATGACGCGCTGAAGGCGTTGAACGAGGGTATCCAAATGCGCAGCGATTGGGTTCTGCCCATCTGCACCGGTCATGAACGGCTGAAGGACGATCAGGGCGACAAGGCGCATCCGACGCAAAAACCAGAAAGCCTGTTGCATCGCGTTCTGGTTGGGTCGACCAACCCGGGTGATGTCATCCTTGATCCGTTCTTTGGCACCGGAACCACGGGTGCTGTTGCCAAGATGCTGGGGCGCGACTTTATCGGGATCGAACGGGAAGCGGCCTATCGCAAGGTAGCCGAGAAACGTATCGCCAATGTCCGCAAGTTCGACAAGGAAGCGTTGACAGTTTCGGCCTCCAAGCGGGCGCAGCCACGTGTGCCCTTTGGCCAGCTGGTCGAACGCGGGATGCTGCGTCCGGGCGAAGAGCTGTATTCCATGAACCGCCGTCACAAGGCCAAGGTCCGTGCCGATGGCACGTTGATCGGTGACGACATCAAGGGATCGATCCACCAGGTGGGTGCCCATCTTGAAGGCGCGCCCAGCTGCAACGGTTGGACCTACTGGTGCTTCAAAAAGGACGGTCAGACCGTGCCCATTGATGTGCTCCGCCAGCAAATCCGGTCGGAAATGCACGACTGAACCAAGGTTTACCCCCACACCGCCAGGTGCCTGCGGCCTTACACAAGGCCTGATCCAAGGCACTGCACCTATGCCCCGCCTTTTTGGCGGGGCTTTTTTGTTAATCCGGTTTACATTGCGCTCGCAGAGGCATGAGAACAGATGACATGGTTGATATCAGCAGCACCCTGACCACCGCCGGTCGCAATGAAAGCGATGCAGAGATCCCGGCCCACCGTCACGCTCAGGAGGCGTTGGAGCGCAACAAGCGCGAAGGGATGGACCTGGCGGTCAAGGCGCGCATCGGCGCCCTGTCGGTGACGGCGGTCATGCTTGTTTTTCTGAATCCCAACTGGGACGTGACCTGGTACCTTTTCCTGCTGTTTTGCCTGGTTCTGGTTGGTCTGGCGCAGCGCCGCGTGGGCCGCGTTGGCCAGTCTGGGGCCGAGTTGGCGTTGCTGTTTGCTGACCTGCTTTTGATGACGCTGGCCCTGTTGGTGCCCAACCCGTTGCAGGTCGATCCGACACCCACGGCGCTGATCTACAATTTCGAGGTGTTCCAGTACTTCTTTATCATTCTGGCGGCCGGGGTCCTGACCTATTCGTGGCGCACAATTATTGCGATTGGCAACTGGACCATGGCGATGTGGTTGCTGGGGACGTTATGTGTCTGGTGGTTTGGCCGGACCTTTCCCGAGTTGACGGATGCCGCACATGCAATGTTTCCGAACAACCCCGATCTGGCCCGCCAGTTTGACCCCAACAACGTGAATTGGGACCTTCGGTTTCAGCAAGTCGTCGTGTTTGTGGTCGTGGCTGTGATCCTTGCCGTGGCGGTACGTCGCTATCAGAACCTTGTCCTTGACAGTGCCGAAATGGCGCGGGAGCGCACGAACCTGGCCCGCTATTTTTCTCCGACGATGGTCGAGGAACTGTCGACCAAAGATGAACCGCTGGGACAGATCCGCAGCCACGATGCGGCGGTGCTGTTTGTCGATATCGTCGGGTTCACGGCCTATTCGGACGGGCGTCCGGCGCAAGAGGTGATCGAAACGCTGCGCGCCTTTCACGCCCGGATGGAAAGCGAGGTGTTCGCCCATGGCGGTACGCTTGACAAGTACCTGGGCGACGGGCTGATGGCGACCTTCGGGACACCCTTGCCGCTTGAAGATGACGCGGTTCGTGCTGTGGCCTGCGTGCGGGCGATGGTGGACCGGATGCAGGCCCTGAACGTGGCGCGCCGGGCCGACAACCTGCCCGAGATCGATGCGCGGTTTGGATTGCATTTCGGCCCCGTGGTGCTGGGTGACATCGGAGCCAACCGGCTGGAGTTCGCCGTTCTGGGCGATACGGTGAATGTAGCCAGCCGACTGGAGGCGATGACCCGCAGTCTGGACGTGCGGGCGATTGTCAGTGATGCCACCATTGCGGCAGCAGGCGACAGCGACGGTTTTCGCCGCGCACCGGATCAAGAGGTGCGGGGGGTGACCGATCCACTGGCGGTCTGGGTGCTGGACTGACCGGTGATCCGCGTGACGTTCTGCATCCCCTCGTTCATGTAACGTTGCCAGAAAAGGGCGATGATGGCCTTGGCCAGCGGCCGCGCCAGCGCGTGGGTCGGCCGAAACTGGTAGGTCCACGTGATGCGCGTGTGGGCACCCTTGTCTTCGAACAGCCAATGCCCCTGTGCCTCGCTGACCAGCCAACTGAGCGGTCCGGTAAACCCGGACACCGTGTATCCGAACTGCGCGATTGCCTGTGCAGGTTGTCCGCCTGTGGGGTCACTGTGCGTGATCTCTTCGCGTACGCGCATGCCGTCGGCCAACACGACGGTGCGTGATTTGCCGACGGTATCCCAGCGGCCATCCTGGTCTTCGACCGCTACAACGGCTGGTATTGGCCCTTTGGGATTGGGAAAGACTTCAGGCAGTTTTATCGGGACAAACCGGTCCCATACCTCGGCCAGGGCTCCTTGCGCCGTTCCTGTTACAACTGCTTTGGGTCCACTGTCGGTGTCGATATCCATGTCGTATCCCATCCTAGAGTGGAGGGATATTTGGTACGATATTCGTATTTATTCAAGATCGGCTGAATGTGTTACCGCGGCAACGGATTTGCAGCTTTGTTATAAGCTGCCCAATCGGTGATCTCGGGATAGTACATCTCCCGCCACTTCTGCACACGGGGGTTCATCACGCGCTTCCAGATCTTTGGCATCATCGCCGCGATGGTCATCACCGGATACCCATAGGGAAGCTGGGGCGCGTCCGCTTCGGTGTAGTTCTGCAGGACCGGGAACCGGCGGTCGGGTTTGTAGTGATGGTCCGAGTGGCGTTGCAGGTTGATCAGCAACCAGTTCGATGCCTTATGGGCGGCGTTCCAGGAATGGCGTGGCTGCACGTGTTCATATTTGCCGTCGCCCAGATGCTTGCGGGTCAGGCCGTAGTGTTCGATGTAGTTGACCAGTTCCAGTTGCCAGATGGCGACTCCGGCTTGCAGGACAAACAGGCCCACGCCCACCCAACCGCCAAGGGCAAAGGCAAGAAGGAAGCACACCAGTTGCAGATAGGCGTATTTCCAGAATGGATTTGAACTGTCTGTCGCGGGCAGGTCCTTGCGCGCCAGCATCGCCTTTTCCGCGTTCCATGCGGACAGGAAACATTGTTTGAGCACGCGCGGGTAAAAGCGGTAGAAGGTTTCGTTCATGCGTGCCGTGACCGGGTCGCGCGGCGTGGCGACATAACGGTGGTGCACCAACAGGTGTTCGGACCGGAAATGCGAATACAGCACCATTGCCAGCAGGGCATCCGCCAGCCACCGCTCAAGCTTGTTCTTCTGGTGCATCAGTTCGTGGCTGTAGTTGATGCCAACCGTCCCGGTGATGACACCGACGCCAAAGAAGATCGCCAGTTTTTCCACCGTGTTCAGGTGATCGGCAGGTGCCACATAGGCAATCAGCCCAAACAGCATCAGGAACTGTGCCGGCACCCAGGCGACCGTGATCATGCGGTACCAGAACAGGTCGTCATCCGTGGCCTCAAGATCGGCATTGTCGGTGTTCAGACCCACGGCCAGATCCAGAATTGAGAACATGTACCATGTCACCACGGGCAGCAGAATGACGGTCCAGCCGCCATAGATGGCGCTGACGATCGCCAATGGGATCAGAAGAAAGGACAGGGCAAACGGCAGGGCGTTCTGCATTTTGGCGACGGTTTCCGGGGGCAGGGTCATTCTGGATCGGTTCCTCTGATTGCGCGCGGTCCAGCTTAGAATCACTGGTGCCGAACTGCCAAGCGTGACGCTACGCCGCGTGTCTTCACGTCTGCGCCAGATCGAACGCCTTGCGCATGACCGTGGGCAGGTCCGACGGCCGAAACTGGTCACGCGGCAGAAAGTAACCCCGAGAAGGTTGCGCATCCTCGACTGTGGCAACCATGACATCAAGCAGCAGGTGAAAATGGGTGAAGGTGTGCCGCACTTCGCCGGTCAGCTTGGTCCAGTGCGTGTCAATTGGCGCGCAGTCCGGGCGCGGTTCCGACACATCCAGCCATTCCGTTCCGGGCCATCCCATCATGCCGCCGAGCAGACCCTTTTCCGGGCGCGTTTCCACCAGCCAGGCGCCATCGCTGCGCCGGGCAAGGTATACCGTGCCATGGCGGATTGGTTTCGGCTTTTTCGGTGTCTTCCTGGGCAGGCCAGCGGCGGTGCCCGCGGCCCGCGCCTGGCACGGGTCACGCCACGGGCAGATGCCGCAGGCAGGGGACCTAGGTGAGCAGATTGTGGCCCCGAGGTCCATCACCGCCTGGGCATGATCGCCGGGCCGATCCCGTGGTGTCAGTTGGTCGGCATAAGCGGTGAGGATGGGCTTGGAAGCGGGCAGAGGCGTGTGTTCATCGAACATCCGCGCCATGACGCGTTCGACGTTGCCGTCCACCACCACATGCCGCAGGTCATAGGCGATCGACGCAATCGCGGCAGCGGTGTACGGGCCGATGCCGGGCAATTGCAGAAGGGCGGCGTGATCGGCCGGAAACTGCCCGTCGTGATCCCGGACAACGGCGCGCGCGCATTTCAGCAGGTTGCGCGCGCGGGCATAGTATCCCAGCCCGGCCCATTCGCCCATCACGGCGGCATCATCCGCTGCCGCCAGATCCGCAACCGTGGGCCATCGTGCCATGAAGCGGTTGAAATAGGCGGTGACCGCAGCGACGGTCGTCTGCTGCAACATGATCTCGGACATCCAGACGGCGTAGGGATCAGGGCGCATGCCCGCCTTCTTGTCCTTGGGGCCCACCCGCCAGGGCATGGCGCGGGCATGGACATCATACCAATCCAGAAGGTCGCGGCTGAGGTCACGCAAGAGTTATGGCTTCCTACTTGAGATGGCTGGTGATCACGCCTTGATCCGTTATGATCACGCATCAGTGAGAGGGAACATAGCCATGGTCGCGCGGCGTGCCAGTACAAAAGGGTTCAGGCGGACAGCGTCACTGCTGACCGGACAGATTCGACACGCCAGCGAAAGCCGCGGATTCGCCCAAAGCCGTTTGCTGACCGACTGGGCCGAGGTTGCGGGCACCGACGTAGCGGCCATCGCCCGTCCGGTCGAGGTGAGCTATGGCCGGGGCGGCATGGGCGCGACGCTGACCTTGCTGACCACGGGCGCGCAGGCTCCGATGCTGGAGATGCAGAAGGAACAGCTGCGCGAACGGGTGAATGCCGTCTATGGCTACAATGCAATTGCGCGCATTCGGATCACCCAGACCGCCGCGACCGGGTTTGCGGACGGGCAGGTCGCATTTGATCATCGCCCGAAGGATCAAGGCCCCATGATGCCGGAACCGGAAATGACCGCAGCCGCCGGGCAGGTTGTCGCCCCGGTCGAAGATGAGACATTGCGCGCCGCCCTTGAACGGCTGGGCGCACATATCCTGACAAAAGAAAAACAAGGAACACGCACATGAACCGTATTGTTGCCATCCTCGCCGTCGTGATCGGTGTGGGCGGGTATGTCTTTTGGAGCACGATGCAATCGGGTCCGTCGACCCAGCAACAGGCCCAGGCCGAACGTCTCTTGGGCGCCGCCAACGCACAGGAAGCTGCCAGTGAGATCGACACCTCGACGGTGGTCGACATGCAATTGGGCAATCCCGATGCGCCGGTGACGGTCATTGAATATGCCAGCTATACCTGCCCGCACTGCGCCAGCTTCCATGCCGGGGCCTACAAGCAGCTCAAGGCGGATTACATCGACACCGGCAAGGTCAACTTTATCTATCGCGAAGTGTATTTTGACCGGTTCGGCCTGTGGGCATCCGCCATTGCGCGCTGTGCCGGTACGCCGGAAACCTTCTTTGGCATCACCGACATGCTGTATGCAAGCCAGTCGGAATGGGCGCGTGCGGGTGGCGGCGACCCGGCCCAGATCGCCGACGAGTTGCGCAAGATCGGTCGCCTTGCCGGCCTCGAAGGAGACATGCTTGAGGCATGCCTGACGGATGCGGACAACCTGCGCACGCTGGTTGCGTGGTACCAGCAAAACGCAGCTGAAGACGGGATCAATTCGACCCCCAGCTTTGTCATCAACGGGACCAAGTACAACAACATGGCCTATTCCGAGATGTCGCGCCTGATCGACGAGGCGGCAGGAAGCTGACGCTGTGACACGACATGCATCAACGCCCGGCTTATGGTCGGGCGTCTTGCGTTGTGGTGTGCCGTCGGGTTGACGCGCATGCGCGCGACACGATGTTTTGCATCCGCGTCCCGCGGCTGCGATTGTGCCTCCGGCGGTCGTATTTTCAGTCGGAAGAAACACCTGGACCAAGAGCGCCGAGGGCACTGTCCAGCAGTTCGGGATTGGTGAAGTGCAGACGGACGGGCAAGGTTACGACGCTTTGCCGGAATGCAGGGGGCAGGCGCACAGCGTCCTTTTCCGTTGTGACCAGTTGTGCGCCTGCAAGTCGGGCATCGCGTTCCAGCCGGGTGAGGAAGGCCGTACCCGGTGTTTCGTGATCCCCCAGTGCTTCGGTGCGGATCAGTTTGGCCCCGAGGCTGCGCAGCGTATCGAAGAATTTCTCCGGGCGCCCGATCCCTGCAAAGGCGATCATTGGCATGCCCGCCCAGGTCATACCTGTTTGAAGTGGCTGCAATTCGGCCCGAACATGGGGCAGCGTATCGGGAAGCGAAGGGGTGTCGAACTGGTCCTGCGCCGCGGCTGATCCGATTGACAGCAACAGGTCTGCGCGGGCCAATCCGGTGGCCACCGGTTCGCGCAGAGGTCCGGCAGGCAGGCACAACCCATTGCCAAACCCGGTTTCGGCATCAACAACGACGATCGAGAGATCATAGGCCAGCGCCGGGTTCTGAAATCCATCATCCAGAACGATGGCAGTGGCCCCGGCTGCAATCGCGGCATCTGCGCCTTCTGCCCGGTCCCGTGCCACCCATGTACGCGCGAAAGCGCTCAGCAAGAGGGGCTCGTCCCCTACCTGGTCGGCGCGGTGCCGGGCCGGGTCAACCTCGAGTGGCCCGGTTTCGCGGCCACCGTAGCCGCGGCTGACGATATGCGGATCGTGGAAGGCGTTGCGCAACCGTTCGACGATGGCCATTACAGTTGGTGTCTTGCCCGTGCCGCCCGCGTTGATGTTTCCAACGCAGATAACGGGCACGGGCAGGTGTTTGCGTGTCCCCCCTGCCAGCCGCCGTGCGGTTGCGTTGGCATAAAGATACCCCAGGGGCGACAGCAGCCGGGCCCGCCAATCGGGGGCGTGTTTCAGCCAGAACCCGGGTGCGCGCATCACGATGCTTCGGGCTTGCGCCCGTCCAGGCGCGATTGAATGAGCGCGATGATACGGTCCAGGCTGTCGGCCCCCCGCGTGACGACGTCCCACCCTGCCATCGCCATCTGTGCCGCGTGATCGGGTGCGATCATTTGGCTGATGGCCCGGCCCAAGGACGCGGTGTCGTTTACAATTCGTGCGGCGCCTGCGTTCATCAGACGGGTGAAGGCATCGACATGCGGCCCGACATTGGGGCCGTAGACAATTGCGGTGCCATGGGCCGCGACGGAATAAGGGTCGCAGACGTCGGATCCGACCCGCATGGATCCCCCCAGAAAGGTGACCGTCGCCACCCGCAGCCACAGGCCCAATTCGGCGTCGTCATCCGCAATCAGAACCTGCGTGTTGTCATCGGGAAAGGTGCCGTCGCCCCAGTTGGCAACTTGCAGGCCCTGTTCGCGGGCCTCTTGTTCGGCGGCCTTGGCGTGGTGCACCTGGGAAAAGTGCAGGATCAGAAGCAGGCGGTGCGACGCTTTGAGCGACAGCTTGTGCGCCGCGAGGATCGTTGAACATTCGGCCTGAGATGTGCGCGCCGAAAGCCATGTCGGCCGCCCCCCCAATGTTGCAGTCAGTTCGGTCAGATCGCTGTCTGCGGCTGGCATCACCTTGCCAAACGGGTGCAGCGGCTCGGCCAGTTCCATGGCGCCGACGGGGCGCCCCATCTGGGCCAGTTTCAGGTGCGCCTCTTCGTTGCGGGCGGTCACGTGGTCGAACTGGGCCAGCAAGGCGCGCGGCACTTCGGACAGCCACCGGTCGCGGCGTCCGTCAAACCCGTCCCTGGCGGCATCAACAAGCATCAGGTGCGCGCCGCTTTCTGCCGTCGACAGGATCAGGTTCGGGCGCAAATCGCCCCAGGCCCACACCGCAACGTCGGGCGCCCAATGGGCCACAAATGCATCGGTCACAACGGGATGGTCGGACGGCAGTGTTTCGTGCCAGATGTCATCGGCGCCGCGGTCGCCAAAATGGTCTTGGGCTGCGGTCAGCAGCACCTGACAGCCGGGTCGCATGAACACCAGGCGATGGGCAAGGTCGTTGAGCGCGCGGTTGTTGCCCGGTTCGGCGGCATGTATCCAAACCAGTTCGCCCTCTGGCCGGTCGCGTGCAGGAACAAAATCCGGCGGTTTGCGCCGTCCCGACAATGTGCGATAGGCCGTCAGCCCCAGTGAACCGCGCACCCGGGCGTCAGCCCAGTTCTTCGGTTGTGGCGGTTTCGCTTTCTTCGTCCCGCAACCGGTGCAGGTGGGCGATGTAGTACCGCATATGCGCGTTGTCCACGGTACGCTGTGCTTCGGATTTCCATGCGTCATAGGCCGCCTGGTAATTTGGAAAGATCCCGACGATGTGCAGGTCGTCCACATCCTTGAACACGTTGCGGGACGGGTCGACCAGTTCGCCACCAAAGACGAGGTGCAGGCGCTGTGTCATCGCATTTTCCTTTGATTATGTGCGGGGCGTCCGGGGCGCAGTTTGCGCATATGGGTCGGGGGGTCAAGAAGATCAGGCCGCGCGACCAGGTCCCAACCGGTTGACCAGCGCACCGTGCAGACGAGGCCCAGCCGCCACTACCCCGTTCAGCGCCGGATGGGCATTGTTGAACCTCAGCGGCGCGCCCGTGCGGTCGGTGATCTTGCCACCGGCCTCTGACACGATCAGCGCGCCCGCCGCGATATCCCATTCCCAGCTTGGCCGCAGGGTCAGCATTCCGTCAAACCGCCCTTCACCCACAAGCGACAGCCGATAGGCCAGCGATGGCCTGTAGTGCCGTTCGACGGGTGGGGGGCCATCGCGCCAGTGCCTGTCGTGGAAACTGGGTCGCGCGGCCAGCACGGTACTGTCTGGCTGCATTTCATTCGTTGTGGCGCGCAGTGGCGCCCCGTTCAGCGTGGCCCCGACGCCCTGGCCCGCTGCGTACAGCTTGTGCCGCAGCGGCAGGTAGATGGCCGCCGCGGTGATCTGCCGTTTGTGCGCCACGGCGATGGAAATTGCCCAGGTCCGCCCCCCTTCGACAAAGCTGCGGGTACCGTCGATCGGGTCGATGATGAACAGGGTGTCTGCTGACAGGCGCGCGTCGTTGTCCTCGGTTTCCTCCGACAACCAGCCATAATCCGGGCGGGCCAGGCGCAGGGTAGACTGCAACGCGTCATTCACCGCAAGGTCGGCTTCGGTTACGGGGCCAGCATCGTCTGGCTTGTCCCAACGGGCCGCTGTCGGACCGGCAAAGCTGGTCGCGACGCGTCCTGCGACCCGGGCCGCATCGATCAGCAAGGGCAAATCAGCTGCCGGCAAGGGTCATTCCGGGGATCAACAGCGACGGCACCACCCGGCTCAGATGCGGGCGGGCATCATTTGCAGGCACAATGCGGCGCAGCATGTCCAGCAGGGTCCCCGCAATGGTGCATTCGTTTACGGGATAAGCGATTTCGCCATCTTCCACCCACATGCCTGCAGTCCCACGGGAATAGTCGCCCGTGTTGGGGTTGATGGTGGCACCGATCATCGAAGTGACCAGCAAGCCGGTGCCCATGTCGCGGATCAGGTCGTCGCGCGTGGCGCTGCCCGCATCAAGTGCAATGTTCCAGTTTGACGGGCTTGGCGGGGCCGAGGTGCCGCGTGCGGCATTCCCGGTAGGTGCCATGCCCAGTTTGCGCGCATTCGCCAAATCCAGCGTCCAACCGGTCAATACCCCATCCTCCACGATCAGGCGGCGTTGCGTGCGCAGCCCTTCGGCATCGAACGGGCGCGACCCGGGGGTACGCGGAAGACAGGGGTCTTCGACCAGGTTCAGACCCTCAGGCAAGACTTGTCGGCCCAGATGATCCCGCAGCCATGACGACCCGCGCGATACGCTTGACCCGTTGGCGGCCGCCAGAAGATGGCCGATCAAGGATGACGATATCCGTTCGTCAAACACTACGGGGAACGTACCGGTGGGCGGTTTGCGTGCGCCGACGCGTTCGACCGTGCGCATTCCGGCTTCGGTCCCGATGTCTTCGGCGCTGCGCAAATCGGACTGAAAGATGCGACTGTCACCGCTATAGTCCCGCTCCATACCTGTGCCGGTGCCCGCGATGGCCACACAGCTCAGCCCGCGGTCCGTGCGGCGATAGCCCCCGGAAAACCCGTTGCTCGCGGCAAGCCAGATATCGCGCGCGCCATAACCGGCCGAGGATTGCTGAACCTGTGTCACGCCCGCGACCTGCATGGCCGCAGCTTCGGCGGCCATCGCATCGGCTTGCAGGTCTTCGGCCGCGGGTTCCGCAGTTGTGTCGTTCAGTTCCAGCGCCTCCACGTCCCAGGATGTGGTCAGCTGATCCGGGTCGGCCAGACCGGCATAGGGATCATCCGGTGCCTCGGCCGCCATCGCGACGGCGCGCATGGCCATTTCCTCGACCGTGCGGTCACTGGTGTCAGACGCGGACACATTGGCCTGTTTTTGACCCACAAACACACGCAGACCGATATCGATCGCCTCGGACCGTTCAGCCTGTTCCAGCGCGCCTGCGCGCACATCCACCGACACCGATGTGCCCTGTACGGCCATGGCGTCTGCGGCATCGGCGCCCGCGGATTTGGCCGCCTTCAAAAGGCGTTCGGTCAAGGTGGACAGATCGGAAGGGGTCATGTGTCTGCTCCGCATGCTTGCGCTTTCAGGTAGCCGTGCAAGGGGGCAGGTGCAAGGGCGGCGGCCTGCGCCGCCCTACACGCGCAGTTCAGCGGATGCGCTGGCCGTTGGCCAGCACGTGGCCCTGGTCGTTGACTTCGATCTTGGAATTCAGGGTGTCTTCGCCTTCGCCGGGCACGGCAAACAGACCCATCATCATGCGGGCCCCCATGGCCTGGTCCTCGGGCAGCAGACTCATGCCGACCAGCTTGTCGATCAGGCCATTTGCGCCGACCATCGTCAGATCTACCGCACCTTCGGGACGCGGCACGCCATCAAACGTCGCCAGGTCCGTGTTGTCGAAGACAAAGTCACCCGACCCGGTCAGACGCGCACCCACGGCATCCAGCTCGATCTTGTTGATCGTTACGGCGTTCAGTTCGCCCGGGACCGTGTCCGCCTGATCCAGCACCGCCGCTTGCGCGGGATCGAGGAAATCGAACAGCACCTTCGCCTTGCCGCTGAGGTCCACAACCAGCGTGGCAGGATCACGCGGCAATTGCGAGGTCGGGTCGAACAGGCTCCAGATCACGTCGGACATGGAAAACTCGTTCAGGGTGACCGCAATGCCGAAATCCTGCTCTTCCGTCGATTTCTGCAGGGGCATCAGGAAGCGTGTGCCGATTTCTGCTGCAGAAAAGGACAAGGGCAACGGCAGCTCGGTCAGCAGCATGTTCATGTCTACGCCGGTTTGCGACACGTCATACAGCAATCCGTCCGGCCCGATCGAGACATCAAACGCGGCCCCTGTCGACGTTGCATTGGCTGTGCCGCTGCCATCCGTTTCGCTGCTGAAAGACAGGTCATAATTGCCACCCGTCGTCGTAAAGGTCACGGCCGCCTGGAACCCGTCGTTCAGCATGGCGTTCAGGTTCTGCACGTCCGAGGCGATGGGCAACTTGCCGGTGCCGTCCAGCTTCAGGCCCTGCATGGCGCCCTTCATCTGGAAGCTGTCGTCGCTTTCGGGATCGTTGAAGGCAAGGTCATAATCGACCGACGCGATGGTCATGTCCTGGCTGACAGAGCGCAGCGTGCCAACGGTTGTCTTAACGACCTGGGCCAGGTCGGTCATGGTCACATCCAGCTTCGCGATCTGGGGTCCGACCGTGATGCCGTCGATTGTCACGCCTTGCAGTGCCATACGCGCCGCTTCGGCGGCGTAGGTATATGTCAGATCGCCCGGGTCACCCGCGGCCACCATGTTGGGCGCCGTCTGGTCAAAGTCGACGGCGACAGTCACGTTTTCTCCGGTTTCCGGTTGGAAGGACATGTTCATCGTTGTGCTGGCGGGCAATTCGATAGCGACGGTACCATCGCCCTGTTCTACGAAGTTGATTGTTTCAAGGACCACTTCGAATGCGCCGCCGCCCGATGCGTCATCCATTTCCATGGTCAGTGTCATGTCCGACACGGCAACCGATCCAGACCCGACGACTTCGGATGCGGTAACGGCGTAACCTGCGCTGGACATGTATGACTGCCAGTCGGCCCAGACCTCTTCGGCCGTCAGGTCGGCCAAGGCGGCCGTGGCGGGCAGGCATATCGCCAGGGCGGTGCCGGAAAACAGATGAGAAATACGAGACATGACAGAATCCTTGAATAGCTATGGCCATATCGTCCGGGACGGCACGCGAAGCGTCAAGGCCACAGGGTGGACCTAAGGCGCGCTTGACCGTACCACAAGACCAACAAATGGATGCGGAGGGTGCGATGCACGAAATGAGCGGAAAGACGGTATTGATCACCGGTGCCAGCCGGGGGATCGGCGCAGATACGGCGCGTGCCTTTGCCGCCGCCGGAGCCAATGTCGCGCTTGTGGCGCGCGGGGCTGACGATATCCGTGCACTGGCCGATGAAATCGGCCCCGGCGCTGTCGCGTTGCCCTGCGACGTCAGTTCCTACCCCGCCGTCGAAGGCGCTGTTCAAGCAACAATAAAGCGGTTCGGCGGTCTGGACGTTTTGATCGGCAATGCAGGTGTGATTGAACCCATTTCGCATATTGCGACCGCTGATCCAGAGGCGTGGGGGGGCGTGATCGACATCAATCTCAAGGGCGTGTTCCATGGAATGCGCGCCGCGCTTCCGGTGATGGTGGCAGCAGGTGGCGGCACCATACTGACCGTCAGTTCGGGGGCGGCCCACGGCCCGGTCGAGGCATGGTCCCATTACTGTGCCTCCAAGGCGGGTGCTGCCATGTTGACCCGCTGCGTGGACAAGGAAAACGGCAGCGCCGGTATCCGCGCCATGGGGCTGTCGCCCGGCACGGTTGCCACGCAGATGCAGCGCGACATCAAGGCAAGCGGTATCAATCCTGTCAGCCAGCTGGACTGGTCCGATCACATTCCACCCGATTGGCCGGCAAAGGCCCTATTGTGGATGTGCACCGCCAACGCCGACGATTGGATCGGGCAAGAGATTTCGCTGCGCGACCCGGACATTCGCAAGCGGGTGGATCTGACATGATCGACATTGACCGCAGTAGCCCGATCTGGACGCTGACCATCAACCGACCGGACAAGGCCGGTGCGCTGACCGAGCAAATGCTGATTGATCTGCGCGACGCGGTGCATGCGGCCAAGGACGCGGCGGCGGTCATTCTGACGGGCACCGGTTCGGTGTTCAGCGCCGGCGCAGACCTCGACGCGGCGCGGGCGGGTCTGGCGACCTCGCCACTGTGGGAGGAGTTGTCCGGCGCAATCGCTGACCTGCGCGGGTTGAGCATCGCGGCCTTGAACGGAACCGTCGCCGGGGGGGCCACCGGCATGGTGCTGGCCTGCGACATCCGCATCGCCGTGCCGGCGGCCAAGTTCTTCTATCCGGTGATGAAGCTCGGGTATCTGCCGCAACCCAGTGACCCGGTGCGGATGGCGGCACTGATCGGCCCTGCACGCACCAAGATGATCTTTCTGGGCGGGCAAAAGATTACCGCGGCAACCGCGTTCAACTTCGGGTTGGTAGACGAAATTGTCGAAGCTGAGACCGTCGTGGAGCGGGCCCGGGCGCTTTGTGCCGATATCGCTGCCGCACCGCCGCAGACGGCGCGGGCCATCAAATCCCTTTGCAATCAGTAGGTAAGTGAATTCGACACAGCAGTTGTCAACTTTACGTGACACGATGTATGATTGAGTCGATGGCACGTGACAACCGGATCGAGCGCGCCAAACGCGCCCCCAAACCCGCGCAAACGCAGCGGGTGTTTACCACGTCTGATCGTGTGCAGTTGCTGGTCTCTGACATCCTGAGCGATGTCAGTCGGCGGATCGAGGAAAAGCGAACCCAGGACAGCAAGGGCAAGTCGAGCTAACGCTTGCGCCGTGCACCCGGAACCTTGGACGCAAATCCCGGCGGGCGCTTGGCCACCCACGTGCGGAACTTGCCAAGTCGCGGATGTTCCCGCAACGCTTCGGGCGTGCAGTAGTTGCGCGCCAGTTCCGCCTCGGTGAGGGTGGCGTGGATTTCGCGGTGACAGATATGATGCAACAGCACGGTGGGACCCCCCTTGCCACCCTTCAGCTTGGGAACAAGGTGATGCAGGCTTTGTGGGGCGTCAGGTGGGATTGGACGGCCACAGAGGGCACAGATCGGGTCAGACAACGGCGTGATCCCTTGCAGTAACACGGTTGCCCGTGACAATTGGAACGGTGTGTAACCAAGGCAAGAGGTGCGCCGTGGAGTTCGACCTGGAAAGCCAGCCGGAGATTGTGCAGACCGTTGCAGGCTATGCGCTGCAAGGGTGGGAACTGGCGCTGTTATGGCTGCTGAGCCCGGCGGCCTGGTCGCAATTCGCGCTGTTGATCGTCGCCTATCTGGCTGCATTGGTGATCGCGCGCCGGGTGCGCCCCATGCTGGCACGCCTGCTTGATCCCGGTGACGCGGACAACCTTTTTGCCAAGGCGCGCAGGTTCGTGGCCCAGTTCCTGCCATTGCTCTTGCCCCTGCTGGCCTATGTGCTGACCGGCATCGGCGAAGGCGTCGTGCGGTCGATCTTTGACAGCGGCGCGGTCATTGCCTTTGGCAAGCGTGTGTTTCTGTTCCTGGCCGTTCGGGCCCTGGTCCGCGACATCGTTGCGGATCCGTTCCTGAAACTGCTTGGGCGGTACATCCTGGTTCCGATCGCCGCGCTGTACGCCCTTGGGTTGCTGGAGCCCGTGGCCTCGTGGCTTGAAGCGACGGTGGTCCCCTTGGGCAACCTGTCGTTCAACCTGCTGTGGCTGTTGCAGTTCCTTGCGGTGGGGGGCGTGATTTTCTGGCTGGGCCAATGGTCAAACAGCCAATCCTCCACCTTCATCCAGAAGCAGGAAGAGATGCGCCCCTCGCTTCGGCAATTGGTGGCCAAGTCGATCGAGTTCATGATCTTTGGCGTCGCCTTTCTTTTGCTGATGAACATCATGGGTATCAACCTGTCAGCCCTTGCCGTGCTGGGCGGTGCCATCGGTGTCGGCCTTGGTTTTGGCCTGCAAAAAATCGCGTCGAACTTCATCTCTGGCGTGATTCTGCTGGTAGAGGGGCAGGCAACTGTCGGTGACTATGTTGAACTGGACGGTGGCGAGGCAGGCACGATTGTCAAAATGTCGGCGCGTGCGGCGATCCTTGAAACCTATGACGGCCGGTGGATCGTGGTCCCAAACGAGGATTTCATCACAACCCGCGTCGTCAACTATTCCGACAGCGGTTCGGCTAACCGGTATGAGGCACCGTTTTCCGTCAGCTACGACACCGACATCAACACCGTGCCCGCGATCATCGAGGCGGCCGTTGCCACGCATCCCGAAGTGCTGGATTCGCCTTTTCCCCCGGATTGCGAATTGCGCGGATTTGGCGACAGCGGCATCGACTTTGCCGTGGAATTCTGGGTCAACGGCATCGATGACGGGCCGAACAAATACACCTCGGATGTGCTGTTCCTGATCTGGAACGCGCTCAAGGACAACAACATCGAAATCCCCTATCCGCACCGCGTGGTTGAAATGAAGGGTGAGTTGCGGACAACGTCAGGGTGAGCGGTGTCGCAGTCATCGGTGGCGGGCCTGCCGGTCTGGCTGCGGCCGAGGTGATGGCACAGGCCGGGGCGCAAGTGACGGTCTACGACGCAAAACCGACTGTCGCGCGCAAGTTCCTGATGGCGGGAAAATCGGGCCTGAACCTGACCAAGGCCGAAGATGTCGGCACGCTGCTGCCGCACTATGCCGAAGCGGCACATTGGCTGGGCCCGGCCATCAAGGCGTGGGACGCGGCGGCGATTTCTGATTGGGCCCAAGGGTTGGGACAAGAGGTGTTCACCGGGACCACGGGCCGCGTTTTTCCCAAGGCCATGAAAGCGTCACCGCTGTTGCGGGCCTGGCTGCAGCGCCTGGACGATCTGGGGGTTGAGATGCGTACGCGTCACCGCTGGACCGGTTGGGATGGCGATGCGCTTTCGATATCCGGCCCGTCCTCTGCCCCGGTCCCCATAACGGCGGATGCGGTTGTTCTGGCGTGCGGGGGTGCAAGCTGGGCGCGGCTGGGGTCTGATGGGGCATGGGCCGATTGGATCGGTGTGGGCACTGCACCTTTTGGTGCGGCCAACGCGGCCGTGGCTGTGAACTGGTCCGATCACATGGCCCGGCATATGGGTCACCCCATCAAAGGGGTAGCATGGCGCGCCGGGTCCTACCGGTCCCGAGGCGAAGCGGTTGCGTCGCGCCGTGGCCTTGAAGGGGGCGGGGTGTATTCGGTATCGCGCGGGGTCCGCGAGGGCGCCGACCTGTTTCTTGACCTGCTGCCCGACATGAATGTTGACGACGTGGCCACGCGCCTCGACCGACCGCGTGGCAAGGCAAGCTTTTCCAACCATCTGCGCAAGGTTCTGAAACTGTCCCCGCTCAAGATTGCGCTGGCGCAGGAATGGGGCCGTCCATGGCCTGACGAGGCGCTTCGGGTTGCGCGGCGTCTGAAAAAGTTGCGCGTGGCACAACATGGCGTGCGTCCGATGGACGAGGCGATCTCGACCGCGGGTGGCGTGCCCGCCGTCGCGTTGGATGACCGCCTGATGCTGCGGTCCCGTCCAGGCGTGTTCTGCGCAGGCGAGATGCTGGATTGGGAAGCGCCCACAGGGGGTTATCTGTTGACCGCGTGCCTTGCCACGGGGCGCTGGGCCGGGCAGGGCGTAATGGATTATCTGCGTATCTAGTGGTCCGCCGCCGCGCGAAAGGCGGGACGTGCACGCAGCCGTTTGCTGTAGGCTTTGACAGGGTCGGGAAGCGGCGGGAAACCCGCGCCGAATGCCCAGCCAAGACAGTGCACCGCCAGAATGTCCGGTAAGGTGATGTCGTCGCCCATGAGGAAGGGTCCCGCGTCAAGCATCCCTGCCAGGGTGTCCACATTGCGCGCGAACTCCTTATGCAGTGTTGGTGTCAGCGCCGGAACGCGCAGTTTTTCAGGCAGGACAAAGCTGTGTTTGCTTGCCGCCCACAACAGTGCGTCCATCTCGTCGATCAGCCACAGGGTGACGGCATCCTGTCGTGCGCGATCCGGGGTGCCGGCGGGTGCGGACAGGCGGCCATGCTTGTCCGCAAGATAAGTCATGATCGCCACGCTGTCGGTCAGCACTGCCTCCCCGTCCGCGAGCGCGGGGATCTTGCCCAACGGATTGAACGCGCGCGCCTCGTCCGAGCGCGGGGTGGCAGTGACCAACTCATAGGGCTGGCCTAGCTCCTCAAGCATCCAGAGCACACGAAATGCACGGCTTTTGACGGTTCCGACGACTCGGTACATGGGGTGTTCCTTTTGCTGCGCTTGCACGATTGCAGGCAGCGGGACGGGTCGCAAGCCTGCTGTCAGGATTTGTCACACCGGTGTGGTAGCGTGCGTGTGCATCTAAGACAGGAGGGTTTCATGTCCCACACAGGTTCTTGCGTCTGCGGCGCGGTTACGTTCGAAATCACCACCCCGGTGACAGAAACCGGGGCCTGCCATTGCGGGATGTGCCGCAAATGGTCCGGCGGCGTATTTCTGGGGGTGCGTGTTCCCAAGGATGGCATGACGATCCACGGCAAAGACAACCTGACAATCTATACCTCGTCCGAGTGGGCGGAGCGGGCGTTTTGCAAGTCTTGCGGCGCCTCGGTGTTCTACCGCGTGACGGCCCCGGGACCGATGAACGGCGAAATGCATGTGGGGTTGGGCACCTTTTCCGATGCGTCCAACATCCCGCTGACGGGGGAGCTTTACATTGACCTCAAGCCAGATGGATACGCCTTTGCCGGTGCGGGGCGCCACCAGATGACCGAGGCGGAGGTCATCGCTATGTTTGCGGCCCCGCCCCCGGACCACGCGTGATCCAAGGGCCGCCATGCGGCGATGACATGATGACGGGGCTTTGCCCCCGTCACTGTGGCGACGTCCCCGGGATGTCTTAAGTCAGAGAAATACGAACGCGTTCAGCGCCGGGCGAGCATGGCAAGGCGGATGAAACAGCGTTCGACCACCGCCAGTGCGGGTGCGTTTTGGCCCGCGGACCGAAGTTGCAGGTCCGTATCGGTCAATTCGGTCAGTGCCATCTCCAGCTTGGGTGCGCCCCAATTGCGGGCCTGTGCCAGCATCTTGTCCCGGTTCGGGCCCCAGATCTGCGGGCGGCCAGATGTGTCACTTGCCGCGCGGTGCAGGGTTCGGAAGTGGCGCATGGCCCCGATGCACAGCGACACCGCATTTGCCCCCTGCGCTTGCAGGCGCTGCATCACCGGACCGATGGCCGCCGCGTTGCCGTCACCCACAACCAGCAGAACGTCGTCCACATCCGCCTCGATCGACGCGGGGGCGCAGGCCGCAATGTCATCAGCACTGAGCGGGGCGGGATCGTTCAGCTTGTACAGCCCGATCTTTTCCAGAGTTTGGCGGAAATCCCCCGGTTCCAGTTGGCGCGCAAGGTCCATCAGCAGGTGCATCGCCTCTTGGGGCGGGTTTGTGATACCGGCGGCTGTCAGGTCGCGCTCGATCTCGTCGCGTGTGGGGGGCGTGTCGTAGATGCCGACGGCGTAGGCCAATGTATGGGCTTCGAACGCCTTGCGCAGCTTGGATGTCGGTTTCAGCGCACCGGCCGTCACCACGATTTGCGCATCCCCCGGCGCCCAATCCGACAGGGCGTTGGTGACGATGGGGCCCACCGTATCATTGGCGTCCTCGACCAGCGCCACGCGCGGCCCCGGGAAAAATCCGATGGCCTTGACCGCATCCAGCAAAAGGGCGGGTTCCTTGCGCAGGTCCGCTGCCGCGATACGGGTCAGCCGCATTTCCTCTTCGCCGTGCGGGCCGATCAGGGCCGCGACCACCTGCTGTCGCTTCAACGCGATACGCATACCGTCCGCGCCATATATCAACAGCCCCGCAGCATCCGCATCAGGTTTGGAAAAGTAGGCATTCGCCTGACCGGTATTCAGCTTCACAGTTCCGAAGCCTGCAATTGCAGCACGATCTCATCCGCGAGGATCGTCATCAGGCGTTCGGTTGCGTCGCGCTTGGCAGCCAGTGTCGCAACGGTCGTGCCGGTGGCGGAGTAACCCACAAAGTTGTCCACACTGTCCGAACGAACAATTGCGCCGGTTGCGGCATCTGCCAGCGTGTATTCCGCGGTGCCGATCACGTGGAACCGGCGTATGTCACCATCCGGGTCGATTGCGCGTGCTTCTTCCGCCACGGCCAGCTTGATACCCAGCCTGTAGGCGGGATCGCCGGTGCGGCCCAGACGTTCCTCCAGTTGGCGCACCAACAAAAACCCCTCGCGGTCGATGGGTTTGTCCACCAACACCCTGTTCTGCAACTGCGTGCCTGTTCCCCCGGGGCCATAGACCGGTTCAAACCCGCAGGCGGACACCATCAGGATCAGGGCAAGGGCAGCAAGGATGCGCATGTCGGGTCAGACCACCACGTTCACGATACGGCCCGGGACCACAATCACCTTCTTGGGCGATCCGCCGTCCAGCGCCTTTTGCACAGCTTCGGTCGCCAGCGCCGCTTTTTCAACCTCGGCCTTGTCCATATCGGCGGGTACGGTGATTTCACCGCGCCGTTTGCCATTGATCTGGATGGGCATAGTCACGGTATCCGACACCAGCATCCCTGCGTCCGCGACCGGCCAAGGGGCGTTGATGATCAGCCCGTTGCCACCCTGATGGGCCCAGATGTCTTCGGCCAGGTGCGGGGTCATCGGGGCCATCAACTGGGCAAGCGTCATCACCGCTTCGCGCTGGGCCGCATGGCTGGCCCTGGATTTCTGCAGTGTCGCGGTAAAGCCATAGAGCTTGGCGATGGCTGCGTTAAAGCCGAATGATTCGACGCCCATCGTCACATCGTGGATCGTCTTGTGCATGGCGCGCAGCAGGTCGTCGTCACCCGTGCCGGGCGCATCCTTGTCCATTTCGCCGATCCGGTCGCAGATGTTCCAGACGCGGGTCAGGTGTTTAAACGCGGCCTCCGCGCCCGAGGCCGTCCATTCCACATCCCGTTCGGGCGGAGAGTCGCTAAGGACGAACCAGCGCGCGGTGTCAGCGCCGTAGCTTGCGATGATGCCCAGCGGATCGACCACGTTCTTTTTGGATTTCGACATCTTGGCAGAGGGGATGATCTCGACCGGCGTGCCGTCGGACAGCTTGCCGTCCGTCACATCCTCGGGCAGGTGGTAGACGGGCCGCCCCTTGTCATCGCGGGACTGGTAAATCTCGTGCGTGACCATCCCTTGGGTGAACAGCGCATCGAACGGCTCGATCGCGGATTTGGGCAGGTGCCCTGTGATCTGCATCGCCCGCGCAAAGAACCGGGAATAAAGCAGGTGCAGGATCGCGTGTTCGATCCCGCCGATATACTGGTCCACGTTCATCCAGTATGCGGCGTCTTCCTGAACCGTGGGCGTGTCCGCACGCGGGGCGGTAAAGCGGGCAAAGTACCAGGACGAATCCACAAACGTGTCCATCGTGTCCGTTTCGCGTTTCGCAGGCTTGCCGCAGGCCGGGCAGGGCACGTCACGCCAGGTCGGGTGGCGGTCCAGCGGGTTGCCCGGGATGTCAAAGCTGACATCGTCGGGCAATTCGACCGGAAGGTTCTCTTTCTTTTCAGGCACCACGCCGCAGTCATCGCAATGCACAACCGGAATGGGGCAGCCCCAATAGCGTTGACGCGACAGGCCCCAATCGCGCAGGCGGTATTGTGTTTGACCCTTGCCCAGCCCGTGCGCCTCGAAATAGTCGATGGTGGCGTCGATGGCCTCTTGGCTTGTGACCTCGGTCACACCCGCGAAATGATCGATATAGGCGACCTTCTCGGTCTTGGCGGGCACCAAGGCCTCGTTTGCGACCTCGGTTTCGTTGCCGGGCATATAGAATGCATTTTGAACGGGCAGGTCGTATTTGCGGGCAAAATCCAGGTCACGCTGATCGTGGGCCGGGCAGCCAAAAACAGCGCCGGTGCCGTAATCCATCAGAACGAAATTGCCGATCCAGACGGGCAGTTCGACATCGGGGTAGACCGGGTGGTTGACCCGCACGCCGGTGTCCACACCCTTCTTTTCCGCCTTTTCCATGGCCGCTTCGGTGGTGTCCATCTTTCGGCATTCGTCGATAAAGGCGGCCAGATCGGGGTTTTCGGTCTCAAGCGCCTTCGCGACCGGGTGGTCGGGTGCCACGGCAATGAAGGATGCGCCGCGCATCGTGTCGGGGCGGGTCGAATAGCACAGGATCGTGCCGTTTCCATCCGTACGGACAAACGGGATATCGATGCCACGGCTTTCGCCAATCCAGTTTTCCTGCATCAGGCGGACCTTGGCGGGCCAGTTTTCAAGGCCCGCAAGCGCGTCCTTCAGCTCTCCGGCCATGTCCGAGATCTTGAAGAACCACTGGGTCAGCTCGCGTCGCTCGACCTCGGCGCCAGACCGCCATCCTTTGCCGTCAATCACCTGCTCATTGGCCAGAACGGTCATATCGACCGGGTCCCAGTTCACCTGCGCGTTCTTGCGATAGACCAGACCGGCCTCAAGCATATCAAGGAACAGCGCTTGCTGTTGGCCATAATATTCGGGGTCGCAGGTGGCGAACTCGCGCGACCAGTCAATGGAAAGGCCCAGCGGCTTCATCTGGCTGCGCATGTCGGCGATGTTGTCGTAGGTCCATGTCTTGGGGTGGCCGCCGATGGCCATGGCTGCGTTTTCCGCAGGCATTCCAAAGGCATCCCAGCCCATCGGGTGCAGCACGTTATGGCCCGTCGACATCTTGTAGCGCGCGATCACGTCGCCCATCGTATAGTTGCGCACGTGCCCCATATGGATGCGGCCCGACGGGTAGGGAAACATCTCAAGCACATAATACTTGGGCTTGTCGGCGCTGCGGGTCGCTGTGAACACGTTGGCCTTGTCCCAGGCGGCCTGCCAGCGGGCTTCGATCGTGGATGGGGTATAGGTTGCCATGGTCTGGTCCTGAATGTGCAAACGCCGGGCTGATTGGCCCGGCGCATCTGATAGTGTGGAATGATGTGTCGTGAAAGGGCCTATAGACGGTTGTCCGCCACGCGCAGTTGGCGGGCCCGTGTCAGGATCGCGTCTTCGATGGCGCGCACGGTCGCGGCGCTGGCCGGGCCATTGCGGGTCTGCAACGCCACGTTCAACGACCGCGCGTCAAGGGCCGGGTCACCGATCAACACGGTTGCTCGGTAGGCCCGGCCGCCGCCGGGTGGCGTACCAAAGCCGGTGACGATCACGCCGGTGAACGGGTCAACCGACTGGATTGGCAAGAAGTCGAGGACCTGCAGGGTCGCGGACCAGATGTATTTGTTCACGCGAACGATGGATTCCTGGTTGCGCCTTGCGCGCAGCGCCTCGCCCAGCGTTGTGCCGGTGCGAATATCCCGCTCGCGCGCGCTGTCACCGTCGCCGACAATCCGTTCCGAGTCGGGGTCTGTCACGCCCACACGGCCGCCACACGCGGTAAGAAACACCGCAAAAGACAGAACGGCCAACCGGCCCACCACTCGTGTTTTGCCCATAGGACTTCCCAACCCCTGTTCGTTGCGCACCGTGATAGACAAGTTGCTACAGGCTCGCAAGACGGGCGCTTGCGCATGTTCGGCTACTATAATGCGATGAATGGGGATGCGGCAGGACTGTGGCAAAGCTGCACCAACCATGCCGGAATTGCGGCCCGTGTATGATGCGTCGCTTGAGATGCCCCGGCAAATGGTTGAGACAGCATTCATCCCCTCGCCGGATTCCCCGGTTAGGGCGTGTGACTGAAAACCGAGGGAAAACTCATGAAAAAAGTTCTCTTCGCTACAACCGCGCTGATCGCCACCACAGGCATGGCAGCTGCGGAAGTTAGCTTTGGCGGCTTTGGCCGCTTCGGCCTTCTGTATGATGAAGGCAACGACTCCGCCACAACAGACGAACTGCGCATCGAACAGCGTTTCCGTCTGACGGCAACAGGTACGACAACATCCGACAACGGCCTGGAATTCGAAGGTCGTATTCGTTTCCAAACAGACGACCAAGCGCAGGGCAACTCGAACGTCGCCAACAACTCGGCAGCCGGTTTTGCCGTGTCGACCGGCGGTTTCCGTCTGGACGTGGGTCACGTGTCTGACGTTATCGACTCCGGCGACGTTGTTGACTACTACGGCTTCGGCGTTGGTCTGACCTCGTCGATCGAACAATCGACGTCGTTCGGCCTGCCTGCTTCCGGCTTCGGCACATCTGATCCCGGCACAGGTATCGCTCCGACCGTGAAACTGCGCTACACTGCTGGCGACTTCACCGTTTCGGCATCGATCACCGACGACTCGGCTCTGGTCACCAGCGACACCTCGGACACAGCACAGGCTGGTACGCGGGTTCTGGAACAGCGTGAAGAGTACCAGATCGGCTTCGGCTATAACTTCGGCAACTACTCGGTTGGTGTCGCGTTCGGTAACGAAGACTCCGATATCACAACGCAAACCATCGACGCTGCTGGTGCCGTGACTGCTGAAGTCGCGTCCGCTGGTGTTGACAACGACTTCTACGCTCTGTCGTTCGGCGGTGAGATCGGCGCATTCGCGTTCTCGATCCTGATCGCTGACTACGACGCCAACCCCGACACCTCGTACGGCTTCTCGGTCAAGTACGACGTCGGCGCGGCAACCGAAATCCGCTTTGCATTCGCAGATGCCGGTGACGGTGCAGCTGATGAAGAATCCTACGGCATCGGCTTCCGCCACTCGCTGGGCGGCGGTGTGTCGCTGCGCGGTGGTGTTGGCGAAATCCAGGGCGACACCTTCGCCGACCTGGGTGTGGTCTTCAACTTCTAATAGTTGAACACTCACTGACGATTTGGGGCGGGCCTATGGCCTGCCCCTTTTCGTTTCAGCCCTTTGCATTTGTGATCCTGTCGTGCTTTCTGCGCCGTGATCCCAACGCGATAGGTGCACACGATGTCTCTGTCTGAAATCTCTGCCAAGGTTGACGCCGCATGTGCAAAGGCGGGGCGCTCACCTGCCGATGTCCATCTGATCGCCGTCAGCAAAGTGCAACCGCTCGAACGGATAACAGCCGTTCTGGATCAGGGGCACCGCCTGTTTGGCGAAAACCGGGTGCAAGAGGCTGCGGGCAAGTGGCCGGACCTGCGCGCGCAGTATGGGCATGTAGATGTCCACCTCATCGGCCCGCTCCAAAGCAACAAGGCCCGTCAGGCGATGGACCTGTTTCAGGCGATCCATTCCGTGGACCGACCCAAACTGGCCAAGGCCATCGCGCGCCTGGCGCAAGAGTTGGGCCATTGCCCGGACCTGTTCCTGCAAATCAACACCGGCGAAGAACCACAAAAGGCCGGCGTACAGCCCGCCGACGCCGATGCATTCATCGCAGATTGTCTTGCGTTGGATCTGCCGGTTCAGGGCCTGATGTGCATCCCGCCCATTGACGAAGAACCATCGCTCCACTTTGCTTTGCTGGCCAAGATCGCGGCGCGCAACGGTCTCGCGGGCCTCTCCATGGGCATGAGCAGCGATTTCGAAAACGCCATCGCGCTTGGGGCCACGCATGTGCGCGTGGGATCTGCTATATTCGGCGAAAGGGAGGTGCAGTGATGCGGTATTTGGTCTTTCTCGGTCTCTTCTGGCCAACGCTTGTCTTTGCCCAATCCGTGACGCCGGGGCCAATCACACCCAGCGCCTGGGATGATTACGCACGCGCGGCTGAGCTGTTCAACGCGGGCAAGCGGGTACAGGCCGGTTGCGTCATGTATCGGGGGCAATTCCGCGCGCGCCTGCTGTTACTCGCCAATCCAAACCAGCCGCCCGATGGCGGCCCCGCCCTTTTTGCGTCACTCAGCGAAACGGTGGCGCGTCCCATCAACCAGTGGCTGGGTGGGGACCGCGATGACTGGATCGAAGCCATGACATGCGCCCGAAAATGGGCCGCGGAAAACGACGATCCCGATTATCCGCGCCGACGCTATGGCCGCGTGCATGCGAATGTGCTGGCGGGGCTGGACGAATTGATCGCATCACTGCCGTCCAGGTCCGAACTGCGCGCGCAACGGCGCAGGGCAGGTCTGCCCAACCGCTAGCGGACAATCAGTCGGGTGCCAAAGCGGATCCGGGGCGCGATCCAACGCAAATCGTTGGGCTGCAACGCAACACAGCCCTCGGTTGGATATCCGGGCCTGCGCCAACGGTGGATAAATATGGCTGACCCACGCCCCTTCACGGCATAGGGCCAGTTCCAGTCCGTCAGGATCACCAGATCATAAAGCGGATCAGCCCGGCGCAACCGCTCGTGACTATGGTCATAGGGTGCGCGGACCATCTGGTTATAGTCTTCGTCCCCTGCATCATCTGACCACAGATCGCCGGGCCTTATGGGCAGCGCCCAATCTGCGGGGCGCGCCATGCGGTCTGGACGGTACAGCATTCCGACAATCCGGTGCAGACCGCGTGGTGTGGACCCATCCCCTTCACGCTTGCTGTCTGTGATGCCGCCCTTGCCTAACGTGCAGGGAAACCACCGCCCGGCAAAGCGCATGCGGCGCAGCGTGACCACCATATCCAAGGGCGTCACAACAGATGCCCCGACTTCGCGGCCTTGGTCGCCAGATAGGCGCGGTTGAACCGGTTCTCGCCGACCTTCAGTGGCACGCGTTCGGTCACGGCGATGCCGCTTTTTTCCATCATCACCACTTTTCGGGGGTTGTTGGTCAGCAGGCGCACAGCCCCAAATCCCAATGACTTCAGGATATCCGATCCCAGCTCAAAATTGCGCTCGTCATCTTCGAAACCCAGGCGGTGATTGGCATCCACGGTATCAAACCCCTGATCCTGCAAGGCATAGGCGCGCATCTTGTTGGCAAGGCCAATGCCGCGCCCCTCCTGGTTCAGATACAAAAGGACACCCGCGCCCTCTGCGCCCATCTGGGCCAGGGCACCCCGCAGTTGCGGGCCGCAATCGCATTTCAGACTGCCCATCACGTCGCCCGTGAAACAGGCCGAATGCAGCCGCGCCAACACGGGTTTGCTGCGGTCTGGGCGGCCAATTTCAAAGGCGTAATGTTCTTCGCCACCATCTTCGGGCCGGAACACGTGCAATCGTCCGGCCTCGGATGCCTCGACCGGCAGTCGGGCCTGCACCACAGGGTGCAACAGGCTCGACCCGCCCAAGAGAGGTGCGGCCAGCGTCAGCGGCACGGCGGTCAATCCCTCGCGCACCGCAACGCCAAGGCCGTCCTCGATCTCGATACACAGCGCTGCGGGCAGCAATTGCGCGGCCTTGCACAATTGCAGCACCGCGCGGTGCGGTGCCGCATCACCGTCGCGCAGGGACCGCAGGGGGCCCTTCATGGGCGTCGACAGGTCGTCAGCCGGATCAGCAAGCGATTGCAGCCATCCCAGGGCGGCGGCATCCGGAACGGCGATGCGGGCAAGATCACCATCATAGGTTCGCGCCTTCAACGTCTCGGCCCGCCATCCTGTCAGCGCCAGTGTCAGATCGCCCTCCAGGGCGCGCATGGTTTCCAGCCGGGCAGGGGTCAACGTCTCGACCGCCACGGCCAGCACAGACCGTTCGCCCAATATGACAACGGGCACCCCCATGCGCAGATCGGCCCGTGCCCGCGCCAACATCTCCACGATATCCGGGCCCAGCCCCATGTAACAAATCCTCGTCTACGCCCGCCCGACATAAGCAAATCGCAAGAGAATTGAAACATTTGCCCGTTCCCCGACACATGGGCGTGAAACAAATGGGGCATAACTTGCTGAATTCGCCCCCAAAGCGCATCTATCCTTCAACACGAAGCGGAGGTAAGGCCAATGGCACAACTGAAAAAGATCCTGCTGGTCGATGACGACGAAGACCTGCGCGAAGCGCTCAGCGAACAATTGGTCATGACCGAAGACTTCGATGTGTTCGAAGCCGGCAACGGCCAGGACGCATTGGTCAAGGCCAAGGAAGCAATCTATGACCTTGTCATCCTTGATGTTGGCCTGCCCGACACGGACGGGCGCGAACTGTGCCGCGTGATGCGCAAGCAGGGGGTCAAATCGCCGATCCTGATGCTGACGGGCCACGACACCGACGCGGACACGATCCTGGGCCTTGATGCCGGGGCCAATGACTATGTGTCCAAGCCGTTCAAGTTCCCTGTGCTTCTGGCCCGCATCCGAGCCCAACTGCGTCAGCACGAACAGTCCGAAGATGCGGTGTTCACGCTTGGGCCATACACATTCAAACCATCGGTCAAAATGCTGGTCACCGAAGACGACCGCAAAATCCGCCTGACCGAGAAAGAGACGAACATCCTCAAGTTCCTCTACCGTTCGACCGAAGGCGTGGTGGCCCGCGACGTGCTGCTGCACGAGGTATGGGGCTACAATGCCGGTGTCACGACCCACACATTGGAAACGCACATCTACCGCTTGCGTCAGAAAATTGAACCAGATCCGTCAAATGCGCGCCTTCTTGTGACCGAATCCGGTGGGTACCGTCTGATGGCCTGAGATTGATCTGGGTCAAAGCGGAACCTTTCGCCTTGGCACAGGTTAACGGCACGAAGCCCGCGCATGTCGGGGCCCCCGCGGCAAAACATGCACCTCCCTGTTGGACTTGCCCGGGCCTGCGTGCCCGGGTTTTTTTGCCTGCCCGCCGGGTGCGGGACTTTTCCGGGTCGCGCGCTAACCTTACATAAAATTCATGTTGCGCAAAATATGATACGCACAACGTACTATATCGACCTTGCGAAATATATAATAAAAACAATTGGATCCAATGAATATCGACCCTAAAGTACCGTTTCCATCACCCTCAGGGCCAAATCCATGATCGCTGCGATGCAGATGCGCAGGCCTGCTATCCGTGGTGCGGCGTTGATGGTGACGACGGGGGCGCTCTTTGCCGGGGCCAACACCCTGGTGCAATACGCCACGATGGGCGCGGGGCTGCAATCGACCACGGTGGCCTTCTGGCAATACGCCGTCGCGTTCCTTTTCATGTTGCCGCTGATCACGGCAAAGGGCCTTGCACCGCTCGCGACGCGACACTTTCCGGTCCACCTGATCCAGGTCGTCTTTGCCGCGGCAGGGATTCAGTTCTGGGTCATGGGCCTGGCACATGTTCCGATCTGGCAGGCGATTGCACTTGCCATGCTGTCCCCGTTCTTCGTGACCATCGGCGCGCGTATCTTCCTGCGGGAAAGGATCGCGGTGGAACGCTGGATTGCGGTTGCCACCGGGTTCTTGGGCGGGATGATCATACTGTCACCCTGGTCGGACAGGTTCACGCTCTATGCGATCCTGCCCGTCATCGCGGCTGCATTGTGGGCCATAGCCTCACTGTTGATGAAGCGGCTGACGCAAACGGAAAGCCCGGCCACGATCACCTTCTACGTCATGCTGCTGCTGACGCCGATCAACCTGACCGTTGCGTTGGGTGCGGGTGATCTGTCGATGGTCGGGGGGGCCTGGGCCATTGCCATCGCGGCCGGCATCCTGACCGGCCTGGCGCAATTTACGCTGGCGTCGGCCTACAGCGTCGCGGATGCCAGCTTCCTGCAACCGTTTGATCACCTCAAACTGCCGGTGAACGTCGTGTTGGGGATCGCCGTGTTCGGGTTCATGCCGCCGGGCTCTATGCTTCTGGGGTCGGCTTTTATTGTCGGGGCATCGCTCTACCTTTTGCGTCAAGACGGTCGGGCGCTCGCGGCCTGAGGGGGGACGGCCCAACCCGACCAAGGCGCAAGGACCGGTCGGTCATGCGCTAAAGTGCGAAAAGACATGAGAGACAGCGCAACTGCAAGACTCTGAAATATCTGCGCCAGAACCTGATAAATACTGCGCGCGGGACAGACAAATCTTCGGTCTGAGACAGTCTTTTTTGATGTGAATGACTTTGGGGTTGCGTTGGCAGCGCCAGGCAGGGGTGGATAGCGACCATGATGGCGCAATACTGCACGACGCGTAAGGAGCATCTGATATGACCCGGAATCTGCCGCCAGTTGCGGGATATGAACGGTGTTCGGTTTCGGTCAATCCGGATGAATTGAACCTTCATGCGGTGTTTGTTGATCGCAACCTACCGGTCAGTTGCGCCCGCTTCACCGTGGGCGATCACGAGGCGATTGTACCCGCCGATGACAAGTACGACCTGACATTGCAGCGCCACGCGAACGGGCATGTGGTCACACGGCAGGACAATGTCGAAATGACCGCCATGGTGCATTCGGGGGTGCTTGGGTTCTCGACGGCCAATACGAACGCGGAATATGCGTTTCAGGGGCGCACGCAGACGGATTGCATCGCGATCCACAAGGACGTGTTTGCCCAGGTCATACAGTCCGACATCGGTTTTGACACTGTCGGCGATCTTGAACCCCGCTTCGGTTGGCACAATCCACGGATTGCCCATCTGATCCTTCTGCATTTCGAAGCGATGATGCAGAACGACCTGGACACGAACATCGAATCCGAAACCCTTGGCCTGATGGTGGCATCCGAGGTGTTGCGGACGTTTTCAAAACAGAAACGCACGCAGACCGACCATGAATTGTCGCAACGCGATCTCAAGACAATCACCGACTTTGTCGAAGGCAACCTCGAAAGCAACATCGACCTGTCCATGATGGCATCTGTTCTGAAACAGGATGTGTTCAGGTTTTCCAAGGCCTTCAAGGCCGCCACAGGGGCAAGCCCGCATCAATTCGTGATTGGTCGCAGGCTGCACCGGGCGACCGAATATCTGATGACCTCGGACATGCCCCTGTCCGAAGTGGCCTATGCCTGCGGGTTTTCCAGTCAGGCGCACATGACCTCGACCTTTACCAAGCAGCTTGGCGAAACCCCCGGCGGCATCCGCAGGAAAAGCGCTTAGCCACCCGCAGTATCCGACAGGCCAAACACCGGCACGTCGCCAACCAACCCGTCGATCTGTTGCACGCCAAGCGTTGCAAGTGGCGCGGACGGTCCACAGGCGGCCCGCGTATCCGCATCGACCAGAACAGGAACGCCAAGGCGCTTGCACTGGCTTTCCAGCCGCGCGGCCAGGTTCACCGCGTCGCCGTACACGGTAAAGGACTGGCGTTCGGACGACCCAATCGTGCCGGTCACCAGATCGCCGCTGGCAATCCCGACGCGGATGCCAAAGCCATGCGCCTTGCCGACCTCCACCAACCTTGTCGCGGTTGCAACTGCCGCGCGGGCCGGGTCGGGGATGCTGATGGGCGCATTGAACGTCACCAGGAACCCGTCACCCAGATAGGACATCACGGTGCCCCCCTGTTCGGAAACGGCCTCCGTCGCGTCCGACAGAAAGGCATCCAGCACGGTGATGACATGCTCGGGCGTATGCCGAGACGAAAAGGCGGTAAAGCCTGCGATATCCATCACCAGCGCAGTGCCCGCCGCACGGCGCGGACGCATGCGTCCGTCATTTTCGATCAGCGAATTGGCGATGTCCGCGGGTACGTATTTTCCGAACAGCGTGCTGACGCGTTCCCGGGCTGATCGTTCCTGGCGTGATTCCAGTTCGGATGCCACCTGGGCAAAGAACACGCTGCGGGCCCTGTAGACCGCGACGGCCAGGGCAAGGGCCGCAAACATGATCATCGCGGTCTCTTCGATCCGGTTTCCCCGTCCGATAAAGTCCATGGACAGGAACACCGTCTCGTAATCCTGTCGCGTCGCATTTGCGGGGATGTCCGCCCAGGACAAGGAATTCTCCATGCGCGTCGATACCCACAGGAACGCGCCCCACCAACCGGCAACGCACAGTGCGCCGGTCCACAGGACCAACCGCCACGACAGGCTCAGGCAGGCGATGGCGACAAGGGGGAACAGGTAATAGATGCCATAGGCGCGGAACGCGATGATCTGGGGCACGTCGTCCGCACGGCTGATCGGGATCAGCGCAAAGGTCGCGCAGATCGACAGGGTGTCCAGGGCGTAGACGGCATATTTCATCCACCACCGATCAAACCGTGTGCCGATCGCCGCCAGATGGGCCACGCCCACGGCCGTGAACACCAGCAGGACAAGGATCGCAGCAAATCGCGGCTCGAACCCGCTGAACAGAAGCGGGGCACCGACATACCACGCAAAGGCCAGCCCGGTCACAAGCGTGCGGCACGCAATGGCCAGACGCAGCCCCGTCTGCTCCGCCCGGATCAGGCGGGCCGCGGATTCCGTCTCGAAAGTGTCGGTGCCTTGCGACATCACTGTGAACGCCTTGCTGTGGATGCGTCTGGCTCAACGATGTGCATGGGACACGCGGTTTGACCAGCCTTCGGGGACACGCAGGCCCAGACTGACGACAAATCCGATGGCTATGATCGCAACACCCGCCACTTCTGCACCCGACGGAACCGCGCCAAACAGGACATATGCGATGCCAAGGGCAACAACCGGCGTGAACACGGGCAGCAACGACGCGGTGTGCACGGACAGGGTCCGCACCACACCGATCAGGGCCACGACGCTGATCACGCCGCCAACGACGCCCTGCATCAGGGCTTGCAGGGCAATCTCGGCAGCCGGTGCCGTACGCAACGTCTCAACTGCGGCCGCACCCAGAACGGGCAGCGCGACAAGGGCGGCACCCGCAGCCACGCCCACGGCCCCTTCGGGCATGGGAATGCACCAATGGCGCAGCAAAACGATGTAGGCACCCCACATCGCGCCCGCCAGCACAAAGAATGCGGCCCCCTGGCTCCACGCGGTGCCAACGGCCCGCATGTCCAACCCCACCAGGATCGCGAGCGCCGCAAACATCAGCGCGGCGGCCCCCATGCGGCGGCCTGTCACCGGCTCGCGCAACAGCAGGCGTCCCAGCAGGCTGCTCATCAGAAACACGGCCACCGGCGCAAACAGCAATCCGTGGGACAGCGGGGCGTGCACATATCCACTGACAGCGGCAAGGCCAAACAGCGGGCCGCCCAACAGCACCAGAACCAACAGACGGGACACCGGTATGCCCAGGGTCCTGCCCCGCGCGACAAGGATCAACAGCACCGGCACGGCCACGATGCCCGGCACCGAAAACCGCAGAAAGACCAGTGCTTCGGGCGACATGCCGGTGTCGATCCCGTGTTTGGCCGCGACGTTGTAGGCCGACCAGCACAGGATGGTCAGGACGCCCACAAACGGACCAGACAGGCGGTGCAGGGGCATTGTTCCAACTCCGGGTGCGACGACCAAAGAATGGCACTTTTGAATGATATCAACCAATGCTAAATATACACGTAAATCATAACGCATAGGTATGGATGATGGAGCTTCGGCATTTGCGGTATTTTGTGGCTGTGGCAGATCACGGGGGCATAAGCCACGCGGCCGACCGGCTGAACATCGCCCAGCCCGCCGTCTCCCGTCAGATCCGCGATCTCGAAGCGGACGTGGGCGTGGACCTGTTGCTGCGCGAAGGGCGGCGCGTGGTCCTGACGGATGCCGGACGCGCCTTTGCCGCGCGGGCCCGTGCCGTCCTGGCGGCCTCGGAAAATGCGGCAGAGGAAGCGCGGCGCATCGACAAGGGCGAAGCTGGCCACCTGCGGATCGGGTTGCTGGAAAGCGCGTCCTGGGCCGGGCACTTGCCCATCGCCCTCAGCAGGTTCGCGCGGGCCTACCCGGATGTCAGGCTGGACGTTGTTCCGATGGGATCGGTTGAACAGATCGACGCGTTGCTGACGGACAAACTCGATGTGGGCTTTGTCTATCCCCAACCCAACCTGGTTGTGGATGCACTGACTCTCCTGCCGCTGCGCACGGATGATGTTGTCATGGCGGCGTCTGCGGATCTGGTGTTCGACACGGACGGTCCACTGGACCTGGACGACATCGACGGGTTGCCGATCGTCTCTTTCCCCCGGTCAGTGGCGCCGGGATATCACGACGCGCTCTTTGGGGCGCTCTCCGGCATCGGGTTCGATCCGGTTGTCGTGCAAGAGGCGGAGACCGAAACGACGATACTCAGCCTCGTCTCGGCAGGGGTCGGGTGCGCGTTTGTCAATGTCGCCAACACCCACCGGCCACCGCGCAATGTCCGGTTCTACAAGGTCCGGGGTGTGTCCGTCCCGATCCAGTTCCTCTTTGCGGCCCGCAAACCTGCAGGGGGACTGGCGCAACGCCTGCAACATATCGTTCAAGCGATTGATGCCACTGAGGCATGATTTCCATATCATTATAGAATTTCCAATTATGTAACTGCACCCCCAGATATCTCTCATCGCCGCAACACGATGGAGACATCTGATGAAACGCTCACCTACTGCACCTGTCCTGGCGACGGTGATGGTCACCGCCACACCGGCACCTGCCGAAGACGCATCGCTGTCCGGGATGGCCATCACTGTGGACACGCTTCTCAGGGGGCAACCCGCGACGATCCCTGCGAACGCGCGGGTTGCGGGCTGGTCCGGCAACGCGGTTGTCCGCAACACACCGGGCAGCTGACACCGCCACTTACGCTCACGTCTGAAAATTCCCTGATCCAAGGACCAATCACATGACCAATCCAATCAACACCACCCGCCGTTCGCTTCTGACCGCAGGCGCCGCCGCCATGGCGCTGGGCGGCATCGCCGCCCGTTCCGCCCGCGCTCAATCCACGGCGACCAGCAGTGGCGCAACCGGGACGACCGGCCGCCGGATGCTGGGCGATCTTGAGGTTTCCGCGCTTGGCCTCGGCGTGCAGAACCACAGCCGAACCTTCGAAACGACAATTCCCAACCGGGCCGAGATGCACAACATCATCAAGACGGCATTCGATCAGGGGATCACCTTCTTTGACACCGCCGAGGTCTATGGCCCGCACGACTCCGAACGCATCCTGGGCGAAGCCACCGGCGCGATACGTGACCAGATCCAGATCGCGACCAAGGTCGGGTTCAACGTGGACCTTGAAACCGGCGCTTGGGCACCGGGGCTGATCAGCCGCCCGGACCACATCAAGAAGTCGGTCGAAGGGTCGCTGCGCCGCTTGCGCACGGATCGGATCGATCTTCTCTATCAACACCGCGTCGATCCCGAGGTCCCGATCGAGGATGTCGCCGGTGCGGTCAAGGACCTGATGGACGAAGGCAAGGTGCTGCATTGGGGGCTGTCGGAAATGGGCCACGACACGTTGCGCCGCGCCCATGCGGAACTGCCGGTCGCGGCGGTGCAGAACGAATATTCGATGCTGTGGCGCGGACCGGAGAACGGGTTGCTGGCCCTGTGCGAGGACCTGGGCATCGGCTTTGTCCCGTTCAGCCCGCTGGGCTACGGCTTTCTCACCGGGGCCATCGACATGGGCACCAGTTTTGCGCCCGGTGATTTCCGCGCTGGCACATCCCGGATGGACATGGATAACCGGGCGGCCAACATGGCTTTGGTCGAACTTGCCCGCACATGGGCCGACCGCAAGGATGCGGCACCGGGCCAGATCGCACTCGCATGGCTGCTGGCGCAAAGCCCGACAATCGTGCCGATCCCCGGCACGACCCAGATGCCGCACATGCTTGAAAACGCCGGTGCCAGCGGGATCACGTTCACTGCGGATGAACTGGCGGACCTGAACGGTCAGATCGCCGCAATCGATGTTCAGGGTGCCCGCATGCCCGAAATGGTCGAAGCCTGGTCCGAGGTCGAGGCACCGACGCGTGGCTGACCTGACCGCACCGTGAAAAGACACGCTGATGCCCATGCGACCCCGTGTGGGCATCAGGCGCGTCTTGCCGAAAAACGCGGTCAGATCGGATTGTTTCGGGGTGTCCGGTGGGCGAAAACGCGACCCGCCCTGCTTCGTAGGTCAGTCTGTCATTGCGACGGTTAAAATCGCCTCAATGCAACGGCCGCAGGGTCAAGTGTCTGTCACGCCGCGACAATCTCAAATAGGTTAAGATCCGGTCACCGCGCCGAAACACGTGTCCCCGCGGGGACACATCGTCAGTCCCGGCCGACTGACCGTGGAATACGCTGCAAGACCCCCCTCACAGCCCGTCTCTCAGAAAGGCATAAAGCCGCTGCGCGTTCACCGGTTTCGCCAGCATGTTCAGGTTCAGCCGCTTGCAGTGCGCCCGCAGTTCGGCAGTCCGGTCCGCCGACACGATCGACGCAGGAACAGGGCCGTACGTGCGCAGGATATGTTCGTAAAGCTGGATGCCGTTCATGCCGTCACCCAGTTGATAGTCCAGCAGGAATACATCCGGCACCAGGTCGATTTCGGAAATGGTCGCCAGCGCTTCTTCGGCCGTTTCCGCCAGGATAACCTCGCCCCGGCTGCTTTCGATCAGGTGCGTCACGGCCTGTGCGACGCTGCGGTTGTTTTCCACCAGCATCACCAGCAACCCCTTGAGGTCACGTTCGACGGTGGGGCCCTGGCTTGCAAAGGGGCTCAGCATCCGGGTGGTCGGGGCCGAGACCGGGACGACAAGGCTGAAACAACTGCCGATCCCCGGCTCCGACCACATCTCCAACGGATGATCAAGGCCCTTGCAGGCCCGTTCCACAATGGCAAGGCCAAGCCCCAGACCGCCATTCGCCGGGCCCGAGCCAAGCTGCTTGAACTCCTGGAAAATGGTTTGCTGGTCTTCCTCGCGAATACCACAGCCGGTATCCCAGACCTCGATCCGGGCGAACCTGCCGACACGCCGCACACCGGCAAGGATGCGGCCCGTGGTGGTGTAGCGGATGGCGTTGGACAGCAGGTTCTGCACGATCCGCCGCAAGTATCCGGGGTCGCTGACCACTGTCAGTCCGCTGTGCACCAGCGAAAAGGTCAACCCCTTGGCGCGGGCGGTCGGCGCCAGTTCGTCGCGCAGCGGATTGAAGATTTCGGTCAGCGACACGGGCTGTACCTCGAACACCGCCTTGCCCGCGTCCAGCTTCGAGATCGCCGACAGCGCCTCGATGATCTGTTCGACACCTTGCAGCGCGGTTTCGGTCTTGGCGACCACTTCCTTGATGGCGCGGTTGTCGGTCTGGTCCGAGATCGACGACACGAACAGCTTGGCCGCCGACAGGGGCTGCAACAGATCGTGGCTGGCCGCGGCGACAAAGCGGGACTTTGATGCGTTGGCGCGTTCGGCATCCGACAGCGCCTCTTCCAGCTCGGCCGTGCGCGCCTCGACCCATCCCTCCAGCTTTTCATTGACCTCTGCCAGCGCACGCGTGGCGGCGCGTTCAGACGTGACGTCCGTCAGGCTGATCACAAAACCGCGGTCGGGCATTTCCTGTGCAAAGATGCTATAGATCTGGTCACCTTTGCGCGTCACCTCGAACGCGATGGGGTCGCGCGGACGGGTGCGTCGGGTCCAGTCGATCAGATGGTCCGCGCTAAAGCCGGTGTCGAAGGTCAGTTCCTCCTGAAACTGTTCCATCAGGTCGTCAAAGGTCAGCTTGCGGCGGGTGCGTACCGGGGCCACGTCCAGCAGCCGGTCCATCCGCTTGTTCCAGCCCACCAGCGTCTTGTCGTGGTCAAAGATACAGACACCCTGGTTGAGGTGGTCCAGCGTGGCTTGCAACTTGCGCGCCTGCTGGTGACGCATCTTGTCGCGTTCCTGCCGTTCCATGCGGATGATGTCGGTGACGTCGGTTTGCAGGATCACCGTGCCATTGCGCGACGTCCTGTGTTCCGAGGCTTGCAACCATCGGTCCCAGATCAGGCTGACGTTGAACACCACGTGCTCTTCGCGGTGCCGTTCCAGACGCAACTGCGCCCAGTCATGGGGTGTCTCTCCGTCCGGCAGGGCGAGAAAGCGGCTGTTCGAGATCGAGGTGACATAGTCGTTGAAGGACAGACCCTCGTGCAGGATCGCCTCGACATCCTGAAGGTCGCGGCAGAACCGGCTGTTGTACAGCACCAGCCGGTCGTCCTGATCAAACAGCGCAAAGCCTTCGTTGATCGTCTCGATTGCCTCGGTCAGGTTGGCGCGGGCCGTTTCGGTTTCCAGATTGGCCTGTTCAAGACGGGCATTCGAATCCTGGAGCAGATCCAGCGTGCGTTCCAGATCGCGGGTGCGTTCGCGCACCTCGGATTCCAGCAATGCGGCGCGTTCGAATTGCTGGTAGGCAAACCCGGATTGTTCGGTCTTCTGTTCGACCCGGCGCATCAGCGCCTGCGAAATCTGGAGCAGCTTTTCGTTCTGCCGCTCAAGCGAATCCTGTGGGTTGATCAGGGACACTCGCCGTTCGCCTTGCCATGCGGTGCCGGATGGTAGAACGCAACGCCGCTCATTGTGTGATTGACATGCAGCGGGCCAATCTGTTCGCCGTAGGTCGAAAAGCCGGTCACCCTGTGCGCGCTCAGCACGTCCGAGATTTGCCGTGTCTGCTGGGATTGTTCGGCCTCGATCCGACGCAGGATACAATCGCAGCCAATGATGTTTACCGGCCGGTTCGGCGTGCCAAGTTCCGTCAGCTTCTTTTCCAGATGCGCCGACAGGTTTTCCTGCGACGCAACAGTCAGCACCATGCCTTCGTCAATGGCGGAAAAGAACACCAGTTCCCCATGCTCGTTGACCTGCTGGATCGCCCGCACGTGGTGGGTGTTGCCGATCCGAACCACGACCGGATGCGAGGCAAAGGTGAAACGATCCAACTGGTCCGGGTCCTTGCCCACAAGTCGCGCATATTCACGTGCGGCGGGTTCGGCGTTGATTTCCTTGACGATTCTTCGGGCCGGGTCGGCGCCCGTAACAACCATCTGCGTGTCGCCCGGGATCAGGTGGTTCAGACTGAACACGCGGGTCTGGTACCGGCTGCGGGCCAATGTCAGGATGGCCGCGTCGGTGGCCACCTTTCCGTTCAACGCAACATAGGTGTGGGCAAAGCTGGTGCCGTCGCCCGCAGAGCCGCCAAAGATCGGAAAGTCCCGAAGGGCGGGCGCGATGGTGGCGGCGAGTGTATCCTCGCTGAGCGACAGGCCATCAACCACGAGAAATGCGAAGTTGTCATCAAGCCCCGGCGTCTTGTCCCGCAGCGCCATCCGTTCCAGCGTGATCCGATCGATGGTCGATTGGGTGTCGAGCGCGCTGATGTCTTCGATCATCAGCGATGTCGTGACAAACCCGTCAGACGGGAACCCAACAGCAACGACAAGCCCCTCTTCGTACCCTGTGGTGCCGATTTCCCCGGCCGTCGTGCAGGCCAGCACATCCGTGTCGGGAAACAGGTCTGCGGCTTCGTCGACGACGCTTTGAAAGTCGATCATGGGTGTCACGAACAGCGCGACCAGCGCAAAGGGGCTGTCACCCAGTTTGCGTTTGAGATGTTTTACAGGCGACGTCGTTGAAGCGCGCACTTCACCAGTTCGCAATATAGCGTACTGGTCCGCCACGGCACGTCCTTCAAGCCTGTCGGCTTTGGACTGCAATGTCATTTGAGTTCTCCCTGGCGCTCAGGATACGAGCGTCACTCGGGACTTGGCAAGACCTTTGAATACTTGGCTTCTTGCGCGACCAGCACGGCCTGGGTCCGGCTTTGGACCCCAAGCTTGCGCATGATCGCGGTCACATGTGCCTTGACCGTGGTTTCGGCGATGGACAGGTCATAGGCGATCTGCTTGTTCAGCTTGCCTTCGCAGATCAGTTCAAGAATGCGGGCCTGTTGATTGGTCAGCGAGGTCAGCCGCGTCAGGTGGTCTTCTTTCGGGTCCGTGCCATTGCCTTCGACAAAGCCGGACGGTTTGTAGATATCGCCCGCGGCGATCGTCTCGATGGCTTCGCGGAAGACGGACCGGTGCGAGTGTTTGGGCACAAACCCCTGCGCACCCGCGATGATTGAATTGGCGATGATCGAATTGTCCGTCATGGACGACACAATGATCACCGGCGTCGCGTCAGCCGTGCGTTTGAGCCGCATGAGCCCGTCCAGCCCGTCGACATCCGGCAGGTTCAGATCCAGCAGAATCAATGTGGGGGGTACGTCTTCGCCCAGCTTTTCAAGGGCGCGTTCCAGGCTGTCGGCGGTGACCACCCGTGCGAAATTGGCCACCGACCGGAGCGTCAGTTCAAGCGCATCGCAGAACAACGGATGATCATCAATCACCAGCGCCCAGCCTTGCGGCACCTTGGTTTCGGAGGGATCGGACAGCGGTGAGGTTTGAAGCGACATAGGCACAGCTTAGACCAGCCATGTCCGATCGGTCACTTGTCAAAAGGTACTACGTCCAACGCAAAACGCCCCCGCGGATGCGAGGGCGTTTCGATACGGTTTTGCGCAGGTATCAGTTGGCCGAGGCCAGCTGTTCCGGCAGGCGGAACGTCCAGAGCATGCCACCCTGGTTCAGGTAGTTGACCTTTTTGGCCACTTCCCCGCCCCAGAGCGGAACGGCACCGCCCCAGCCCGAGATGACGGTGACATATTGTTCGCCGTCCTGTTCCCAGGTGATGGGCTGACCCACGATGCCCGAGCCGGTCTGGAAGGACCACAGTTCTTCGCCGGTCTCGTCATCGAAGGCGATGAACTTGCCTTCGGGGGTGCCGGTGAAGACGAGGCCACCGCCCGTGGTCATCACGCCACCCCAGAGCGGGGCGTCGTTCTTGAACTCCCACTTGGTTTCGCCGGTGTCGGGGTCGATCGCCTTCAGGCTGCCGATATGGTCTTCGTAGTTGGGCTTGATGGTAAAGCCCGACCCGAGATAGGCGGCACCCTTTTTGTAGGTGATCGGTTCGTTCCAGATGTCCATGCCCCATTCGTTCGAGGGCACGTAGAAGTTGCCGGTGCGCTGGCTGAACGCCATGGGCATCCAGTTCTTGCCCCCAAGGAACGAGGGCGATGCAAAGACAACCTCGCCTTTCTTGCCGTCTGCGGCTTCGGCCGGATCACCGGGCCGGTTCGCCTCATTAAAGATGGGTCGCCCGTTTTCGTCCAGCCCGTCAGCCCAGCTGATGTCCTTGACGAAGGGCACGCCGCGCACGAATGCGCCGTCTTCGCGGTTCAGGACGTAGAAGAAGCCGTTGCGGTCCGCCGTGGCGAAACGCTTTTCGCCCGCGCGGTTTTCGTAGGCCACCACTTCGTTCACGCCGTCATAGTCCCAGCCTTCGCGCGGTGTGGTCTGGAAGTGCCACTTGATCTCGCCGGTCTTGGGATCGATCCCGAGACGCGAGGCGGCATAGAGGTTGTCACCCGAACCGTCATTGTTCTGGCCCGCATCGCGCAACCACGAGTTCCAGGGCGCGGGGTTGCCTGTGCCGAAGACCAGCGTGTCGGTGTCCGCGTCATAGGAGCCACCGAGCCACGTGGCACCACCACCGGTTTTCCACATGTCGCCCGGCCAGGTCGCGTTCAGCGTGCCGGTCATGGTGCTTTCTTCGCCGTTCAGCATGCCCATGTGACCTTCGATCACGGGACGGTACCAGACCAGTTCGCCCGTTTCGGCGTCGCGCGCCTCGACCGCGCCGACGATGCCGAATTCACCGCCGGAGTTGCCGGTGATGACCAGACCGTCCACGATCAGCGGGGCCGCCGTATAGCTGTAGCCGGCCTTGTAGTCGGCGATCTTCTTGTTCCAGACCGTGTCGCCCGTCTTGGCGTTCAGCGCCACGATGCGGGCATCGAGCGTGCCGAAGTAGATGTTGTCGCCATAGATGGCCGCACCCCGGTTCACCACGTCGCAGCAGGGCAGGATGCCTTCGGGCAGGCGGGCGTCGTATTGCCAGATCTCTTCGCCCGTCTTGACGTCGATGGCGTACATCCGGCTGTAGGAGCCGGTGATATACATCACACCGTCATGCACGATGGGCTGGGTTTCCTGGCCGCGCTGCTTTTCACCGCCGAGGCTGAAGGCCCAGGCGGGCACCAGGTTGTCGACATTGTCCTTGTTGAGGATGTCGAGCGGCGAATAGCGCTGGAGATGGCGGCCCATGCCGTTTGTCAGCACGTTGTCCGTCGAGGCGGTGTCATTCGCCAGCATCTCCTCGGTCACGCCTTCGGCGAAGACGGGTGTCGTGGCCAGCACCCCCGCGACCGCAGCTGCAATAAATCTGTTCATGTGTTTTCCTCCCAAAACCCGTTGGTGGGCAGTTCCTGCGAAAGCGACCAACAGGTGGCGCACAGCTTTCGCCCTGTGCCAATTATTTGCGCAAACGGGCCAAGCAGGTATTGGCCAATGGTCGTAAGACCCCAAGGAACTTGACAGGAGCCTTGCGACTTTGGTCGCGCAGCGAGTCGATTTGGGTGCGCGTAATCTGGCGGCAGGGAGGCACAGGGATGTTGAAAGCACTGCCACTTGCCGTGATGGCGATTGTCCAGGTGGCGTGGGCCGGGACACAGACCGTGTCGCTCGAATCGGGGGACGGCACCCGCATCGACATTGCCACGGTCCGGATTGCCCCAAGCGGGGACTACGAGGTCGAGATGCTGGACGCCCCGTTTACCGACCACTTTTTGTCGATGCGTCCGTTCCGGTGTCTTGAAGGCCCGCGAAAGCACTGGTGCCATGTGCCATATCCCTATGACATCGCGCGGAATGTCAGCGCAGACCTGACCGATCTGGAATATGATTTCCTGTTCCTTTGGAAAGGCGCGACCGAGTACGGGATCAACATGTGGAACGGTATCTACTACAAGCTGGAACAGGAGGAGGGCCGTCTTGTCGGTACGCTGCACGAGATGGACATGGATCTGCTGTCTGCGCCACCCGAGGCGGGCAACCTGCGCCCGCTGGACCCGTCCGACCTGCATGAAAGCGATCCCGACAGTCACTGGCTGCCACGGCTGGTCATCGACTAGGTCTGCGCCTTTGGTCGTATTCCGGCGGCGCGCGATGCTGCTACGATTTCTGTGATACGGGAGGATCACGCCATGTTTTTCAAAACGCTGATCGGGGCGGTGGCCGCCGCCGTGCTGACCACTGCGGCCTGGGCCGAGACGCAGGCGCTGCGCGTGTCGGTCCTGAAGTTCGGAACGGTGAATTGGGAATTGAACACGATCAAGCACCACGGGTTTGATGCCGCCCACGGATTTGATCTGCAGGTGCAGGGTGTTGCCGGAGGATCAGCCGCCAAGGTCGCCTTTCAAGGGGGCGAGGCCGACGTCATCGTGTCCGACTGGTTGTGGGTCGCGCGGCAGCGGGCGGCAGGCAAGGATTACGTGTTCATTCCCTATTCCAAGGCCGTGGGCGGAATGATGGTCCCAAAGGAAAGCCCGGCGCAATCCATTGCCGATCTGTCCGGATCCAAGATCGGGATTGCAGGCGGTCCGTTGGACAAAAGCTGGTTGATCCTGCGTGCCTATGCAGCACACACGGCGGGCATTGACCTTGAGGCGACGACCGAACAGGTATTTGCCGCGCCGCCGCTGATCTTCAAGTCCGCCCTGTCCGGCGAGGTCGGTGCCGCCATCAACTTCTGGCACTTCCTTGCCAAGATGGAAGCGTCCGGCATGCGCAAGCTGGTGGACGTGGCAGAGGCCGCGACCGCGCTGGGCCTTGACCCGGACACGCCGCTTTTGGGGTATGTCGTCAAGGGCGAGATGCTGCGCGAGACCCCGGCCCTTGTGCACGGTCTGGCCGCCGCGTCGCGCGATGCGAAGGATTTACTGGCATCGAACGAAGCAGAGTGGGACCGGTTGCGCGACCAGATGAATGCAAAGACCGACGCGCAGTTCGACGCGTTGAAGGCGGGGTTCCGTGCCGGAATTCCCGAGGCAGGCCCGGTGGATGAAGAGGCCGCCGCGCGCATGCTTGCGCTGATGGTCGAGCTGGGCGGCGAAGACCTGGTGGGTTCGGCCCGCACCTTGCCTGCCGGTACGTTCCTGCAACCCGGCAGCTAGGTGACGCCGCCGCTTCTTGACCTTCGGTTGCGCGGGCTGGCCTATCAGGGCAAGCCTGTCTTGCGGAACGTATCCCTGCGCTTGGCCCCGGGTGAAACGCTTGCCCTTGTGGGTCCGTCGGGCATTGGCAAGTCGTCGCTTTTGCGGGTCATTGCCGGGCTTGAGGCGAAGTATGATGGCGACTGTGCGCTGAATGGTACGTGCGCAATGGTGTTTCAGGAACCCACCCTGTTGCCGTGGCGGACGGTGGCCCAGAACGTGGCGCTGACGACGGGCGCGTCGGACAGTGCGGTGAACACGGCCCTGACCGAGGTGGGCCTTGGCCCGCGCGCCCTGGACTTTCCCAATCAACTGTCCCTTGGGCAACAGCGCCGCCTGGCCCTGGCCCGTGCCTTTGCCGTGAAGCCCGATCTGTTGTTGATGGACGAACCATTTGTGTCGCTGGACCCCGATCTGGTCCGCGAGATGATGGTGTTGTTTGAACAGTTGCGGGCCAGGCACGGTGTTGCGACCATTCTTGTCACCCACGTGGCAGATGAAGCGCAGCATCTGGCGGACCGCATCGTGACCCTGGGCGGGACGCCTGCAACCATTGTCAGCGACAGGCCGGTCTAACCGCGTTTCCCGATGCGGGTGCGGGCCGGATCGTAGCCCACAAGCGCTGCGGCCGCGAAGGCCAGTGTGGCCAGAGCCGTCCACCCCAGCGCGGTTGCGTTCAAGTCCATGTAGAGCGCAAAGCGGATCAGTTCGACCGCGTGCGTGAACGGGTTCACCGCGCAGATGTCGTGCAGCAGTTCCGAGCTTTCGGCCATTTTCCACAGCGGGTAGAGCGCGGAGGACAAGAAGAACATCGGGAAGATGACGAAGTTCATGACCCCGGCAAAGTTTTCCAGTTGCTTGATGAAGCTGGACAGAAGCAGCCCCAGCGCCCCGAGCATCAGACCGGCGATGATCAGCGACGGCAATACGGTGACGTATCCCCAGCCCGGCATGCGGATGTCAAAGGCCGCCGCGATGGCGAGGAACGCATAGACCTGAAGGATGGAGATGGCCGTTGATCCCATCAGCTTGCACAGCAGCAACCACCACCGGGGCAGGGGCGCGGTCAGCAGCAGCTTCATCGAGCCCATTTCGCGATCGTAGACAAGGCTGAGCGAGGATTGCATGCCGTTGAACAGCAGGATCATGCCGCAGAGGCCGGGCACGATGTAGGTCTCGTAGGTGATGTAGGTTTGGTAGGGTGGAATGATGCTGAGCCCGAGTGCCGCGCGGAACCCGGCCGCAAAGACCAGCAGCCAGACCAGCGGGCGGACCAGCGCGGCGATGAACCGTTCGCGTTGGTGGATAAAGCGCAGCGCCTCGCGCAGCACGATGGCCCGCAAAGAGGTGAGATAGGCCGTCATGTGCCGACCCCGGTCAGCGACAAAAAGCGATCCTGAAGTGTCATGTCCGCGGCAATGGCCCGCGCAGTGCCCTTGGCATAGACACGCGCGTTGTGCAGGACGATCAGGTCATCTTCGGGCCGCACCTCGTCCGTGAGGTGGGTGGCCCAGAGGATTGTCTTGCCTGCATCCGCCAGCGTGTGGGCATAGTCGGTGATCGACGCGCGTGCGGCGGCATCCAGGCCCACGGTGGGTTCGTCCAGCAGCAGGACGCCGGGATCATGCAAGAGCGCGCGAGCGATTTCGGTCCGTCGCCGGTGTCCGCCATTCAGTGCGCGCGCCTTTTCATCGGCGCGGTCGCGCATATCCAGTTGATCGAGCGCGCCGTCGATCCTGGTGCGGGCGCTGCGCCCCGACAAGCCGTGAAGGGCCGCGAAGTACCCCAGGTTCTGCCGGACCGTGAGGTCCAGATCGAGTGTGGTTTGCTGAAACACGATCCCCAGCTGGGCCAGCGCCGCGCGCGGTGCCGTGCGCAGGTCGTGCCCTGCGATCACGATCTGACCGTGGGGCGCGACAAACAGGCGGGTCAGCAGGTTGAACAGCGTGGACTTGCCCGCGCCGTTGGGGCCAAGAAGGGCACAGAAGACACCCGAAGAGACGCTGAACGACACATCGTCCAGCGCTTGCTTGTCTCCGTAGGCATAGCTGAGGCCGCGCGCCTCAAGTCCTGTCATTTAATGGTGATGTCCAACCGTTGCGTTTCGCCCGACGTGCCCGGGATCTTGATGTAGTATGCGCCGGGTTTAATCGCGACGAAACCGATTTCCATCTCGCCCGCCTCGTCGAACTCGATACTGTCGAGGCCGAGGGGGCGGATTTCGAGACCCTCGACCACGATCTCGTCGATCCAGATGGCGCGGAAGAACTCGGGCCCCACGAGCGCCAGTTCCTGGCTGCCGTCACCCTGGATTTCAAATTCGTAATAGGTGCCGGATTGCAATTCCCAAGGGCCTTCGGGCGCGATGGGTTCGCCCGCCGACAGGATGATCGGCGGCAGGTCTTCCTTGTTGCTGCCGCCCAGCAGACCCGCGGCGCCAAAGCTGGGGCCATCATCGTCATCCGCCAGTGCAAGTGTCGGTGCGGCAAGCGACATTGCGGCGATCAGGGCCAGGGTTTTCATGCGTGTTCTCCAGTTTGCGGGTTAAGAACCGGTGGGGCGGAACGCAGCCCCCCAAGGGAAGCGGCCCACCTTGATGGACTTGATCGCTTCGCGTTTTGCCACGTCGATAACCGTCACGTCACCCGACACGCCGTTGGTGGTGAACAGCAATGACCGGTCTTCGTTGAATTCCATGTGCCAGACCCGACGCCCGACAAGGATGTACTCCTCGACCTCGTAGGTCGTGGCATTGACGACGGCGACGTGGTTGGACGGCCCAAGCGCCACAAAGGCGTGTGTGTCACCGGCGGTGAACTCGAACCCTACGGGCTGGACCCGGTCGGGGTGGACGCCCTGGACCTCAAAGCTCATCTTGGCCTTTTCGGTCTGCGTGGCGGTGTCGAACACGGTGAGGGTGCCGCCGATCTCGGAACTCACCCACATCTCGGCCCCGTCCTTGATGAACTCGGCATGGCGCGGGCGGCTGTCGACCAATGTGTTAGCGAACAGTTCCTGTGTTTCCGTGTCGATCCAGTGGGCCATGTTCGTGGTTTCAGACGTGGTGATCGCGATGGTGCCATCGGGGGACACGGCCATCCCTTCGGGTTCGACGCCCACGTCGATCTGCGCGATCACCTTGCGGGTTTCGACATCCACCACGGTTGTGATCGCGTCGTCTTCGTTGGCGATATAAAGGTGCCGATCGTTGGGGTGCAGGACAAATTGTTCCGGGTCGTCGCCTGATGGCAGTTCATGCAGGATCTCGCCCGAGTTCGGGTCCATGACCTGCACCGCGTTGCTGTCCGAGGCGCAGATGTAGACGCGGCTGTAATCCTTGGAAAACAGGATGCCGCGCGGGCGTTCGCCTGTGTCGTAGGTCTTGATGACCTCGAGCGTTTCGGTCGAGATGACCGAGATCGTGTCGTCTTTTTCGTTGGTGACCCAAATTTCGCCTGCCATCGCGGTCGAGGCCAGAAGAGAGAATATCGCGGTCAATCGTATCATTGGAATGCCTCGCAATTGCTTTCCGGGCGGTCGAGCCCCAGGCTGTCTAGTTCATTGATTTGGTGCAGGAACCCGTCCAGCGGCGCCTGTGCCACCAGCGCACGCGGGTGCGCGATGGCGATGGGCTGGCGCAACTGGCCGTTCCAGTCGCGATAGGTCAGCGGACGGCCCTTGAATCCTGCCAGTTCGAACTGGTCAGACAGGATGTAGGTGCGCAGCGTTTCGGGATCGGTCGCGTTGGTGCGCGTCATCGCCTCGCCCAGCGTACGCACGGCGGCCCAGGCGGCATAGTCCTGCGCGGTCATTTCGCGCGCGTGTTCTTTTTCAAAGCGGGACTGCAACTGCGCAGCGCCCCATTGTTCGATCACCGGAGACCAGCCCACGGCGGTCAACCCTTCCGAGCCGACCACCGGCCGCGCCTGCCAGGTGTTGTAAAGGACATAGCGCCCGAAATCGTGCACTTCGTCCGCGATGATCAACGCATCGTAGTCGCCGAAATCCTGCGTGAAGAGCGGAACCTCCTCGCTGGCATTGCGGCGCATGTCGGCGTCAAACGCCCATTCCTTTTCGCCCTCAAGCGACAGGCCGAACTTGGTCAGGGACCGGCGCATGGCCTGGGCATAGCTGGTGTCGGCATCATGCGTCCCGGTGATCATCACCAGATCGTCCCAGCGTTTTTTCACCAGCACCTGCGCCAGCGCATCCGTGCGCATCGCGTCAGAGGCGAGCGTATGCAGCAGGTTGCCGCGGCATTCGGTATCGCGCAGGGCCAGATCACCGGCAGAGGTGTTGAACAAGACGGCACCATCTGCCTCTGGCAGATCGGCAATGGCGGTGATGTCCGGGGCGGCGGCGTCGATCACCAGATAGGGCGACACGGCGAGCAGGTCGCGGGCAGCGGCAAGCGCGTCTTCGCCCTCGAACACCTCGGTCACTGTCAATTCGTAGGTCTGCCCCAGGAATTTTCCGGTTGTCAGGTTGTCCGCCAGACCGGTCTGCGCGCCTGCAAGCCCGTTGTTTTCCGGGATCGGGTCAAGGTTCGACAAGGTCGGGGGGATGGGCTGCTCGACCCGCAGATATCCGATGGTCAAAGTGATTTCCGCACTGACGGGCGCGGCCAGCGCAGCCCCCACGAGCGCACCCAAGGCAAGGTGTTTCACGATCGTCCTCCCGTTATCGCAACGCTAGCGTGCGCCGGAAATGAGTGTGTATAGGACCATGGTCTTACTCCTTTGGCCGCACAACCAAAGTCCAATACCGCCCCCCGATCTGGTGGCGTAGGACAGAAGGCAAGAGGAGCACCCATGTCAGGGAGGCATGTGATGAACAGCAAGACCAGAAAACAGCTTTGGATGGCCGGCGCGATGAGCGTTGCAGCGACCCTGGCGGTGGCCCATGGCGATGTCGCACCCCAAGCGGTCGATACGACTGGCCTGCCCACCATCGAAGGGGATTGGTTGACCGAAAACCCCTATCGCGCCGACAAGGTGGGCGAGGAAACCTGGCTGCGCGCCGTCGAGATCGGCGCGTCGGGCTACAACCAGAACTGCGCACGCTGCCACGGGCTTGAGGTTGTTTCGGGCGGTCTGGCCCCCGACCTGAGGTTCCTTGAGGCCGAAGAATACGGCGACGAATGGTATGTTGAGCGTTTTGTCGAAGGCTATACCCAGAACGGTATTACCAAGATGCCCGCCTTTGGAGAGTTGTTGGGGCAGGAGGCCGCCTGGGCCATCCGCACCTATATCGAGGCCCGACCCGATGATGTCGCGATGGAAGAGGTCGCGGACGAGTTGAAGGCGATGCGCGATCAGTTGGCCGGATATGCCAGTGACGCAAGCGGTGCGGATGCCGACGGCCTCAAGAACCGGCTGACAGAGATTGCGACAAGCATTCCAACCCTGTCGGGTGCCCCAGTGGCCGACAGCGTTGCGTTCCGCGCGGCCAACCTGATTGACGGCACGCCTGATGCGTACAAGTCGGCGTCCGAAGTCTTGACCATCGGATTGTCTGCCGCAAACTGACGGCATGACACTACGAACAACGATCTTCTCCCTGGTGGTTGTGGGTCTGTCCCTTGGGCAGGCCCACGCCGCTGATCCGTGCGCCGATCATGTGCCTCAGCCCAAGCCCCAGAACGTGGGGCGCGACATCGTGGGCAAGGAGCTGGATGAAATCCAGGACCAGGGCCACATGCTGTTTGCCGTTTACGAGGATTACCCGCCCTATTCCTGGGAGGAAGGCGGCGAGCCGATGGGTGTTGATGTGGAGATTGCCCGCATCATTGCCGACGATCTGGGCGTCGAGGCCCGGTTCAATTTCGTGGCCGCGGGCGAGAACCTGGATGCCGATCTGCGCAACAATATCTGGCGTGGTGCCCTGATCGGGGGGCGCATTGCCAATGTGATGATGCGAATCCCTTACGACAGCGCCTTCAAGTGCCGGGTCGAGCAGGTAGTATTTACCGGGCAATATGCAGGCGAGAGCATCGCGATTGCCTATGACAAGGCGACATATCCCGACGAGAAACCTGTCCCGGCCTATTTCCGGTTCGACACTGTCGGCGTCGAGAATGATTCGATCTCTGACTTCTACCTGTCGGGTTTCGTGGGCGGGCAGTTGCAACCGAACATCCGCCGCTTTCCCACCACAGCCGCCGCCATGGAGGCGTTGAATGCAGGCGAAGTGAAGGCCGTTATGGGGTCGCTTGGGGAGTTGGAGTACGGGTTGAGCGAAAAAAGTGCCGTGCACCAGCCGCCGCTTGCAGGTTTCGCCGTCAGCAGCTGGACATTGGGCGTGGCGGTGAATTTCCGTTACCGCCCGCTGTCCTATTCGGTCGATGATGCGATCAATTTCGCGCTGCAGGACGGGCGGATTCCGGCGATTTTCGAGGCGTACGGCCTGACCCATCAAGTCCCTGAAAGGTAAGCGCGACTTTGGTCGTACACACTTGGTCGAATGGTGCGTGGACCCCCTGCGCCATAGGCTTTCCGACAAGCAAAGGGGGGTCCTTCCATGAATCTTAGCGACACACGTATCATCGATGCCGACCGCGCAACGGTCTGGGCCGCAATCCTTGATCCCGACGTGCTGAAGGCCTGCGTGCCCGGCTGTCAGGAGATGGAGGGCACGCCCAAGGACGGGTTCACCGCGACGGTTGTTCAAAAGGTGGGCCCGGTGAAGGCGACATTCAAAGGGGCCGTGACCTTGTCGGATATGCAAGCCCCGGAAAGCGTGAACATCACGGGTGAGGGCAAGGGTGGCGCCGCAGGCTTTGCCAAGGGCGGCGCCAAGGTGCGGCTGGAAGATCAGGGCGCGCAAACCGTTCTGCATTACGATGTCGAAGCGAAAGTGGGCGGCAAGCTGGCCCAATTGGGCAGTCGCATCATCGACGGGTTCGCCAAGAAGATGGCGGACCAGTTCTTCAACAATTTTCAGGACCACGTGGGCACACCGCCCGCCGAAGACGCGGAGACCGACGCGTCCGAAGACGCACCCAAGAAGGGTTGGCTGAAGCGCCTGGTCAGTTGAGCGCACGGAAAAGACAGACATTCCAAGGGAGGAAAGCATGACAAAGGTAACCATGACGGTGAATGGCAAGGCCGTCTCGGGCGATGTGGAGGGGCGCACCTTGTTGTCGTCCTTTTTGCGCGACGATCAGGGCCTGACAGGAACCCACGTGGGCTGCGACACCTCGCAATGCGGGGCCTGCGTGGTGCATGTGGACGGGCAGGCGGTCAAATCCTGCACGATGCTTGCGGTCGAGGCCGAAGGAGCCGACGTCGCCACCATCGAAGGCCAGGCCAATGCCGACGGGTCACTGAACGTGATCCAGCAGGCGTTCCAGGATCACCACGGCCTGCAATGCGGCTTCTGCACGCCCGGCATGGTGATGTCGGCGGCGGCGCTGCTGAAGGACAACCCGAAACCGTCCGAGCAAGAGGTGCGCGAATATCTCGAAGGCAACATCTGCCGCTGCACCGGCTACCACAACATCGTCAAGGCGATCATGGCGGCGTCCGGCCAGGATGTGACCGCCATCGCCGCAGAGTAACACGAAAGGTGCGCGCAAAGCGCACACCCTACGCAACCCGTAGGGTGCGCATTTACTGCGCACCGAACCTCAAGGGAGGAATTTGAATGCCCAAGGATACAGGGATTGGCGCCGCCACAGTGCGCCGCGAAGACGTCCGCTTCCTGACCGGAACCGGCGAATACACTGACGACATCACGCTGGCAAAACAGACCTACGCGGTCTTTGCCCGCTCGACCGTTGCCCATGGCACGATCAAATCTATCGACACATCGGCCGCCGAAGCGATGCCCGGCGTGCTGGCCGTGTTCACGGGCGAGGATTTTGCCGAAGTGGGCGGCAACCCAGCCGGGTGGCTGATCAACTCGCGCAATGGTGAGCCGATGAAGGAACCCAAGCGCCCGGTACTGGCGCACGGCAAGGTCCGCCATGTGGGCGATGCCTATGCCGCCGTGGTCGCCGAGACGGCAGAGCAGGCCCGTGACGCGGTTGAGGCCATCGAGGCCGACATCGAGGAGCTGCCCGCCATCGTTGACATGAACGCCGCCCTGTCGGGGTCGAATTATGTGCATGACGAGATTGGCACCAACCAGTGTTTCGACTGGGGCTGGATCGAGGACAATCGCGACGCAACGGACAATGCGATCAAGAACGCGCATCACGTCACCACGCTGGAGCTGGTCAACAACCGCCTTGTCCCCAACGCGATGGAACCCCGGGCGTCCATCGGCAGCTACAAGGCCAGCACGGGTGAATACACCCTGCACACGACATCGCAGAACCCGCACCTGACGCGGTTGCTGATTTCGGCCTTTGTTCTGGGTATTCCCGAGAACATGCTGACTGTCATTGCCCCCGACGTGGGCGGCGGCTTCGGCTCGAAAATCTACCACTACGGCGAAGAGGCGCTGGTGCTGGCCGCGGCCAAAAGGTTGAACCGTCCGGTGAAATGGACGGCGGACCGGACCGAGTCGTTCCTGACGGACGCGCATGGCCGCGACCACGTGACCAAGATCGAATTGGCGCTGGACAAGGACGGCAAATTCCTTGCCTTCCGCACGGACACGAAGGCGAATGTGGGTGCGTACCTGTCGAACTTTTCGACCGCGACGCCCACCTTCCTGCACGGCACGCTGATGGCCGGGAACTACACCGTTCCTCTGGTCTATGTGAATGTGAAGGCCGTCTTTACCAACACCGCCCCTGTTGATGCCTATCGTGGGGCCGGGCGGCCCGAGGCGACCTATTCCATCGAACGGGTCATCGACAAGGCCGCGCGTGAGTTGGGGATGGACCCCATCGAACTGCGCCGCAAGAACTTCATCAAGCCGGATCAGTACCCCTTTGCCTCCGCCGCCGGGCTGGAATACGACGCGGGCAATTACGACGCGTTGATGGACAAGATGGAAGAGGTCGCGGATGTGGCTGGTTTTGCAGCGCGTCGCAAGGAGAGCGAGGCCAAGGGGCTGCTGCGCGGCTTTGGCGTGAACGCCTATATCGAGGCCTGCGGCATCGCGCCGTCGAACCTTGTCGGTGTTCTGGGATCACGTGTGGGTCTCTATGACGCCGCCACGGTGCGCGTGAATGCCACCGGCAACCTGAGCGTCATGGTCGGCGCGCACAGCCACGGGCAAGGGCACGAGACCGCCTTTCCCCAAGTGGTGGCCGAGATGCTGGGCATCGACCCCGCCGTCATCGACATCGTGCATGGCGACACGTCCAAGATCCCGTTCGGGATGGGCACCTATGGCTCGCGCAGCCTTGCCGTTTGCGGCTCTGCCGTGGTGCGGGCGACCGAGAAGATCATCAACAAGGCCAAGAAGATTGCAGGCCATATGCTGGAGGCGTCCGAGCACGACATCACGCTGGCAGACGGCGTGTTCTCCGTCTCGGGTACCGACAAGTCGGTGACCTTTGGTGAGGTCGCGCTGAAGGCGTATATTCCGCACGAATACCCGCTGGAGGATATCGAACCGGGGCTGGAGGAAACGGCGTTCTACGATCCGGCGAACTTCACCTATCCCTCGGGCGCATATGCCTGCGAGGTTGAGGTGGACCCGGAAACCGGCAAGGTGACCGTCGACCGGATGACGGCCGTAGATGATTTCGGCAATGTCATAAATCCGATGATCGTGACGGGTCAGGTCCATGGCGGTCTGGCACAGGGCATCGGGCAGGCGCTGGTCGAAAACACCACCTATGACGAGAACGGCCAGCTGCTGAGCGCGTCTTACATGGATTACACCATGCCCCGGGCCGACGATCTGCCGATGTTCGCGGTGGATCACAGCCAGGGCACGCCGTGCACCCATAACCCGCTTGGGGTGAAGGGCTGTGGCGAGGCCGGGGCCATCGGGTCGCCGCCCACGGTCGTCAACGCGGTGATCGACGCGCTGCAGTCGGGGGGCAAGACCGTGACCCATATCGACATGCCTGTGACGCCGTCGCGCGTTTGGGAAGCAATGCAGTGATGTGAAAGGGAAGGACCGGGGGCCATCCCCCGGACCCCCGGGATTTTTTGAAACAGAGGAGAGGGACCTCGCGATCTGTTTCAGAGGAAAGGACCAAGAGATGTATAATTTTGAAGTAGAAAAGCCGGGCACGATTGCCGACGCCGCCGCTGCGATGGGTGGTGAAGAGGCACAGGCGCTGGGCGGCGGGCAAACGCTGATTCCCACGTTGAAGCAGCGCCTTGCCAGCCCGACGACCCTGGTGTCGCTGTCCGGTGTCGCCGAGATGCAGGGGATCAGCAAGGACGGAGACACCCTGCGTATCGGTGGGGCAACGACCCATGCATCCGTTGCCGCCGACGGCAACTATCCCGCCCTGTCGGCGTTGGCCGCGCAGATCGGGGATCCGGCGGTGCGCAACCGCGGCACCATTGGCGGCAGCCTTGCCAACAATGATCCGGCGGCGTGTTATCCGGCGGCTGCGTTGGCGTCGGGTGCGACCATCATCACCAACAGCCGAGAGATCGCGGCGGATGACTATTTCCAGGGCATGTTCGACACCGCCCTGAACGAGGGTGAGATCATCACTGCCGTGTCCTTCCCCGTCCCGCAGGCAGCGCATTACCAGAAGTTCGTACAGCCCGCGTCGCGCTTTGCGTTGGTCGGAGTGTTTGTCGCCAAATACGCAAGCGGTGTACGGGTCGCTGTGACGGGCGCATCGAACGAAGGTGTGTTCCGTTGGAGCGAGGCCGAAGCCGCGCTGAGCGCCAACTTTTCCGCGTCCGCCCTGGACGGGTTGAGCGTGTCGCCTGACAACATGATCACCGACCTGCATGGCGCGGCGACCTACCGGGCGCATCTGGTCAAAGTCATGACCGGGCGTGCCGTCACAGCTGCAAGCTGATTTTCCGGACCTTTATTGCGGACAGGGCGGGGATCGTACCCCGCCCGGTTCGTCTAAAGCGTTGTCAGGTTCCCGACGGGATCGACAATGGTGATCCGGTGCACCCCCTTGGCGCCGCGCACCCGGTCCACCAGGGCGCGATCGGCCAGAACCAGCCCCGTCGACAGCGCATCGGCCATGGCTGCGGTTTCCGCCTCGACCGTCACGGTTGACCAGTGCGGTGCCTGCGTCGCGTGCACGATGTGCCCCTGTTGGCCCAGCGGTGTCGCCATCGGGCTGGATGTGGCAACGGCCATGTCCGTGATCGTGCGCGTCGCAAGCAACCCGTGCTGCGGGTCCGCCACCCCAAGCCGCCAGGGGCCGCCGGCGCCGCGATATTCTCCGATATTGACCAGGGTGCGGGTGAACCCAAGCGCGCGGAGCGTGTCTGCTACCAGGTCCGTCGCAAAACCCTGTGCAATTCCGTTGAAGGTCAACGCCTGGCCCGGTCCAAGACGCACATGATTGCCGCGCCTGTCGACCCGGTCCCACCCGACGCTTGCTTGTGCTGCGGTCACGTCGTTGCCGTCGGCAAGGGCGCGCCAGAGCGGCTGTATGGTCGGATCAAAGAGACCGTCGGTCAGGGTGTGGGCCACGTCTGCGATCTGCATCAACGTCTCGAATTGTGCAGGGACGGTGTGTTCCCCCGTCATGTTAAGCACGGCAAGGTCGGACGTTGGGTCGTAGAGAGAGAACATCCCCTCGACCTCTTTCATCAGGGTCTGCGCCTTTTGCACCGCCCGGGTGGTGACGTCTGCGGGGCCGTTCAGCACAATTGACACGTCGGCACCGAATGCGCGGCCGGACCACGTGTGTCCCTGCGCCAGGGCGGGCGTTGCGGCAAAGCTGGCCGCGATGGACAGGAAACGGCGACGGGTCACTGTCATTCTGCGGCCACCTGCAATTTGCGGCCCCGCGCGGCCAGGATCAACGGTACGCATTTGTCTGCGTCGTCATGGATCGTCACGCAATCGAGGCATTGGAAACATTCGGAATACTGGATCTCTCCCGTTTTCTTGATTGCGCCATAGCTGCATTTGACCTTGCATAACTGGCAGGGTGATCCGCACTCTGCCCGGCGGGCAATCCAGTCGCGGCCTCGTACCAGCCCGCCGATGGCCATTACGGCGCCCAGCGGACAAAGGTAACGACAAAAGCCCTTGAACAGGACCATCGACAAGAGCAGCAGCCCCACAGCGTAGGCGACATAGTACCATTCGCGCACGAAGAACGTCGTGATGGCTGTTTTGAACGGTTCCACTTCGATGGCCTTGTCGAGTGCGCCGGGTGCCAGAAAGACCAAGGCCACCAGACCGGCCAGTACGGCATATTTCAGGTTTTTCAGCTGGCTGTCCCAGAATGCATTGGGTTCAATCTGGGGCAACCGCAACAGGCGGCCCAGGTGGTTCGCAAATTCCTGCAAGGCACCGAACGGACACAGCCAGCCGCAAAACAGGCCGCGCCCCCACAGAACAAAACCCACGAGGGTCACGGCCCACAGAACCAGCGAAAACGGATCGTAGAGCAGGAAGGCATAGCTGCCCCCATCCAGCGCCGTTCGGAGAACAGCGAGAGGTGTGGCGATGGAGAGTTGGCCCTGTCCCCACCACCCGATGAAGCCGGTCACAAAGGCAAGAACACCAAGGCGTAGCGGGGTGAACCACGCAAGTGAAGCCACGCGGTTGGTTCCAAGAAGAAGCAGGATGATCAAACCTGCAAGAAACACCCCGAGCACCACCAAATCCACGGCCCGATTGCGCAGCGCGTCCACCCAGGGCGGTGCGGGTTTTACAATCTCGGGCCGGGCATAGAACCGTTCGGGCGTGACATGGGGCACGTCCACAGTGACCGACCCGATCTCGGGTTGGAATGACCCGTGTTCGCGCAGTGCCTTGACCTTGAGTGTCCAGTCCGTTGTTGGATCAAACCCCAGACGCCGATCCGTGCGCAGGATCAACGCGGCCCCGTCATAGACCGCGTTATGCAGATCATCTGGCAGCGCGTCGTTCAGTTCGACGTAGATGTCGCTGTCTCGAAAGGCGATGGGGAAACCGCCTTGTTCCGCGCTGATCAGGTCCGGTGCGGTGTTGCGCACAAATTCGTCTGTGACCAATCCGTGCCGGGCGGCTTCGATCACCAGCACCGGTTCGTCGGTGTCCGCAATCTGCATGAAACCCTGGAGTTCTTCGTAACTGCTTGGGCTCAGCACCGCCCGTGCGATCGATGGCGCACCGATATCTACAAGCCATAGATCCAGGTAGGCGCCGTCGGGATCATCCTTGGCCTCGGGGTCGTCATCTTCCCACAAGGTGCCATCAAAGGCGATGTCCATTTCGCCGTTGGTCACCACCTTACGTGTGACAATGCCCTGCGCCACCAGATCGTCCCATGTCAGGTCTTCGCGGTAATCGGGATCGGGATAGGCGGGTGGGCCGGACGAGATCCCGCCCATCTTTTCCCGCGCGACCTGCAATGCGGCGGCCAGGATGCTTTCATGCGCAATGCGCACCGATGCGGTTCCCTTGGTCACCCCATCCAGATAGACCAGCGCGGACCCTTCGCTGCCCGCGCCGTAAGGCGAGCCCACAACCAGAGAATCCGAAATGGAGTGCCCGCGATACTGTTTGAAAAAGTCATAAAACAGCTTTTCCGGCAGGCCCGAAACAAAGATCGGTTCGTTGTGCGAAATCAGCTGCACATCCAGAAAACGGCCGTCCAGATCAAGGACAACGAGCAGGTTGATAGCCGCCCCGGAAAAGCCGGGCAGCGGCGCCATCGGTTCGGTTTCAAATACATATCCCGCCTCGGCCCCACCTGAATTCAGAAGCTGCCAGACCCCCTGGTCATTGATCTTGGCACCCAGCGACATTGGGGGCACGATGTAAGGCTCAAGCACGTCGCGAGAGAGCGGCTCGGCCACGGCCGAAATCAACCCCATGCACCACAGTATGGAGGACAGCAGGAATGCATGTATGGGCCTGATCATCGACATCCCTCGCAGCCTATGACGACAGCCTGCGTGACCCTATGCGACTAAGGTATGAACGCGGGCTGACAAGGCTTTGGACGCAATCACATTTGTGACAGGGTGAGCCCATGCAAGACACCCGTTTCGATACCAAGGCGCTGGTGCTGTCCCTGCTGGGCCTTGTTGCCCTGTGGTGGGCTGCGGCTTGGGTCGGGGATGATCCCAGTGTTTTGCCAAGCCCGGCGCAGGTCTGGCGCATCTTTGTGGGCGAGGTTGCGCAAGGTGAGCTGCAGGTCCACTTTGCCGCCACGTTGCTGCGGGTGGCGGCGGCCTTTACGCTTGCCATGGGACTGGGCGTTGTCATCGGGTTCGTGATGGGGATGAATGCCACGATCAACCGTTGGTTTTCCACCTGGTTGGTCGTGCTTCTGAATGTGCCTGCGCTGGTTGTGATCGTGCTGTGCTACCTGTGGATCGGCTTGAACGAAGTGGCGGCCATCACGGCCGTTGCGCTGAACAAGACCGCGATGGTCGCCGTATCGATCCGCGAGGGTGTGCAGGCGCTTGATCCCCGGCTGCGCGATATGGCGCGCGTGTTTCGGATGCACCGGGTTGCGCATCTGCGTCATGTCGTCTTGCCGCAGCTTTGGCCCTATATCGCGGCGTCCACGCGCAACGGTTTGGCCATCATCTGGAAGATCGTTCTGGTCGTCGAATTTCTGGGTCGCAGCAATGGGATCGGGTTTCAGATTCACCTGTATTTTCAGTTGTTCGAAACCGGTTTTGTGTTGGCCTACGCGCTGAGCTTTGTTGTCTTCATGCTGGTGATTGAATTCACGCTGCTGCGCATGATGGAGGTGCGGGCAACGCGCTGGCGTCACAGCGCTGCCTAGAACAGCAATTTGCAGCCCAGCGTCCGGTTCATGGCTTCGACCAGTTCGTTGACTGTTTCGGTGTTCACGTATTCGCCGCCTGTCTGATCGGCAAGGCAGCGAGCGACGCTGACCGAATTCAGGTAATCGGTGTCGCCTTCGGTTTCCCAGCCGAAGTGTTCGCCCCGTACCTTGAAGCCAATCACGTGGACCGTGGTGCCCGTGCCTGCCAGCTGCGCGGCCAAGGTGCAGGTCTGGCCGCCGCAGGTTTCCTTGCCGTCCGTGACCAGCACGACTGTGCCTGGCTGTTCGGGCGCGCCGAGTGTTTTGGCGGCCAGCGCAACCGCCTCGGTCAAGGCGGTGCGCCCTTCGGGTTGCAATCCGTCGACGGCTGCGATGATCGGGCCCGCCGCGTCCGCGCGCGGGCCAAAGCGCAATTCAATGCCCGAGCATTCGCCAACGCCCCCCGCTCCTCCGGGGCCATAGACAATCAGCCCGATGCGTCGGAACGGCGCCACCTGCGGCATGGCCGTGCGTATGGCCCGGCGCGCCTCGAAGATGCGCGGTTCGTCGATCTGGTTGAACCCCATTTCAGCCATGGAGCCAGAGCCGTCAAAGACGATCATGGCGTCTTCGGTGCAGTTTGCTTGGGCGGCATTCGCCAGCAGGACGGACAGGATACCTGCCAACGCCGCCGTCTTCTGACCTGTGCACCGCATCCTTTCCTCCTATCGCCGATAGACGAATTCGGGCGCATCGACACTGTGCACCTCTTCGGTCAACAATGCATCCAGTGCGGCGCGTCCGGGTGACTTGTGGCAGACCGGGTCCGGTGCCGATGCGTCCCCCAACACGGCCATGGCCTGACACCGGCAGCCGCCAAAATCAATGTCCCGGCGTTCGCAGCCCTGGCACAACGGCGGCAGCCAGTCCGTGCCGCGATAGGCGTTGAACGCCGCACCATCATACCAGATTTCTGCCAGTGGGCGGTCTGACACCTTGTCGAAGGTGAGGTGTGGAAGTGTCTCAGCCGCGTGGCACGGCAGGACCGTGCCGTCCGGTGTGATGTTCACCCCTGTGGAGCCCCAGCCGTTCATGCACGCCTTGGGAAAGTCCGAGTAGTAGTCAGGTGGCACAAAGTCGATGACCAAGCGTCCTTTGAGCGCCTCGACCGCACGGGCCACGGTGCGTTTGGCGTCATCCACCTGCGCCCGGCTGGGCTGCAAGGCGGCGCGGTTGACAAGGGCCCACCCCTGAAACTGGACACAAGCCACTTCGATCCGCCGTGCGCCCAGCCGGCGAGCCATGTCGATTGTGGCGGGCAGATCATCCAGGTTCTCGCGATGCATGACCGCGTTCAGGGTCAGCGGAAACCCGATATCGGCAATGATTTCAGCTACGTGCATCTTGCGGTCAAACCCGCCTGCATACCCGCCGATCCGGTCCGCCATGGCTGCTGTAACGCCCTGCAGGGACAATTGCACATGGTCCAGCCCGGCGTCGTCCAGCTCTTGCAGGCGCCGCGCATTCAGACCGATGCCGGAAGTGATGAGGTTCGTATAAAGTCCTGCCTCGCGCGCAGCCGCGACCAGATCGACAAGGTCGCGCCGTGATGCAGGTTCGCCCCCCGACAAGTGCAATTGCAGGACACCCAGAGCCGCGGCTTGCCGAAAGACATCAGACCATGCCGCGGTGCTGAGTTCGGTGTCCTTCGCCAAGAGTTCAGTCGGGTTTGAACAATACGGGCAGGCCAGCGGACAGCGATGCGTCAGTTCGGCAAGCATGGCCATGGGGGGATCAACGCGGGTGGACATGTACCATCCCCTTGTCCCGCAAATCGGCGACAAAGCCTGTCACATCCGGCGCGATCACATCCAGCGGCGCATCATAGACTTCGGCCAGCCTGGTCGAGATTTCGCCCAGACTGGCCACCCCGTCCAACTGCCCCAAAACAGCCGTGCCAACATGGTCCAGCACCAGCACCCGTTCGGGCCCGAGCAGCACGTCAACCTGACGCACCGCATCAAAATGCGTGCGCACACCGCGCGGCAAGTATGGCACGTCGTCTTGTGTCATTGTGCAAGGCCTTCGCCGGGGCGCCAGCCGCCGGGGGGGATGCGCCCAGGCTCGACATAGGCCGACCACAGCGCGTCCAATTGCGCCCACAACACTTCGGTCTTGAAGGTCAGGGCGCGCACGGCGGCGTCCTGATCGGCCTTTGTCACCGCGTGGTCCAAGACCCATTTCAGCCCAAAGGCGACGTCCTTGGGCGCCTCGTTCAACCGATTCCGAAAATAGGACAGCGTGTCTGCGTTCGCGAACGCGTAATGTTCCAACAGTCCTGCGATCCGGTTCTTGTGGATGGCCGGGGCAAAAAGTTCAGTCAAAGACGAGGCAACGGCAGGCAGTAGGGGTTCGTCGCGGACAAAGCGCACATAGGCGTCCACGGCAAAGCGGGTAGCGGGCAGTATGCCCGCCTCTGACGCGACATAGTCTGGGTCCAGTCCCACGCCTTCGGCCAGCTTGAGCCAGCGCGCAATTCCGCCTTCGCCAGGCGCAGACCCATCGTGATCTTCGATCCGCGAACGCCACGCGCGGCGCAAGGCGGGGTCCGAGACACGGGACATGAACGCGGCGTCCTTCATGGGGATTCGGGTCTGGTAGTAGTAGCGGTTGATCACCCACGCCCGCACCTGATCCGGTGTGCATCCGCCTGAATGCAGCAGATGATGAAAGGGGTGTTTGTCATGGTACTGCGCGTCACCGACGGCACGCAGCCGTGCCTCGAACACTTGCGCGCTGTCGGGCTGGTCGGTCACAGCGTGATCTCCATCCCGTCATAGGCGATGTCCCAGCCGTGGTCGATAACTGTTGCGCGTTCGGCGCTGTCTGGCTGCAGGATCGGGTTGGTGTTGTTGATATGGATGAACACCTTGCGCGCTGACAGATCGCTCAGCCGGGCCAGACTGCCCTGTGCCCCGTTCAGCGGCACATGTCCCATGCGGGCCCCCGTCTTTTCGCCGGTCCCGGTCCGTTGCATGTCGTCATTGTTCCAGACGGTGCCGTCGAACAGCAGCAGGTCAACACCGTCCAGCCTGTCGTGCAGCCAGTCCGGCACAGCTGCGCAGCCCGGCACATACGCGGCACGCGACACGCCATCTTCCAGCATCAGGCCCACGGTCTGCTCCCCCACTTCTTCAAGGTTCAGGGTGTCGCCTTCCAGAAAAAGCGCCACCTTTCCTGGCACGGCAAACGGTGTGATACGCAACCCCGGAACGGGTTCAAACGGTGTATCCAGCGTGATCGCGCGCTGGGTGACAAGTGCCGGGTCCAGGACGCCGAACACCGTGTTGGAGGCAAGAATGTCCAGGCCGGCCGAGGTTGTGTACACATCAAACCCCGTCTTTTCCCGTAGGGTCAGCAGCCCGGCAATATGGTCGATATCGCCGTTGGTCAGAACCACGGACGCAATCGGTGAACCGCGCAATGCTGGCGGGTGCATCTGCGGGCAGGTGTCCACTTGCACCCTAATGTCAGGCGAGGCGTTCAAAACCACCCAAGCCGATCCATCCACGGTTACCGCGACAGAGGATTGTGTCATGCGCGGGATCACCCCGGCGCGTGCATCCGCGCAGTTGCGGCACCCACAATTCCATTGGGGCAGCCCCCCACCGGCAGCTGCCCCAAGTACAATCAGTCTCATGGACCGAAAGGTGCCTTAGATCACGTCACGCTCTGCGCCGCGGTCATCGTCTTCACCGGGGCCATACATGTTGATTTCCATGCCGCACTTGATTTCGCGCGCTTTGGGTTTGGTCCATGCCATTGCAGATTCCTCCTCTTTCACACGCATAAGATAGCTGCGCCCACGGCGACGCCATATGCGACTTTAGCCCTAGCTTGGTCGCGAGCGGTCACATTTGCTTGTGATGGACAGGCTTATGGCGCCTCCGTGGCGCCGATCGCGGCAAGGGCCGCCCGCGCGACATCCTTGTCCTGATCCGCGGTGCCGGATCCGACACCGATCCCGCCAACGCAATGCCCGTCCACGTAGATCGGCAGGCCACCACCCAAACGGGTCACCGCATTGTCGGTTGCTGCCGCAATTGCTGGACCGACGGCTTCGGGGATTGCGTCGCTCGGCGCTTTGATTGACGCGGCGGTGCGGGCCTTGGTCCCTGCGCTCTTCAGGCTCAGAAATTTTGCCCCGCTCATCCGCAACTGTCCAAGGGTCACGCCACTGGCGTCAACGATCACGATACACTGCGGCTGACCCATGTCTTCGGCGCGGGCAACGGCGGCGGTCAGCATGGCCATGACACCCTCATGAGCAAGGCTCAGCGACTTTTCGACATGCATGACTTCCATCCTTTCATCAGCTTTGTTATCGGTAACATAACAGTGGCTCCGGGAAGAGGAAAGCACATGTCTGCAGCAGAAATCGGTGTGATCGGATTGGGAACGATGGGAGCGATGCTGGCACTCAACATCGCGGACAACGGGTTCCGTGTGGCCGTTCACAATCGCACGGCGGCCCGTATTCCGGAGTTCATGGACAAGGCAGGGGATCTGGCCGAACGGATTACTGGCCATGCCGCGCTCGAGGATTTCGTGCAAGGCCTTGCCAGCCCACGCAACATCATCCTGATGGTTCCGGCGGGTGACGCGGTGGACGCGCAAATCGAACACCTGCGCCCGCTACTGGATGCAGACGACATGATCATCGATGCAGGCAATGCCAATTTTCACGACACGGAACGACGCGCCAAGGATGCAGTGGATGCTGGTGTACCGTATCTTGGCATAGGTGTGTCGGGCGGGGCCGAAGGCGCCCGCTTTGGCCCGTCGATCATGGGCGGGGGGACACCCGAGGCCTGGGACCGCGTGGCCCATATCCTCAGGGCCATTTCGGCCAAGTACGAGGGCCATCCCTGTGCCAACTATATGGGCGCCGGCGGGGCCGGACATTTCGTCAAGACGGTGCACAACGGGATCGAATATGCCGACATGCAGTTGATTGCCGAAGCCTATGGCGTGATGCGCGACGGAATTGGCATGACTGCGGCGGCGTGTGGTGCGGTGTTTGATCGCTGGAACGAAGGGTTGCTGCAAAGCTATCTGATCGAGATTTCCGGTAAGGTGGCCGGCGCAACGGACCCTGACACCGGCAATGCGATGCTGGACATGATCCTGGACCGTGCCGGGCAGAAGGGCACCGGCCGTTGGACGGTGATCGAGAGCCAGATGCTGGGTGCGCCGGTGCCCGTGATCGAGGCGGCCGTTGTGGCCCGAAACATGTCCGCTGCCCGCGACCTTCGTCTGGCCGGAGCAGATGTATTTGGGCCATCCGGGGGCGCATTGGCTGACGGCGCGCTCAGCTTTGATGAATTGGAGCAGGCACTGATCGCGGGCAAGGTTCTGTGCTATGCCCAAGGGTTCGAGTTGCTGATCAAGGCAAGTGTTGACTATGGCTGGGACCTGCCGATGGCCGAGATTGCCGAGGTCTGGCGCGAAGGGTGCATCATCCGGTCGGCGATGTTGAACGACATGGCGTCGGCGTTGACCGACGCGCCTGATCGGAATCTGGCGCTGGCGCCCTATTTTGCGGACATTCTGCGCAAGAACGTGGCCGGGTTGCGCAAGGTGGCCGTGGTTGCCATGGGGTCAGGCCAGCCTGTGCCCGCGCTCGCGGCGGCGCTGAACTACTTCGACACGCTCACCAGCGCCTGCACAACGGCGAACATGCTACAGGCGCAGCGCGATTACTTCGGAGCGCACAGTTTTGAGCGGACTGACAAGGATGGTGCGCATCATGGTCCGTGGCTGGATCAGCACCTACAGGGGTGAGACGCCGTTCACGTTCAGGAACACGGAATAGAGCGAGGTTGTGCCGGCAATGAACAGCCGGTTCAACTTCTCACCACCAAAGCAGACATTTCCGACCAGTTCGGGGATGTGCACCTTTCCGATCAGCACGCCGTCGGAATTGATACAGTGCACACCGTCCGCGGCAGAGCTCCATATGCGGCCGTCGGTGTCTAGGCGGAAGCCGTCAAACAGCCCTTCGGTGCAGGTGGCGAAGACATCGCCGCCGGACAATGTGCCGTCTGCATTTACGCTGTGGCGGCGGATGTGCTTTGGGCCATCCGGGTCATGGGTGATGCCGGTGTCCGCGATGTAGAGCATCGATTCGTCCGGTGAGAAGGCAAGGCCGTTGGGTTTCATGTAGTCGTCAGCAGCGATTGTGATCTCGCCCGATGGATCGACGCGGTAGACATGACATGCGCCGATTTCGCTGTCGGCCCTGTCGCCTTCATAGTCCATGAGGATGCCGTAGCTGGGATCGGTGAACCATACCGAGCCGTCTGATTTCACGACGACGTCGTTGGGCGAGTTCAGGCGCTTGCCCCGATAGCTGTCCGCAATGACGGTGATCGAACCATCATGTTCCGTGCGTGTGACCCGTCGGGACTGATGTTCGCAGGATACAAGCCGACCTTGCCGGTCGACGGTGTGACCGTTGGAGTTGCAGGACGGCTGGCGGTAGGTCGACACCGACCCGTCCGTGTCGTCGTATCGCAGGATGCGGTTGTTGGGGATGTCAGACCACAGCAGATAACGCCCTGCAGCGAACCAGACCGGCCCTTCTGACCAGCGGGCACCGGTCCAGAGCCGTTCGACACGGGCATGGCCCACAAAGCAGTTGGCAAATTCGGGTTCAATGACTTCGAACCCGGTCCCCTCGATCACGCCGAACATCGTCTTTTCCTTCCATAGTCTCGCCAAACCGGCGCACGCCCCAGCCCGGTGTCGGGCCCTGGTTGCCGGGATGGGCGGGGTCGGTGCCCCAGATCGCCTGATATGTGTCAATCGCCATGCCGCGCCGTTGAAGTGCCACGAACAGAACCGCCAACACCGCCCACCATATCGTCAATGTCAGCCACATCCAGACCGGGCCGTTGGCTTTCCAAAGGCCCAGCAGAATTGTGATGATGCCCAACAGGATCACAGTATAGCCGACCCCCTTGTGCAGTGTCTCGAACATGCGCCGCCAGGGTGTCATGTCGTAATGGTGACCGCGCATTTGCGTGTCGGTTGGCCCCCCTTTGGACCCTCGCACCAGGCCCAGAAGGACCTGCATCGTCGCGCCTGCAAGGACTGCGTATCCCAGCCAGTTGTGCAGGCTCATCGACGCCAGATCGCTGGGCAGCACGAGCAAGAGGCCAAGGCCCGACAGGCCGACGACCAGAGATTGCCCGATCCAGTGGCTGCGCCACCAGACGAGGTTGTCAACCTCGCGCGGCCAATCCTGGCCCGGCATGACCTTGAAAAACCGGGCGATGATCACCGCGAGCGGTGCGAGGATGCCCCAAGCCAGCACCATCGACCTTGCGTGCCACGAGATGGCAAAGCCGACCTCGTGCGTGCGGGTTGGATCAATGGGGGCGAGGAGCCAGTCCATCAGCCCTTGACCGCCCCGGCCGTCATGCCGGTGATGATCTGGCGGCTGGCCAGCAGAGTGAAGATGATGGGCGGGATTGCCAGCAGCATGCCTGTGGCCATGATCACCCCCCATTCCACGTTAAACTCGGACATGTTGTTCACGATCAGGATCGGCACCGTGCGGGTGTCGCGGTCCGACAGGGCCGAAGCGAGCAGGTATTCGTTCCATGCGATGCGGAAGGTGAAGATCGCGGCGGCAGCAAGGCCCGGTTTGATCAGTGGCAGCACGACCTTGAAGAACACCTGGAACGGCCCTGCGCCATCGACCCGCGCCGCCTCTTCCAGAGAACGGGGGACCTGCACGATGAAGCTTTGCAGGATCCAGATCACGAAGGGCAGGTTCATCGCGACATAGATCAGGATGATACCGGAGTGCGTGCCGGCGAGGCAGACATCGCCTCGCCCGCCAAACGCGTCGCGGATCGCGCCTCCGATGATGCCATCGCGATCCAGACAGAACTCGTTATTCCACAAACCGAAGACAGGGACGAGTAGCACGGCGGGCGGCACCATGCGCACCATCAGCGTGCTGAGTGAAACAGTGTCCCGCCCCATGAACCGGAAGCGCACCAGCGCGTAGGCGGCCATGCATCCGATCACCAGCGTCAGCGCGGTCGAGATCAGCGCGATGATCAGCGAGTTGATGAAAGCATTGCCGAATTTGAGCGAACAGAAATCAATGTGGTCCGGTTCGTACCAGAGCACGTCGCAAAGCGCCTTTTCGTAGTTCTGGATCGTCGGCAGGAAGATGAGACCGGAGGTGCCAGAGATGATGTCTACGTCCAGCTTGAACGAATTCATGAACATCAGGATCACGGGACCTACGGACATGAAGACCAGCAGCGCGATGACGGCGTAGAAGGCGGGATTGGCGCGGGAGTTGGGGGTGGCCATCAGCTTTCCTCCTCGACCAGGGCGTTCAGGCGGGCGGCGCGGGATTCCTGCCAGCGGTTGAAGGCGAACATGCCCACGGTCAGCAGCAAGAGCAGGATCAGCAGATAGTTGGACATGGCCGCCGCGACGCCAAGTTCGCGGAATTCGGTGGCGGTGCGACTGATCCGCAGCGCCAGGATTTCGGTGCTGAGGCCCGGGCCGCCCTCGGTCATCACAAGGATCACTTCCAGTACCTTGAAGGCGTCGATCAGGCGTAGGAGTGCCGTGACGATCAGGACGGGCATCATCAGCGGCAGCTTGATGTGGATGATCTGTTGCCATGCGGTGGCACCGTCGATGCGCGCGGCCTCCAAAGCCGAACGGGGCAACGATTGCAGGGCGGCAAGCGACAGGATGAAGATGAAGGGCGTCCATTGCCAGATGTCTGCGATGATGACGGAGGTGAGGGCGTGATCCCCTAACCAGTCCACGCGCGGCAGGCCGATGCTGTCAAGAAAGCGGTTAAACGTGCCGACAGTCGGGTGGTACATATAGCGCCACATCAGGCCCACCACGACGGGTGCAATCATCATGGGCAGGATGAACATGGTGCGCAGGATCGAGATACCACGGATCTCGCGGTCGAGCAGCAGGGCGAGGCCAACACCGATGATCATCTCGATGGTAACGACGAAGAAGGCAAAGCGCAGCGTGACGCCCAGGCTTTCGTGAAAGTTCGGGTCGTTCCACAGAAAGATGTAGTTCTTGAGGCCCACGAACTCGGCCTCACCAATGGTCTGGCTGGGATTCCAGTCACGGAAACTACCCCAGACCATGTACCCCAGCGGGTACATCAGCGCGATTGCCATGATGATCGCGGCGGGCGCCATGAACATGTAGGGCGTCAATCGGTTGGCCATCGCGGTGCGCATGGTGATGCCTTTGGGACTCAGGAAGGGAAAAGGCCGGGGCGCGGGCGTGACACCGCACGCCCCGGCAGGAGGAATGGCTTATTGCCAGGTGTAGTAGCCGGCGTCTTCCATCACGGCGCGGGTCCGTTCGGCCACGCCATCGAGGGCTTCCTGAATGTCCAGATCCTCGGTCAGCACCTTGGACATGGTCGTGCCGATGTCGGCATTGATCTTGCCCCAAACGGGGATGATCGGGCGCCAGTCGGGGTCGGCGAATTTCAGCGCTTCACCAAAGGTCGCGGCGAACGGGTACTTTTCGTTCAGACCTGCGTCTTGGTAGGTCGAGAAGCGCGAGGGGTTGCCGCCTTCCATGGCGACCATCAGGTCCCCTTTTTTGGACGTCAGCCACTGCATCAGCAGGAAGGCTGCTTCCTTGTTCTCGGCGTTCTTGGGGATGCCGATGCCAAAGCCACCGGTTTGGCTGCCGCGACGCACACCTTCGGGATGCATCGCATAGCCAACCTTGCCCACGACCTGGCTGCGCTCTGGATCTTCGAACCCTGGCATGAAAGCAATGGAATCCATGAACATGGCCGCCTGACCGCTGGCAAATGCGTTGGCCGCTTCGGACGGGCCAAAGCTCATCGCGCCTTCGGGGCCGCAGTCGACGATGGTTTTTAGCGCGTTGGCCGCTTCGACGCCGGCGGCGTTGTTGATGATAGGGTTCCACGCATCGTCAAAGACGCGGCCGCCAAGGGGGGCGAGGTGCAGAAGGAACGCGTGGCTGGCCTGGTGGCCAGACGCCGCGCGCGACGCCATACCGCCCATGCCCGGCTCAACCTCGGGGATCTTGCATGCCGCATCAAGCAGTTGATCATAGGTTTCGGGCGTCGGGATCCCGTGCTTTTCAAAGATGTCCTTGCGGTAGGCGAGGACGGACGTTTCAGACCCAAACGGGATGCCGAACAGCGAGCCGGTCGGACCCGGCAGATAGCCCTTGAAGCCGCCCGCGACACCGATGTTTTCAACATAGCCGTCGATCAGATCACCGGCGTCATAGTTCGGGTCGGCCAGTTTGGGGTTCATGAAATACTTCGCCAGGTTCTCCAGCTGGTCGGCAAACACATAGTCGGCCTTGGAAAACACGACGTAGGAAATGAGGTCGTATTCGCCTTCGTCCTGAGCCAGTTCCAGAGTCTGACGTTCGCGCATCTTCAGGTAAGGCAGCTGGTCGACTTCGACTTCGATACCCGTTTCCTTGGTGAATTCGGGCAGTACCTTCATCGCGGCGTTGTAGTGCGGGTGCGCGGGGAAGTTCACGATCAGCGTCGTGCCGGCATATTCCTCGTATGGGTTGGCATAGGCCGCCCCTACCATGATGGCGGCGGTCGTCAGACCCAACGCCGTGGTTTTCAGTCCTTTGAACATGTGTTCCTCCCTTAGAACTTTATGGTCTTCAAAGTGCGGTTTCGGTTGTGCGGTCGAACAGGTGGACGCCGCGTTGGTTGACTGCGAAGGTAAGGGTCTGGCCGAGGGCGACAGGGGTTTCCGAGTTCACCTCGACCATCACCTGTGCGGGGCCGCATTTGCAGAGCAAGACAGATTGCGCGCCGACATATTCGGACACCTGAACATCAAGCGTGAGCGCACCTGCGGGGTCAGCGCCCTCTTCGTAGTTGAGGTCGGACGGGCGGATACCCAGTGTCACGTCGCGGCTTGAATGCGCCTTGGCCTTGGCTGCAGTTTCCCCGGTCAGTTTCAGGTTGAAGCCGTCGCCGGTGACCCAAATGTCTCCGGCGCGTTCTTCCAACGTGCCATCCAGGAAGTTCATTGGCGGCATACCCATGAATCCCGCAACGAACTTGTTGACCGGGCGCTTGAAAAGTTCCTCGGGCGTGCCCTGCTGCTGGATGTAACCGCCATGCATTACGACGATCCGATCGGCGAGCGTCATCGCCTCGATCTGGTCGTGGGTGACGTAGATCATGTTTTTCTGAACCCGCTGGCTCATCAGCGCCAGTTCTGCGCGCATCTGCCCGCGCAGTTTCGCATCGAGGTTCGACAGCGGTTCGTCAAACAGGAAAATGCCGCTGTCCTTGGCCAGCGCGCGCGCCATCGCGACCCGCTGGCGTTGTCCGCCCGACAAGGCGCCGGGCTTGCGGCCGAGGAACTCGGTGAGCCCGACCATGTCGGCCACTTCCTTGACCTTGGCGTTGATCTCGGATTTCGGGCGGCGGGCCAGTCGCAGTGCAAAGCTGATGTTTTGGGCGACGTTCATATGCGGATAAAGCGCGTAGTCCTGAAACACCATCGCCAGATCGCGTTCTTTCGGTTCCAGATGACTGACCGGTTTGTCGTCGACATAGATCTCGCCATCCGACACGTCCTCGAGCCCAGCAATCATGCGCAAGGTCGTGGATTTGCCGCAGCCAGACGGGCCAACCAGCACGGTAAATTCGTTCTCGGCCATCTCAAGCTCGATTCCGTGCAAGACCTCCACATTGCCATAGCGTTTGACCAGATTGTCGAGCCGGATGGTGGGCATGAGAGTGCTTTCAATTTTTGTTACCGGTCACATTAGCAAGTGTGACCGGTAACACAAGAGAAAACAAATCCGGTAACAGCCTGATAAACAGCCACTTTGTTATTTCGTGCTGCCGCGAAAGCTCAGATTCACAGGAACTGGGACAAGCGTGCGACTCGCTTGGTCGCCGTCCGACAACAAACGTCCCAGCAGTTGCCCGGTCTCGCGCCCGATAGTTTTCGGGTCCACCGAAACGGTGGTTATGGTCGGCGTGGCAAAGCGCGACACTTCGAAATCCCCAAAGCCTGCGATGCCGATGTCTTGGGGTACGGATTTTCCAAGTTTCAGCATCACGGACAACACGCCAAATGCAGGTGCGTCCGATACGCAAAACACGCAATCCGTGTCTGGAAAATCGTTCAGCAACCTGGTCGCGGCAGCGGCTCCTTCTTCAATCGACAGGGGCGGTTTGCCGATCTTGAGGGCCCGGTTTGTCGGCAACCCTGCTTCCTTCATCGCGTCAAGATATCCTTTGCGCCGTGCGGCGCCACGGGTCCAGTCATCGTCCGCCTCACCGACAAAGGCGATGTTGCGATACCCCTTGCCGATCAGCGCACGCGTCATGTCCGCCGCGGCCTGCCGGTTGGAAAACCCGATCGTGTGGCCGATCGGATTGTCTGGCCGTTCCCACAGTTCGATCACCGGGATATGCGCATCGCTGAGCAATGCGATTGTGCGGTCGGAATGACCGTCATAGGACAGCACGATGGCTTCCGGGCGACGCTTGAGCATATCCTCGACAAGCTGTTCCTCGCGATCTGGGGAATAGTCGGTGTGCCCCAGCAAAATCTGCTGCCCGATGCCTTCCAGTTCCTCGGTCAGGGCTTGCACTGTTTCGGCAAAGTGCAGGTTGTTCAGCGAAGGGACCAGTACCGCGACAAAACCCGAGCGTTTGGTCGTCAGGCTACCCGCCATCTGATCGGGCACATAGTTCATTTCGCGCACAACCTTTAGGATACGGTCGCGTGTATCCTTGGAAATGGGGCTGTCCTTTTTCAGTGCGCGGCTGACGGTCATGCGCGACACACCAGCCGCGCGTGCCACGTCACGCATCGTGACCGGACCGGTGGATTTGTGCGGCGCTTGGGACATGGCGTGCAGGGTGTGCCCGGTCACAACGCGCGTCAAGGCGGTATTTCCGTCAGGTGCGCAGAAGGGCGCCAGCGAGACACCGCTTGATGGATTGCAGGTCCGCCGGAGCCGTCCTATTTCGATGCTGAATGGTGTTTCTCTGGGTGTTCAGCACGGTGATACGAATTTCCCTTCGGTGTTCAATTCCCGGGCTTGCCATCATACTGGGCCTGTTGACCCTTCTTTCCGTCCAAGCCGCTGCCGACACCGTGCTGAAGCGAGCAAACTTTGCCGCACAGATGGGCGACCGGCGGTCAAGCTTCCTGGCACATGATCTGACCGATGGGCACAGCTGTATTCTTGAAGGCAGCGATCTTCAGATGCGTCACGCGCCATGGTCGACTTTCAAAGTTCCTAATACACTGATTGCCCTGGAAACCGGGGTTGTGTCCGACATCGAATCCTGGCGCGATTGGGACCCGGTGCACCGCCCCGCTGCCGCGTTTTGGCCGGATGCCTGGCGGCAGGGTCAAACACTGAAAACCGCATTCCAGCGGTCCGCTGTATGGTACTATCAGGACCTCGCGCTTGATGTGGGTGGGGCGCAATACCGGGCTTTTCTCACAAAGTGGAATTATGGCAATGCCGACGCCCCAGACCGGTCAGACACGTTCTGGCTTCAAGGCCCGCTCAAGCTGTCGGTGGCCGAGCAAGTGCAGTTTCTCGAACGAATGGTCGCGGGCCACCTTGATGTTCAGCGGGATCATGTGTCCGCTTTGATGGCGGCGGCACATGCGGGTCCTCTTGGGGACGCGACGCTGTTTGGCAAGACCGGGGCGGGCCCGGTAACAGAACAACGGTTTTCCGGCGCGTTCGAAGGCTGGTATGTGGGCTGGCTGACGCAGGGTGATCAGGTTACGGCGGTCTTTGCCCATCATGCAGTCGGACCATATTTTCAGGCGATCCGGACCTATCGCAAGGATTTTGCGGAGACGTTGCTAGCGGCGTGTAACTTGACGGACGCGCAGGACTAGATATGTGGCGCCACCCGGACCGGGTGACGCCATTTCGCTTTAGCGGTCGAGCGCGCCGACGCCCGAGAAGCGGAAGGCTTCCTGTTCCAGCGCGTCGATTTCCTCGGCACTCATCTGGTCGTGGGCAACCGTGATCCGACCCAGGAAGACAAAGGGCAGTTCATCCGCGCGTCCTTCAAGGTCTGCCTTAATGGCTTCGGCTGTGGCCGCGCCCACATCATCACCCATTCGCATCGGTGTGGCGTCCAGTTCACCACGGCGGATGGCGTCGAGTTCAAGGCCTGTGCCACCCCAACCGGTCGAGAAGATCTCCTTCTCTTTGCCGACCGACACCTGCGCCTCGACCGACCCCATTGCCATCGCGGTGTTTGCGTTGTGGATGATCTTAGCCTCAGGGTAGGATTGCAGGATCAGCGATGTCCCGGCAAACCCGCCCTCGCGCTGATATTCGCCATAATGTTCGTAGACGGTGGTCCAGCCAGCCTTTTCTTCCACGCAAGCCTTGAAGTCACCGGACCGCTGATTGTCAGTGATGCCCGGGATGCCGCGGTTCATCGCCATGGTCACGCCTTCTCCCAAGCGCCCGATCATGTAGTCGCACATGGTCAATGCACCCGCAGCCGACGAAAAGTCGAACCAGGCGGCTGGCTGATGATCAAGCTCTTTCAATGGGGTGTGAAACGCCCAGACATATGTGGTGAGGTCGTCCTTTTCCGCCGCCAGTTTCGAGATGTTGTCGGCCTGGATGGCCAGTTCCGACGGGCCAAAGATCACGTAATCATAGATGTCTTTGTCCAGAACCACCTGGTTGGCATAGGTCGTTTGCAACGAATGTTCGATCTGGCGCGACGCGAATTCGGTCGTTTCGTACTGCACCCCCAATTCGTCCAGACGCTTGGTCATGGCCAGATAGTTGCGCGCCCAAAAGTCCGACGTGTCCGAGGATGGATAGATCAGGGCAATCTGGATCGGGGCGTCCTGCGTGCCGGTGAATTTCACCGCCTCTGCGCCTACGATGGCCTGCATGGCTTCCAGCTTGCCTTCGGCATTCACCTCGTCCGGCACCCAATAATCGCGGTCTGCGATGTCCGGTAGTTCCTTCAGCGGCAGGGTTGCGTGCCCGTCCGCCAGTGCGATTCCGGTCATCGCGGTTGCGACGAGGGCTGTGGTTGCTAAAAGTCTCATCTTGGTTCCTCCCTTTGCAATGAGAGCGGGGCCATCGGCCGCGGCCGGGGCTGCACCCCCGGCCCGGCCACCCCGCATGGGCCGGATCACCCGCTGTTCACGGTATCCCCGGCAAAGACGCCGCCGATTGCCAAAAGCGCAATCAGGACACCAATCAGGAGTGCGGAGAACCGCACCAGTTTCTGGCCTTCCGCTGTTTTGAGATCAGCGAACCAGCCACCCGCGCCATCGCGGTCTTTCTTTTGAATCCAGGCATAAAGCGCGACCGAACTGATGATGACAAAGCCCGAAGCGACCGGTTGCCAGAAGAATTCGATCCGCAATGTCACCAGCGCGTTCAACATCATGGCAAGCAGCAGCACACCCGAGAACGAGCCGATGATCGAGGCGCGACCACCAAAGAGTGACGTGCCCCCCACAACCACCGCCGCAATGACGTGCAAGTTGAAGAACGGGGCCATCGTCGCCTGAATGGCGTTCTGCTTTCCGGTCAACATCAGACCCGCAAGGGCTGCGCAGGCGCCACACAGCACATAGGCATAGACCTTGTGCCGCTTGACCCCGATACCCGTCAGTTCCGCAGATTCCGGGCTGGAACCGATGGCGACCGTGTAGCGGCCAAAATGCGTGCGTTGCAGGATGTAGTAGCCCGCAACCATGGTCAGCATCCCGATCACCGCAGGGGTTGGAATGAAAAACGGGGTTTGGCCGCGCCCCATTTCCGTCAGAAAATCCGGGAACCGGGCCAATACCAGACCTTTGGCAAGCAGCAGCGCCAATCCCTTGTAGACAAGGTCCATCGCGAGCGTACCGATCAGGTCGGGTACGTTGAAGCGTGTGATGACGAGGCCGTTGATTAGGCCCAGAAGTGCGCCGATGGTCAGCGCAATCGGGATGCCCACATAAATCGAGAACCCGAATTGCTTGACCAAAAAGGCCATGATGATGGCCGACAGGACAGCGACCGACCCGACCGATAGGTCAATGCCGCGTTGCGTGATGACAAAGGTCATTGCCATCGCCATCGGCATGTACAGGGCGGCGTCCTGCAGGATCAGTTCCAAGTTGCTGATCCGATAGAACCGGTCAGGCGATGCGACGGCCATGAAAAGGAAGATCGCCGCAATCATCGCCATGGGCGCGATGACGGCCATGTAAGGTTCAAGCCGCTCGCTCAGCGGTGGCTTGTAGTCTGTATCAACTGCGGAGTTCATGCGGCGTCCTCCTTGGCACCAACGATCATGCCCAGCACTTCCTGGGTCGAGCTTTCGGCAGTGAGCGCCACGCCAACGCATCGTCCGCGGCGTTGGACGTGCACACGGTCCGCGACCTCGAACACGTCGTCCAGCGAGTGGCTGATCAGAATGACGGCCAGACCTTGAGCCTTGAGAGACAGGATCAGTTTGAGGGTCCGCGCGGTTTCTTGCGGTCCCAGTGCCGCCGTAGGTTCGTCCATCACCAGCACACGCAGGCCTTCGTGATAAACCGCCCGCGCAATGGCGACGGCTTGGCGTTGTCCGCCTGACAGACTGTCGGTCTGCGCATCCAGAGACTTCAGGCGCACCCCCAGACGTTCCATCAGGACACGTTCGGTTTCTTCGCGCATTTTCTTGTTGTCGAGGACAGTGATGCCAAACACTTTCTTTGTCAGCTCGTTGCCCAGGAACATGTTGGCTGCCGGGTCAAGATGATCGGCCAGCGCAAGGGTCTGATACACGGCGTCGATACCTGCCTTGGCGGCATCGGCGTGGTTGGAAAATTCGACTTTTTCGCCGTCGATGTAGATTTCACCGTCGGTCGGTTGGTAGACCCCGGTCAGCACCTTGATCAGGGTTGATTTACCGGCCCCATTGTCGCCGACAATGGCAAGAACTTCGCCAGCATAGGCACTCAGGTTGACGTCTTGCAGGGCGGTGACGCCGCCGAACCGTTTGGTGATTCCGCGCATCTGCACGAGTGGCGTATCAGCCATATCTCTCTCCTCCGTAGGCCGGATGGGATGGGCTGCGCACGCGCCCAAGATGTTCTGAATTCAGGTGCGGGGCCAGACCTTGCCGCCCGACCCCGCGGGGAGAATTACTTGCCCCAGATCTCCGCGTAGGCTTCGCGATAGGGAATGTCGGGATCAAATGCGTTGCTGTCGCCCAGCTTGGCCAGCCCCTCGGGTGTGACCAGCGCAGGCGAAGTCACATAGCCCGAGCATGCCTCGCCTTGAATGGCGCGGTTCAACTCGTCCACGAGTTGCCAGCCTTGCAGGTTCAGCGGCTCGGCTACCGTAATGGCCTGATAGCCGCCCGACCGGATGCGTTGGAACGCAGCCTCGGACCCGTCACCCGCAGACCCCGCCAAGGGCCCTGCATCGGGCGACAGACCGGCGGCGGCCAACGATGGTCCCATGAAGTCGAAGTAAAGGTCATTGATCGCCAGCGCGTGCGTCCAGCTTTCACCGTACTTTTGCAGCAGCGACGTCGTTAGCGGGCCCATGCGGGTGGACGTGTCCGCAATCGGTGTGTCCACATATTCCAGAACCTTGCCGCCTGCGGCCTCAACCGTCTCTTTCAGACGATCCGCCTTGTCGATGGCGATCTGGTATGTGCTGTCGGTAAAGATCACGACGCCGATCTCTTCGCCTTGCGCCTGTGCATCGTCGATGGCCCATTCGGCGGCGACTTCGGACACGGTCATCGCGTCCGTCGACACGTTGGCAAAGATGCCACCGGGTGCGTCACAGCCGATCACGGGACCAGAGTGCCAGGCAACCATCGGGACATTGGCGGCGACCACGCCTTCCAGAGCGGCTTGCTGTTCGACGGCGTCAAATCCGTTGATGATGATGCCATCGGCCTTCAGAGCAAGCGCCTGGCCAATCGCCGCAGTCCGCCCCTGGATTGAGCCCGCACCGTCCAGGACACGCACGTCCCAGCCGATCTTTTCGGCAGCTTCTTCTACACCCGTGGTCACACCCAGAATACCGCCGTTTTTCAGATCACCTGCCACCACCACGATGGATTTGCCCTCGGCTGCTGCGGGGCCGGTTGTCGGGCCATCCCACTCGGCCAGGGCCGGAACGGCGGTCATCATTGTCGTGGCCGTCAATCCAGCCAGGAATGTACGTTTTTGCATGGTTTCCTCCCTTTGCAATTGGTGCGTCAGCGCTTGTCTGCACCTTTTTTGCGCTGCGCGTAGCCTGCGATGCCGATGGCAACCAGCAGGGTGACTCCGTTGAACAGCGGCTCGACCCAGAAGGAGCCGCCAAATTGTTGAATGCCTGAAATGCCAACAGCCAGAATGACGACACCGACAACGGTGCCCCATACGTTGACCCGTCCGGGCTTGATGGTGGTTGAGCCAAGGAATGCGCCCACAAGGGCCGGCAGCAGGAACTCAAGTCCCACAGAGGCCTGACCGATCCTCAGCTTCGCAGCCAGCAGCACACCTGCGAGGGCTGTCATCGTGCCCGAGGCGACAAAGGCGCCGATCACGTATTTCCGGGTGGGAATACCGTTGAGCTGCGCGGCGCGCTGGTTGGCGCCGATGGCATAAAGGTACCGGCCGACCGGCGTGTATTCGAGCACGACCCACATCACGACCGTGATCACGATTAGATAGTAGGCGGTGATGGGCAGGCCAAAGACGAAGGTGGTGTTCAGGGCATAGAAGCCATCCGGCAACAGCCCCACCATCTGCCGACCGCCTGTGTGCCACAGCGCCAGCGCGTACAGCACCGTGCCCGTGCCCAACGTGGCGATGAAACTGTCGATTTTGGCAACCTCAACCAGCAAACCATTCAGGAAACCGGTGATTGCGCCCAGCAGCAGCACGATCGCCACCGCGATGGGCCAGGGCAGGCCGAGCATGGTCTGGAGGCTGATGGCGAGAATGTGCCACAATACGATGCCGTATCCCACGGTCAGGTCGATCCGCCCGGCTGCCATCGGGATCATCGCCCCCAATGACAGCAACGCAATGATCGCCTTGTCCGAGATGATGGACCGCAGGTTCAGCAGTGTAGGGAACGTGTTGGGCAACAGGACCGAAAACAGACCGATCAGAAACACGGTCAGGATCACCAGACCATAGACCGGCAGGAACCGCATCAAACGCTTGCCCATCGGCAGCCCTTTGAGTTCGGCCTTTGTAGGCTCGAGTGCGCTGGATTCAAGCGACTGCATGCGCACCGCCCCCTTCTGTCTTGATGTTCCCGGCCGACGCCGATTGGATCAGGTTTTCCGTGGTCAGACGCGTGCCGCTCAATTCGTCCACGATCGCGCCCTGACTGAACACGATGGCCCGGTGACAGATTGTTGCGATTTCCTCGAAATCGGTGGACATGATCAGGATCGCGACGCCATCGCCCAAGGCGCGGTTCAGCAGCGCGTAGATTTCTGATTTCGCCCCCACGTCCACGCCCGCAGTAGGGTCTTCGCAAATCAGGAGTTTGCGTTTGGTCGCAAGCCAGCGGCCAATGACGACCTTCTGTTGGTTTCCGCCAGACAAGGCTTCGATGGCGAGGCTTGGATCGTTTGGGGACAGGCCCAATTCTGCACCTATGATCGCGGCCTGATCGGCCTCGACCCGGGGTGACAGCATGCTCAGCAGTTTCCGGCCAATCCCGTCGGGGTTGAGAAACGTGTTCTCCCGGATCGACAGGCTCATCGCCACGGATTCTTCTGTGCGGTCCTTGGCAACAAGGCCCACACCGGAATGAAGTGCCTTTTGCGGTGACGACAAGTCGGGGATCTGCCCGTCCAATGTCACTTGGCCCGCAAAGGGCACCAGACCGAACAGCGCGCGCGAGATCGCCTCGTGGCCGGCACCACGCAGACCCACCAGGCCAAGCACCTCGTTCTTCTGCAGATCGAAACCCAGACGTTGCATGCCCGGCACTTCAAAGTTGCGCAAAGACAAAACGGCCTCGCCGATGGCGTCGGTGGCTTTGACGGTCTCGCGCGTTTTGCGCCCGACAATCTTTTGTACCAATTCTTCAGGAGTTGTGTGGTCAATGCTGCGAACACCGACCATGGCCCCGTCGCGTAGCACGGCCACGCGGTCGGCGATCTGGAAAATCTCATCAAGGCGGTGGCTGACATAGATCATGCCAACGCCTTTTTCACGCAGAGGGCGGATGGCCACAAACAGCCGTTCAACCTCGTCAGCGGGCAACGATGCCGTGGGTTCGTCCAGCACCAGGAACTCACTGTCGACGGCCAGGGCGCGGGCAATGGCCACAAGCGACTTTTCCGTTCGGGTCAAATCCTCGACCCGGGTTGTGGGATCAAATTCCGCGTCGACCTTGCGCAATGCCTCGACAGCGAAATGTTCAACATCCTTCCAGCGGATCAGACCGTTCCTGCGCGAGAAACCCAAGGCAAGGCCGATGTTTTCGGCCACCGTCATCCATTCGATCAGGCCCAGGTCCTGGTGGATGAACGCCACCTTTTGACGTTCACCGAATCCGGCGGGTTTATGTTGGTAGGGTTCGCCGTCAATCAGCACCCGGCCTGCGTCTGCAGTGTGGATGCCGCCCAAGACTTTGATCAGGGTCGATTTGCCGGCACCGTTTTCGCCCAGCAGGGCAACAATCTCGCCTCGGCCAACGGTCAGCGACACATCTTTCAGCGCATAAGTCCCGCCGAAATGCTTGTCGATGCTGTCGAAAAACAGACCTGTCTGAAGGTCAGGCATAACGTCTCCTCCGGGGCTACGGAACCCAACCTCCCCGTTGAGTTACCCGTAACGTTACGCTAGCATCGGGGCAGATCGCGCAAGGTGTCAAGGCTTAAGTTACCCGTAACGTAAAATGGCTGTGAACGTGGATAAATCAAATAAAAACAATAAAGTAAGCCTGTCTCAAGTAGCTCGTGCAGCCGGTGTCTCAAAGATGACGGCCAGCCGTGTTTTGCGGGGTGAGGGGGGGTACTCGGAAAACACACGGGTCAAGGTGATGGCGCAGGTGGATGCGCTGGGCTATCTACCGAATCGCCTGGCAACGGTTTTTGCGGGTGACCAGAGCTCGACCTTCATTGGTGTTTCCATTCCGGACCTTGGCAACGAGGTGTTCGCGCAGGTGCTGGAGGGCATCGATCGCAAGCTTGGGATCTTCGGATATCAGTCCGTTCTGGGCCTCACGCAGCACACGCTGGAAGAGGAAGAGAACTGGATCAGGACCGTGCTGTCATGGCAGCCTGCGGGCCTCATCCTGACCGGGCGCTACCATTCGCCCCGCGCGGCGGACATGCTGCGCAATGCGGGGATTCCGGTTGTCGAGATTTGGGATCTGAACTCCTCTCCGCTTGATATGAGTGTGGGCATCAACCACTTCGACAGCGGATTTGACATGGGCCGTTACCTGACCTCGCTGGGGTATAAAAACATCGGCTATGTGGGCACGTCCCATGACACGGCCAACGCCGCGACCGAGCGGTTGCATGGCTTTTGCAAAGCTGTTGAGGGGGCGGGCGGGGCCGTGGTGAAGCAGCTGTGCCTGCACGACACCGCGACGTACTACCCCGGCTTTTACGGCACCGAGCAACTGTTGGGTGCGGCGCGGGATATCGAGTGTATTTTCTATCAGAACGACGCGATGGCCTTTGGTGGCTTGCAATATTGCGACGCCAAGGGCCTGACCGTGCCGGGCGATATCGGCATCGCAGGTTGGGGCGACTTGCCTATTGCGTCCGTGATGAACCGGCGTCTCACGTCCTGCCATGTCCCGCATCTGCGGTTGGGCCAAAAGGCGGCCGAGATGATGATGGGCCGGCTGACGGATGAACCCGTGCCGACCTGCATGGATATCGGGTTTCGCTTGATCCCGGGGTCCACTGTGCGGAACAGTGGGGTGTGAGGACCCGCTCAATACCTATGTTTCAAGTGGAACGTCGCTTTTGCGGTTCATAATCAATCACTTGCGCTTTTTCTTTTCGACTGCGGTTGGGTTCCTAGTCTTCAGCGCAATTGCGGGGGCAATCCTTGCCGTTGTCGCCGTAAGTTTCTTCGGAATGAGCTGCTGTTGGGCGGTGTGTCCGGCCAGACCTATGACAGCCGTGGAAATCCAATTGGTGAGCGTTTCATGATTTCCGAGCAAGGTGAATAGCGCCTTAACTCGTCTCCCCGACCACCAACTCTGACCCCACATCGACCCGCACTGGTGCGTCGACCTCTCCGTCGAAAATCCCTTGCAAGAGGCTCACAACCTGCCGCCCGATGTCTTCGGCTTGCACGTTCACCGTGGTGATCCGGGGATTTGACACTTTGGCCACCTCGAAGTGACCAAAGCCGGTGATGGCCAGATCATCCGGCACCGACAGGCCGATGCGTTGTACGGCACTGAGGCAGCCAAAGGCCACCGGGTCGGACACGCAGACAAGCGCGTCGTATTGCGCCACGTCCCGTCCCATCGCCTCGATCACCGCAGCGCCGTGGCGCATGGACACGGGCGCGGGGCCTGCGTCGATCATCGCAACCTCGGGTAACCCATATGCACGCGCCGCCGCCACGACACCTGCGCGCCGCGCCGCACCGCGCATATCTGCACCTTTGGACGCGCCGACAAAGGCCAGTTTCCGGTGTCCTGTTGCGGCCAGATGCTCGACAATATGTGCCATGGCGCCGCTGTTTGAGAAGCCGACCACATGGCCCAGCGGGTCCACGGGCAAATCCCACATTTCGATCACCGGAAGGCCCCGGCCCAGCACCAATTTGCGGGTCTCATCCGTGTGATGGCCGCCGGTCAAAACCAACGCCTCCGGGTTGCGGGTCAGAAGCTGGCGCACCAACTCTTCCTCCCGCTCCACCCGGTAGTTTGTGCTGCCCAAAAGCAGCTGCAACCCCGCCGCACCCAATCCGTTCGTCAGCGCACGGAATGTTTCGGCGAAGTTGGCATTGTTGACGGAGGGTAATGTGACGGCAACAAACCCGCTTTTTTGCGTGCGAAAGGCCTGGGCCGTGCTGTCGTAGACATACCCGAGGTCGTCTGCAACCTGCCGCACCTTCGCGCGCGTCTTTGCATTGACGGTGCGGTCATCACGGAGCGCGCGGCTGACCGTCATCGGCGACATGCCCACGGCCTGTGCCACGTCTCGCATGGTGACGCGCACGCTCATGTCTCAGGCCTGATACGCGTTCAACTGGGTGACGTGATGGTGGATGTGGCCATCGAAATGCTCTGCCACAATCTCTGCCGTCACATCGCGCGACTGCGCCCGGTATGGGCTGCCCAAGGCACCTTCCATCGCCGCCGCGTCCGGATAGGTGATGGCCAGGATCAACGGGAATTCGGGGGCACCTTGGTCCCGATCTTCGCCAAACATCACGCGGACATCTGTGTTGCCTGGGAACTGCGTCCAAAGCGGTACCAGCCTTTCAAGCACTGCGGCCCGGAAGGCCTCGGTCTGGCCGGGCCTTACCGATCCCTCGAACATGGCAAATCGTGTGATCATTCGACTATCTCCTCTTTGGCGCCCCTGAAAAATTCCATCAACGCCGCCTGGTCCTCTCCGCCCAGACCGGCGGCGGTCAGCATGCGGTGGATTTCAGTGCACAGCGCGGTCATGGGCATCGAAGTTCCGGTATGTCGGGCCAGATCGTTTACCATGTTCAGATCCTTGACCATGTTGTCGATGCGGCCCGTGCGGCGGTAATCCTTGGTGGCGTACCGGGGCAGGTATTCCTGCAACAACGCCGAATCTGCCCGTCCGCCCTTCAACGCCTGCGGAATCTTTTCGGCATCCACACCGGCGTCGAGCGCAAGCTGAGTGGCTTCGGCCACCGCCAGAAAGCCGAGCCCGCAGAGCACCTGGTTGATCAGTTTGGTGGTCTGGCCCGCGCCCGATGGCCCCATGTGTGTGTAGTTCGAGGCTACATGTTTCAGCGCAACATGGGCGCGTTCCACGTCCTTAACTTCTCCGCCTGCCATCAGGGTCAGTTCCCCGATCAAGGCTTTGGGGGCGCCGCCGGACAGCGGACTGTCGACCCAGGCGAGGCCCCTCTCAGCTGCCATCTTGGCAAACTTGCGGGTGGCTTCGGGTTCGATCGACGACATGTCGATGATCACGGTGCCGGGTTTGGCGCCATCCGCGATCCCGTCCTTTCCAAATGCAGCAAGTCCAACGATGCGAGAGGCGTTGAGGCTGGTGATTACAAAATCCGCATCGCGTGCTGCATCTGCTGCCGATGCTGCGGCCACTGCACCCTTTGCCACCAATGCGTCAACCCGTGCATCATCAAGGTCAAAGACCCGCAGGCTGTTGCCGGTGTCAAGCAATCGGGTGCCGATTGCACCACCCATGGCCCCGGCTCCGATCAGGGCAATCTTCTCACTCATATCATCGTCTCCCGCACATAGGCTTCGGATTGGGCCACCACTTCAGCGAAGGGGCGTGCGATATCGATCTCTCCACCCCATTCGTCCTGGTGCAGTCGCTCAAGCGTGGCGAACTGACTGTCCAAAAGAGACGCAGGCATAAAGTGGCCGGGACGGTGCGCAACACGCTTGGCCAGCACGTCGCGCGGGGCATCAAGATGCAGGAAATGCACCGGCTCATCAACGTGTTCGCGGATCCAGTCCCGGTAGGTTTTCTTCAGAGCAGAACATCCAATGGCGATACCGCCGTCATGCTGGGCCAACGCCTTTCCCACATCTGCCAACCAAGGCGCGCGGTCATCGTCGTTCAAAGGCACACCGCGCGCCATCTTGTCGATGTTTTGTTGCGGGTGCAGGTCGTCACCATCGACAAAGTCGAGGTCACACAGAACCTGCAATGCCGTTCCAACGGATGATTTGCCGCAGCCTGACACCCCCATAAGGACATAGCACCGCATCACAAAGACGCCGTTATGCCGCCGTCTACAAACAGCGTGTGCCCGTTTACAAAGCTTGAGGCAGGTGACGACAGGAATACTGCCGCCCCCACAAGTTCTTCAACCTGGCCCCAGCGGCCGGCGGGTGTCCTTTTTTCCAGCCAGGCAGAAAAGTCCGGGTCCGCCACAAGTGCGGCATTCAGCGGTGTGTCGAAATAGCCGGGCGCGATGGCGTTGCATTGCAGCCCGTGCTTGGCCCAGTCAGTCGCCATCCCCTTGGTCAGGTTCGCCACAGCCCCCTTGGTCGCCGTGTAAGGCGCGATGCCCGGACGGGCGAGGGCGGTCTGCACACTGGCAATATTGATGATCTTGCCGGCACCCCGCGCGATCATGTGGCGCGCCACGGCCTGGCCAACGTGAAACACACTGGCAATATTGGTCTGCAACAAGCGTTCAAACGCGTCCGCGGGAAAGTTTTCGAGTTCGGTGCGATGCTGCATTCCGGCATTGTTGATCAGGATATCAATCGGGCCTGTGTTTGCTTCGAATCCGTCAATGGCGGCGCGCACGCCATCGTGATCGGTGGCGTCGAAAGCCAATTGTTGCGTCGCGCCGCCCAAAGCCGCGGCGGCTTTGTCCAGTTTGCCCGTGTCACGGCCATTCAGCACGATGTCCGCGCCAGCTGCGGCCAGGCCCTTGGCAAGCGCGAACCCGATACCTTGAGATGATCCGGTGATCAGAGCCCGACGGCCCGACAGGGAAAATAGATTGGACATTCGGTACTCCGGATTGACACGCAGGATTGACGTTCGGTTGTTGGTACCGATAACATGATACCGATAACATTGTGTGTCAACGCAAGAATTGCCATGCTTGGATCACGTATCATGAAAGGCTGTCCATGAAAGTCATCGTTGCCCACGGGGCCAAGGACTTGCGCGTTGAAACACGCGACATTCCCACCCCTGGCCCCGGCCAGGTTCTTGTCAAAATGGCGGCCGGCGGCATCTGCGGCTCAGACCTTCATTACTATAACCACGGTGGTTTCGGGGCGATCCGCCTGCGCGAGCCGATGATACTCGGGCACGAGGTAGCAGGTCAGATCGAAGCCTTGGGTGCAGACGTCACCGGTGTTGAGCGTGGGACAATGGTCGCTGTGTCACCGTCACGTCCTTGTGGCGTGTGCACCTATTGTGCGGCGGGTATGCAGAACCATTGCCTGAACATGCGGTTCTATGGTTCTGCCATGCCATTTCCGCATATTCAGGGCGCATTCCGTGAATACATAGTCGCGGAAGCGGCGCAATGTGCGGATGCGGGGCAGCTGACGGCTGGTGAGGCAGCCATGGCCGAACCATTGGCCGTGGTCCTGCACGCGGCAAAACACGCCGGCGACCTGATGGGCAAACGGGTCCTGGTGACCGGGTGTGGCCCGATCGGATTGCTGGCCGTTCTGGTGGCCCGGGCTGCTGGTGCCGTCGATATCGCGGCGACGGACATTTCCGATTTCACCCTTGGCAAGGCGCGCGACATCGGGGCCGATCACATCGTGAATGTCGCCTCGGACCCTCAGGGGCTGACGGCTTTCGAAGCGGACAAAGGGTATTTTGATGTGCTCTTTGAGTGCTCGGGTGTTGCTTCGGCGTTGGCGTCCGCAGTGCCCGCGATGCGGCCGCGGGCCACTGTCGTTCAACTGGGTCTGGGCGGTGACATGACCCTGCCGATGCAGTCCATGACTGCAAAGGAGCTTCAGTTGAAGGGATCGTTCCGCTTTCATGCCGAATTTTTCACGGCTGTCGATATGATGCGGACAGGGCGTCTGGATGTGACGCCGCTGATCACGCACGCGCTGCCGGTTGATGATGCCCAAAAGGCATTCGAACTGGCAAGCGACAGGTCGCAGGCGGTCAAGGTCAACATCACTTTCTGAGCGCTCTCATACAAACACTATAAAAAAGGTCGGGAAATTTTGCCCATTCCTGACTATTTCACTCGGAAAGGGTTGCTTTGTTCCGCGACTCCTGTAATTGACTGTTTCAGTAAGAATTGACTTTGGGAAACAGGAGCCGTTCCATGTCTGCAAAACCGTCCTTCGTGGCCCTGGCCGCGATTGCCATCACTGCAACCAGCGCCGCTGCCGAAGGCGAGTTGAATCTGTATTCCTCGCGGCACTACGACACCGATGAACGCCTTTATTCGGATTTCACTGATGCCACTGGCATCACGGTCAACCGGATTGAGGGCAAGGCGGATGAGCTGATCACGCGGATGCAAGCCGAAGGCGCAAATTCGCCGGCGGATGTTCTGTTGACGGTCGATACGTCGCGGCTTGAACGTGCGAAAGAAGCGGGCGTCTTGCAGTCTATCGAGAGCGCCACCTTGGAGGCGCGTATTCCGGCCAACTTGCAGGATGTCGACAACCAGTGGTTCGGTTTCAGCCAACGCGCGCGCATCATTTTTTACGACAAGACAGACGTCGCAAACCCGCCGACCACCTATGTAGATCTTGCCGACCCGGCTTACGAGGGTCAGGTGTGCCATCGGTCATCGTCCAATGTGTATTCGCAGACATTGCTGTCTGCCGTCATCCAGAACCACGGTGAAGCAGCGGCGCGGGACTGGGCGCAGGGCGTCGTCAACAACTTTGCCCGTGCACCGCAAGGCGGTGACACAGATCAGTTGCGTGGACTGGTTTCGGGTGAATGCGACATCTCAATTTCGAACACTTACTACTTTGCACGTGCCATCCGTAAAGAGGTGGACGGCTTGCCCGCCGATGCCCGCGCCAATATCGGCTGGGTCTTCCCAGCGCAAAATGCCGAAGGCGCACATATGAACCTGTCGGGCGGTGGCGTTGCGGCCAATGCGCCGAATCGTGAAAACGCAATCTTGTTCATGGAATATCTGGCGAGCGATCAGGCGCAGCAATATTTCTCTGCTGGCAATGACGAATACCCAGCGGTGCCTGGCGTTGGCCTCAGCCCATCGGTTGCTGAGCTTGGATTGTTTCGCCCCGACGCTGTTGACCTGAGCGAAGTGGCCAAGAATGTACCCACTGCACAGAAGATCTTTAATGAGGTCGGCTGGGAATAAGCAAACCTTTGCTGAAATCTTGAAAGGCGCGGTGTTTACCGCGCTTTTTTTGTTTTCCTATAATAATGCTCAGGATTGACTTTTCCGACAAAAACAATCAGGATATTTACATGAGTCTCAGCCACCCAGCCTTGGGCAGCCCGGACACCGGTGACCCGACTGGAGGTGAAACATGGTGAGACGAAAAAACGGACGCAGCGCGCTGCCCAGAACACGCAGACAGGAATTATTATCTGGCGCATGGGACACCCGGTTCGTGTCCGAATTTGGACTGGAGCCCGTTCTTGACTACCTGGAGCGTGCGGCATGAATGCGATGACACAAGTTCCCAACACGACGGCCGCCCCCGACCCACAACAACTGGACACCTATGATGCGCGCGATTTGATCAAGGATGGCGTTCAGGCATCAATCGTTCTGGACGGACAGGTTTACTACCTGCGCATCACGCGCGCGGGCAAGCTGATCCTCACCAAATGAGTGCACGACATCATGCCCGTGGTGGCGTTGTGATCGCGGTTCTCGATCAGATGGACGCGTGGGAAATCAACCTAGTGTTGAACCTGCGACTGTGGTGCGAAGGTCCAACCGGGCGACGCGCGGCCTGGACCGACTATGCAAACGCCGTTCCATACGGTGATGCCGAACGCGCTTGGCACGACTTTGAGCGGTTGGTCGAGCGGGTGATCACCACCGCGTCTCGTCCTCTGGTCCGTCATCAGGTGACGTGCAATTGTGTGGGGTCTGACGAATACATTTTCCTGCACCTGGTGCGCACCGCCTCTGATGGGTACCTCAATGATGCAGCGTTGATCGCAACCTTGCTATCGGGTCCTGCACATGCCGAACACATTGCGCTGATGGCCGGCGAAGTCGGCAGCGCATTGCGGCATGCACACTGCAAATCCAATTCGATTTCGCCAGTTGCAACGGCAGAACTGGTGCGCCTGCATTGATCTGTCGGCCAAAACCAGAAGGGAAGCCACCCATGAAACTGACGATCACGACGGCGCTTGGTGCCGCGCTATTGACCGGTTTGCCTGCGCTTGCGGACAAGACAGCCATTCTGGACAATTACGCCGACATCGCGCTGGCCAAGTACACAGACAGCTTGACCACAGCGCAGAAACTTATAGATGCGGTGACTGCCCATACCGAGGCCCCTTCTGCCGAATATCTCGCGGCAGCAACGGCCCTAATGGTGTCCGATCAGGAATGGATGGTGTCACAAACGCAAGACGGTGGGGACACGCGCACGCAACTGACCGCCGACGAAACTGCAGGCCTCAGCGCGATCCTCACGGACATGGGCTCGCTCAGTTGTGGTGAACAGGCGGGCGAACGGATGCGATTGGGCGTGTTGCTGAACGATCCGGAGGAAGAGCACGATTGCTTCTCGGACAATACACACAACAGCCATTTCTATGACGCCCTTGGCATCCGCAATGTGTATCTGGGCAGCTACACATGCATCGACGGAACAATTGTAAGCGGCGAGAACCTGTCGTGGCTGGTGGCGCGCGCTGATGCAGATGTTGAAGCCGAACTGCGTGCCAAACTGGATGCCACAATGCGTGAAATGTCCGAAATGAAGACGACCGCCGAAGCCGGTTTCGCCTACGATATGATGCTGGAACGCGGGAATGCCGCAGGCAAAGCGTTGATCATGGGAGCCGTTGATGCGTTTGTGGCTCAAACCCGATCCATCGAAAGGGCCGTCGCGGTGTTGGGGGTTGAGGGCATCACTTTCGAAGGGTCGGACAGCCTCGATGATCCGAACGCCGTGTTCCAGTAGCCCTTTCCCACGCGCGGGTGCGGTGTTGTACCCCAACACGCATGTCGTGCCGTTGTTGCCCCGCGTGGCAGCCGCCGCGCGCACCGGTTTTCCGCGTTTCCGGTGCGCGCATTGCAAAACCGCGATAAACCACCCAGCTTCAGTGTGCACCAGCGAGGTAATCCATGTCCAAGACCCCCAGCCCTTGCATCGATGTCTGCAAATTCAAACGCCAAGGTCATTGCATCGGCTGTTCGATGACCAAAGCGCAGAAGTCGCTTTTCAAGCAGCTCAAGAAAAACAAACACCGCGAGGCATTTGTCAAAATGCTGGTGGGCCAGCAATCACAGATGGGCAAGTACAAGCACTGGGCGCCCAAATATTTGCGCAAATGCCTGAAGAAGAAGGTCAAGCCGGTCGACGCGGTGCGCGACGCGGCATGACTTCCTGACCCTTTGGGGATCAGCCCAGGTGTGCCCGCAGAAACCACGCGAACTTTTCATGTTCCTGTCCGCGCGCGATACACAAATCCTCGGTCAAGGTATCGCCATGCTCCGCAGCCAATGCACCGGTGCCAGCCAGAGTAGCAGCCAGTGTTTCCTGCGCTGCGAGCATGGCCGAGATCATCTCTCGATCGGTTGCATGCCCGTCATGTTCCTTGACCTTTGATCGGCCTACCATGCCAGCAAGTGTTCCTTCGGCATGCGCATCAAGGGCCCTGATGCGTTCGGCCAGATCGTCCTGGGCGGTAAAGTGATCTTCGTAGATCGTCTGGAACAACTCGTGTAGGGGGCCAAAGGCCATGCCCTTGACGTTCCAGTGAAAGTTCTGCGCCAGCATTGTGGCCACAGCGGTCTCGGCGACCGATTGATTGAGCGCTTCTACGATCACGCTGCGCGCGTCGGTCGACAGCGCTTCGGCTGTTTGGGTCATGTCATAGCTCCGTCTGATGTTGCGGCTGGCTGGTGGGTTTTGCTGGCTGGCCCCATAGAAGGTAGACAGCCTTCCCGGATAAGCAAGAAGTTTTTAGAATTATTCTAAACTAGTGCGAATGACTCTGAAATACGCCCAATCAGGAATTTGATCAGCCGCTGATGTTCAGGCACGATACGGGATTGCAAAAGGAACGCCATGCTTGCGTCATCGTCCCGCACATTGGCTTGGCCCAACTGCACCAACCACTTTTCATCAAAGGTCATTTCGTCCGTGCCGGGCGCGTGCAGGCGCGGGTGCTTACGCAAAGCCTGGTTCAGACAGCGCATTAGCGCCTCGGCATGAGCAGAGACGCTGGCGGACCGGGTGGCATGCAACAGCGCACAGGCCTCGAACAGGTCCGCGCGGGGCTTGGCGCGGCAGGCCATGGACGTGACACGTAGACAGTCGAGAAAGGCCAGACCCTGGGGTGAGACGCGTGGCAACGGCCGTGCGCGGCGCTGGTCTGCCGCCATTTCCATTCGTAAGGGCGCCATGTCGCAGGGTCTCCGGCGGGAGCAGGGCGGGAATCGCCTCGCCAACTTAAATTCCTGAGTATATTTATAAGTTATGGCGGGTATCGCAACCTTTCCGCCGCTTTTCGTGATCGCGATTGTGCCTTGCCTCGCACGTGCCGAAGTTCAGCTTGCCGACATCCATGCTGGTGCGCGTGTCGATACCTGGCGGGCCGACACCGCCAGAGATCGAAGATTTCATCGCAACAGGTCCTGATCCCAACTACAGTGGGCAAATACAGGGTCTCTCGGTCGCAGGTATACATGCCGAAGCCAAGCTGAAGGTCACGTACAAGAACAGGTGATCGACCTGTTGGGGGGCAAGACCGCATCGCTGCGTACACAGGACTATGCCGTGACGCATCTTGGCTATGGACCGTTGCATCCGGACGCCATGCTCAGCGCCCGTGTCGCGCCGCAAATGATCGGTCTTGGGCTGTTGGACGCCATCCCGGTCGCGGACGTCTTGGCGCTTGCCGAACCCGATGATGCGGGTGGCGATGGTATATCCGGGCGCCCCCAAATTGTTATGTCAGCCGAGTATGGGGTTCCGATGCTGGGGCGCTTTGGTCTGCAGGCTGGCAAGCCATCGGTGTGGGAACAGTCGGCAGGCGCGTTTGCAGGGGATAACGGCATTCTTACATCGTTGCACCCGGCAGGGTGTGGCGATTGCACGCTGGCTCAGGTCGCATGCCGTGCGGCCTCAAACGGAAATACGGCAGATCATGATGGTGTTGAGCTTGCGGATCTGGGACTTCAACTCGTGTCGTTCTATTCCTCAATCTTGGGCGTGCCCGCACGGCGTGACATTGACGATCCCGACGTATTGCTGGGCAAGCAGGTGTTCTACGAAACCGGCTGCATTTCCTGCCATACGCCAAAACACGTGACCCATTGCCTGGTTGGGCAGCCGGAGAAAAGCTTTCAACTGATCTGGCCCTATTTGGACATGCCGCCGCCCGATCGCGCGGCCCTAATCCGCATTCTGGAAAGTCTTTGACATGCGCCTTGCCGTGATCCTGTATGTTGTCGCGCTGCCAGTATCTGCGGATGTGGAGCTTACAATCACCGACCATATCCTGCCCGGCCGGGCAATTGCGCGTTCCAATTTGACGCGGTTGGACAGATTGCGGGAACGCACAAGGCAACGGGTGTGTGTGCTCTGTGCGCGACACCAGTTGGACCATGCCTGATCACGGACGGGCTGGGCTGTGTGCATACGCTGGTGGAACTGGGGCTTGCCCAACTCAAGGCGCATACAGTTTCCTTTAACAGTCATCTTGTGGTTTTTACCTGACGGGAGCAAAGATTCTACCCGGACCAGGCGACCATTTTCCGGTCAATGGTCTTGCGTGATACGCCCAGACGCCGCGCCGCTTCCGCCCGGTTGCCTCCGCACAGATCAAGCATCCGCAGGATATGGCGCTGCACCACCAAATCCAGGTTCTCGATGGCCTGGGTGCCTGTCACACTGCCATGACCCGAGAATTCCTCGGGGAATGCGCCGAGGATTACGGACCGTTCGATCAGGTTGCGCAATTCTCGTACATTGCCGGGCCAGCCATAGCGGCGTAGTTTCAGCAGTGTTTCCTCATTCAGATCCAGCGATGGCATGGCAAGCGACGCAGAAAACTGTGCCATGAAATGCGCAGCCAGCTCGACTATGTCGTCCATCCGGTCCTTGAGCGGCGGCATCTCGATCTTGACGACATGGATACGGTGATAGAGATCCGCGCGGAACCGGCCGGCCGCCACGGATGCCTCGATGTCGTCATTGGTGGCAAAGAGAAATCGGACGTTCAATGGGATCTCGCGTTCTGCGCCCACAGGGCGCACTTTCTTGTCTTCAAGAACGCGCAGAAGGGCCGCCTGCACCGTCTCGGGCATTTGTGCGATTTCGTCCAGCAGCAGGGTGCCGCCATCGGCAAGCAGCAAAAGACCAGGTTTCAACCGATCCTCGGCCTCGACCACGCCAAACAACTCTTCGGTAAAGCGGTCGGGTTGTATCGTCGCGCAGTTCACGGGCACAAACGGTGCCTCACCGCGGTCCGACAGATCATGCAGATGGCGCGCAGCCATCTCCTTGCCGGTGCCGCTTGCCCCGGTGAACAGCACAGGCGTGGGCAGCGGCGCCAGTCGCGCCAGCATCGCGCGCACGTCTTCCATCGGCTCGGACCCGCCCAGCAATTTGCCATGCCCATTGCCCGACGACAATTCACGCCGCAACAGAGTGTTGTCGCGTTGCAGATACTTTCGGTCCAGCGTGCGGGCCACTGCACCCAGGATCTGATTGGCGCGGAACGGTTTGAGGACAAAGTCGCTTACACCGGCCCGCAGCGCCGCAATCGCGGTTTCCAGATCGGCATATGCCGTGATCAGGATCGCATCCGCAAAAAACCCTTTGCGCTTCTGTTCCGTCAGCCAATCCAGACCCGTGCCGCCCGGCATCAAGTTGTCAATGATCACCAGATCGTATTGTGCATCATCCAGGGCCTTGGTCGCCTGCACGGGGGATCCAACCGCCTCGACCCGCTTGACCCGCGGTTCCAAAGTCTTGGTCAAAAAGTGCCGCATGCCGGGTTCATCATCGATAACTAGGATCGACGCGCCCGACAACGAGGTGCCGTACATATCAAGCGTATGGCTGGGTGGCGCATTCATTGTGTCAGTCCAAACGCACCGCGTCGCCCGAGTTCACGGCACCAGACGAAAACCCAAGCTCTTGCAGCACAAAATACGACCCGACAGAGATCACAACCATCGCGGCAAAACCCATCATCATCGCTTTCATTTTCTGTTCTCCTTGGTTGCCGTGCGCAGGAATGCGATCAGGTCGGCGCGATCCTGTGGTGCGGCGATCACCTGCATCGGCATCTTTGACCCCGGGATATAGTGATCCGGGCCTACGTCAAAGAGCGCGTCAATCGTGGCGTCGTTCCAGATGATGGCAGAGCCATCAAGCGTTGGCGAGTAGCGATAATCCGGCACGACACCCGCCTTGCGCCCAAACACGCCATACAGCGTTGGCCCCGCCTTGCGTGATGGCCCGTTCTCAAGGCTGTGGCAGATGGAGCATTTGCGCATGAACTGCCGTTCACCGTTGCTCATTGTGTCAGCATCTCGCAGGAAGCTGCGCGTGTCCCCGCCTGCCGGATCGTAAGTGTCCAGCAGCGCCACGGGCCAGGCATAGATCACATCATCGATCCCACCGGCATGTATCACGGTGCCATCGGTGGAAAACGCGAGCGCCCAGACGGGCCCCTGCCGCATCGCCCGGAAGTCGCGCGTGATGCGCCAGCTGTTGGTGTCCACCATCATGATATGCCCTTCACCATCGCCAATGGCGAGTTGCCCGGTGGGCGCGTGGTGGTCCATTGACAGGATGGGACGGCGGTCGAGGGTAAAGTCGGCAATCTGATCGCCCGTCTCTACGTTGATCACCCGCGTAGTGCCGTCGACAGCGCCATACGCAAGCCATGTATCGGTCACGATGATCCGGTTGATCCCAAAGCCCTGATTGGCAATGACCCGGGACTCACCCTCCGCCCAGATGCGTACTGTGCCATCGGAGGACGCGGAATACAGCATGCCAGTCGGCGAAAACACAACATCCGTCACATTGGACCGGTGGCCGTGCAAATCCTGCGCGCTGAACTCTAAAAGGGCTGCATCATTTGCGCGCAGCAGATCAGAGCTGCTGAGCAGCCGGACGGCGCCATCCCAGCTGCCAATGGCAATTCGGTTTGGCCGCGATGCAGCGGCAATGGCACTGATCTTGCCCCTCATTTTGGTAACTTCAATCGGATCAGGCAGGTCTGGACGCCAGAACAGGACGCGAAAGTCGTCGCTTCCTGAAAGGATCGCGGGCGCGACTTCGTAGTTCAGTGCCGTCACGGCTGCATCATGCCCTTCCAGCCACTTCGGCCCCGGCCATATCCCGACCGAGTTGTCAAAACTGGCAGAGGCCAGCGCACCCTCGGGCGACACATCAAGCGCCATGATTGGTCCGCCGTGTCCCTTGTAGGTGGTGAACTCCTGCGCACTCAGGGGCAGGGCCAAACACAGTAAAAGGCTACTCAGCTGGCGTCGCATCTTTTGGTGCCGCCTTGCCCTTTGCCTCCAGTTCTTCCAGCCACAGCGAATGGTGTTGCCGGGCCCAGGCCTCGTCCACCTCGCCCGTGCCCATCGCGTCATAGGCACCCTCCATGCCGACCGATCCGATGTAGATGTGGGCGATGATGATCGCCATCAACACAAAGGCGACGATGGCGTGCCAGGCTTGCGCGTACTGCATCTCTTCATGCGGGGCCAATGCCGTCGGCAGCGGCCCGTAGAGGGGCAGGCTTTCGATTCCCACACTGCGCATCAGGTCAAAGGTCTTCATGAACATCGGCAATTCAAAGGGGAATAGCAGTGATATGCCGGACAACGAGATTGAGCCGCCCAGCAGAATCACAGACCAGAAGATGATTTTCTGACCCCCGTTGAATTTCTTGGCCGGGGGGTGCTTGGACCCGACGATGCCGCCGGCTTGAGCAAACCACGTGATGTCCGTGCGGTTCGGAATATTGTGCCAGATCCACAGAAAGAACACGGCAACCAGCGCCACGATGAACGCCCACGCCACATTGTTGTGAACGTACTTCGATGCCAGCAACAGCGTCGCGTTGAAATCCTTGGAGATATAGGGCGCGATGAACATCCGCCCGAACAGGGTCAACAGGCCCGTCAGGCCAAGCAGAATAAACGAACCGGCAAGCAGCCAGTGTGACGCGCGTTCAAAGGTCTTGAACCGTGTCACGGTACGGCCTGTTTTTTCATAATCCAGCTTCACGCGGCCGCGCAGGACAAAGAACACCAGCAAAAGCGCAATTGTCCCAAGCAGCAGATAACCGCCGTATTTCGCAAGCGACCCCTGCCGGAACTCAAGCCACGCCATTCCACCGTCTTGCATAAGAACGGACGCAACCTCGCCCCCCGATGACACGGTGATGTCCGCCGACCCATAGCGCAGCGCGCGCCACAAATCCGGGTCAGACGCGCCACCCAGCGTGCCCAACTGGCCCGACAGCTCCTGCGCCGCTCCTGCGGCGTCGCCTGTCCTCGGCGCAACCTCTTCCCCGCGCTGGCGGGCCAGGATGTCTTCAAGCGTTTGCGCACCACCCGTGGCGGACCGGTCGGTTTCCACCACCTCTTGCGCCTGTGCTGGCGCGAACTGCGCCAGAGCAGCAACAAGGACAAAACAGAACGCGATTATCAGCCTCATGAGTGACCTTTCCCATGTGAAGAAGAAGCAAAGCAAAGCGGTAGTGAATACCCGCATAGGCCCAATTGCGGCGCGGTGGTACAGTAAGGCGCGCAACTTTCATTTTCCGCGCACTTTTCTTTGACCAGCCAATTTTTAGGAGATCCACAATGCGAAGACGTTTTTGTTTTGCGATTTGTATCGCTGCGATGCTGCCGGTCCCGGCGGTCGCGAATAACCACCTTTCGGTCGGCACAGAGGGTCAGCCGCCCTCTGGCGCGCCGGGCTTTGTCGTGCTGCGACAGCCGCAAGCCGACCATGCTGTCACGGTCTTTGTCCGTCCCATTGCGGGGCAGGGCGGCGATCCAGCCAACCACGAATGGGAGCGCACGCAACCTGCAGGCAACGCCTATACCGCGCAACGGTCGATCCGCTGGAGCGCGACGGCGTCCTGTGCGGAGGGAATCAACTGGATCCGCATCAGCGGACCGGGTGGCACCCAGACCCAGACGTTCAACGGGTCGCGCAACGCGATTTCCGGGTCTGTCGTCTACGACAGCTTTGATCCCGATGCCCTGGACCAGGTGTGCCTGAACTGGGGTGAGCGCATGAATACGCCTTGCGCCAACGGCAACCAGAACCGGTGCCCGTCGAGTGAAGAATTCGATGAAACCCGCCGCGCAATCGTGCGGGGCAGCGCGCCAATTACGGTCAGCGGCCAATGCACAAACGGCGCCATGGCCACTCGTACCTACCGACCCCGTCTTGCGCTGACCTGTCGGCGTGAAAATTAAAGGCCGCACTGCGGCGCGGCGTGGCTGCTGGGGGCAACGACCCGCTTGCCACGTCAGTATGGGAAAGGCCCCGGTGGGGCCTTTCTCTTTGTCTAGGGTCAGCGGCATTCAGCCGTCCTGACGCCCATAGGCTGAACCCCAGCCCCACGCGCCCGAGCCGAAGCCACGGGCCACCACACGCTCGCGGTAGATGGCTGACACGACGTCGCCATCACCCGCCAGCAGGGCCTTCGTGGAACACATCTCGGCGCAGATGGGCAGCTTGCCCTCGGCGATCCGGTTGCGCCCGTACTTGGCGAATTCGGCGGTCGAGTGGGTTTCTTCGGGGCCACCGGCGCAGAAGGTACACTTGTCCATCTTGCCGCGGGACCCAAAGTTGCCGGCCTGCGGGAATTGCGGCGCGCCGAAGGGGCACGCGTAAAAGCAATATCCACACCCGATGCAGAGGTCCTTGGAGTGGAGTACCACTCCTTCCTCGTTCTGATAAAAGCAGTCTACCGGGCAGACCGCCATACAAGGTGCATCCGAACAGTGCATGCAGGCCACGGAAATCGACCGTTCGCCGGGATCACCATCATTGATGGTGACCACGCGGCGGCGGTTGATGCCCCAAGGCACCTCATGCTCGTTCTTACAAGCCGTCACGCAAGCGTTGCATTCAATGCAGCGCTCGGCGTCACACAGGAACTTGGCTCTCGCCTGTCCTCCTAATGCCATGTCGTAATCCTCCTTACGCTGTCCAGATTTTGCAGAGAGTCGCTTTAGTCTCTTGCATCTGGGTTACTGAATCATAGCCATAGGTCTGGGCCGTGTTGGTGCTTTCACCCAACACATACGGATCTGCACCTTCGGGATATTTCGAGCGTTGATCCTCTCCCTGGAAATGACCGCCAAAGTGGAAGGGCATAAAGGCCACGCCTTCGCCCACCCGGTTTGTGACCATCGCCATAACCTTGACCTTGCCGCCTTCGGGCCCTTCGACCCAGACCTGGCTGCCGTCCCGCACGCCCAGATTGTTGGCGTCACGCGGGTTGATTTCGACAAACATGTCCTGCTGCAGCTCGGCCAGCCAAGGGTTGGACCGGGTTTCATCCCCGCCGCCCTCGTACTCGACCAGACGGCCAGAGGTGAGGATGATCGGGTAGTCCTTCGAGAAATCCTGCTTCTGGATCGATGCGTACATCGTCGGCAGGCGATAGAACTTCCGGTCTTCGTAGGTGGGATAGTCGGCCACAAGGTCCCTGCGGTTGGAATACAGAGGCTCGCGGTGGACAGGCACTGGATCGGGGAATGTCCACACGACCGCGCGGGCCTTCGCGTTCCCGAAGGGTGCGCAGCCATGCTTGATCGCCACCCGCTGGATGCCGCCCGACAGGTCGGTCTTCCAGTTGGTCTCGGGGCCAGCAACGGCGTCGATTGCCGCGCGCTCCTCGTCCGTCAGATCGCTGTCCCAGCCTAGGTCCATCAGCATCTGCATCGTGAATTCAGGGTATCCATCCTGAATTTCCGACCCAACACTATAGACCCCTTCGGCCAGCAGGTTGTCGCCGTCCCGTTCGACGCCAAAGCGCGCGCGGAAGGTCAGACCACCTTCGGCCACGGGCTTGGACATGTCATAGAGGTTCGGCGTGCCCGGGTGGTTCATCTCGGGCGTGCCCCAGCTGGGCCACGGCAGACCGTAGTAATCGCCATCTGCCGGGCCACCAATGGCCTGCAAGGTGGTGCGATCAAACGTGTGCTGGTTCGCCATGTGCTTCTTGATGCGCTCGGGGCTTTGACCGGTATATCCCACCGTCCACATGCCGCGATTGATCTCGCGCAGCGTGTCTTCGGGTTCGGGCGTCAGGCCGTCTTCTTCCAGCTTGATGTTGCGGAAGATACGGTCATGGAAGCCGAACTTCTGGGCGAAGAGGGCAATGATCTCTTCATCCCGCTTGGATTCAAACAGCGGATCAATGACCTTTTCACGCCACTGGATCGACCGGTTCGACGCGGTGACAGAGCCACGCGTTTCGAACTGGGTGCAGGCGGGCAGCAGATACACACCATCCGTGCGGTCGTGCAACACGGCAGACACGGTCGGGAAGGGGTCGATGACAACCAGCATATCCAGCTGCTCCATCGCCTTCTTCATTTCGACCATGCGGGTCTGCGAGTTCGGCGCGTGGCCCCACAGAACCATAGCGCGGACTTTGGCAGGCTGATCCGTGTTCTCGGGATCTTCCAGCACACCGTCGATCCAGCGCGACACCGGAATACCGGTGAGGTTCTGAAGCGACTTCTCCTTGCCATCAGCGCCCGTAACCTTGGCAAACTGATCGGCCAGCCAGTCGGAATCTTCACTCCAGACGCGGGCCCAGTGGCCCCAAGCGCCTGCGGACAGACCGTAATAGCCGGGCAGCGTGTGGGACAGAACACCAAGGTCCGTGGCGCCCTGCACGTTGTCGTGGCCGCGGAAGATGTTGGTGCCGCCGCCGCTGGTGCCCATGTTGCCCAGGGCCAGTTGCAGGATGCAGTAGGCGCGGGTGTTGTTGTTGCCGTTGGTGTGCTGCGTACCACCCATGCACCAGATCACGGTGCCGGGGCGGTTGTTGGCCAGCGTCCGCGCCACGCGCTTGAGTTGGCTTCCAGGCGCGCCTGTGACACGCTCGACTTCGTCGGGCGTCCACTTGGCTACTTCTTCCTTGATCTGGTCCATGCCCCAGACGCGGGTGCGGATGAATTCCTGATCTTCCCACCCGTTGTCGAAGATGTGCCAGAGGATACCCCAGACCAGCGCCACGTCCGAACCGGGACGGAAGCGTACATATTCATCCGCGTGGGCAGCCGTGCGGGTAAAGCGCGGGTCACACACGATGACAGGGGCGTTGTTTTGCTCCTTGGCGCGCAGCAGGTGCAGCAGGGACACCGGGTGCGCCTCCGCCGGGTTGCCGCCAATGATAAAGATCGCCTTGGAGTTATGGATGTCGTTGTAGCTGTTGGTCATGGCGCCGTAGCCCCATGTGTTCGCAACACCCGCAACGGTGGTCGAGTGACAGATCCGCGCCTGGTGATCCACGTTGTTCGTGCCCCAGTAGGCCGCGAACTTGCGGAACAGATAGGCCTGTTCGTTGTTATGCTTGGCCGAGCCGAGCCAGTAGACGCTGTCCGGGCCGCTTTCCTCGCGGATGTTCATCATGCCGCCGCCGATCTCGTCGATGGCTTGTTCCCAGGAAACGCGCTTCCATTCCCCGTTTTCTTTCTTCATCGGGTACTTGAGGCGGCGCTCACCATGGGCGTGCTCACGTACGGCAGCCCCTTTGGCGCAATGCGCACCAAGGTTGAACGGGCTGTCCCAGCCGGGTTCTTGCCCCGTCCAGACACCGTCCTGCACCTCGGCCACGACCGTACAGCCGACCGAGCAGTGCGTGCACACCGTCTTTTTCAAATCCACTTTGCCCGCTGCCGCCGTGGCAGCGTTGGCCTGGGTGACGGTTCCGCCCGTGGCGGCAATGGCCGACAGGCCCCCGATCACCAGTCCCGATCCGCGCAGAAACGCGCGCCGGTCTACCGAAGCGTTTGCCGCTTCGGTCAGGATACTTGTCCGCTGGGGGCGTCGCGCAACCCCGTTGGTCTTTTTCCTAAGCATTGTTGCTTCCTCCCTTGCTTGCCATCGTTCCCGAATGGCTCGCTTGGTCTCTCAATGGGTCTCAGCAGTCGGGCGTCACGCAACCAGTCGCTGATCTCCTGCCCCGTCCGGGCTTATTCCCGGGCGTTGCGATCTTCTTGCGCAGTTTAAAACTTGGCGCTCTCAAAATACGCACGCGTATGCGCGGTATCCTGCATCTTTTCCAAAGCCAGGTCCGGCTCTGCCGCCGCCTGCGCCCCGCCTGCCGATGCAACCGCCACCGCTGCTGCGGGGGCTGCCGTTCCGGCCAGCTTCAGAAAGTCGCGGCGCGATGCACCATCATCTTTCTTGCTCATGCGATCGTCTCCTCTCGCTGTTGCGGATGCGTCGCCGCACCCCTTTTGACGCCTCATTCAGCGCCGCTCATCCGGAAGGCTTCCGCCTCCACGGCCATGAAAATCTTCCCCACCGTGCCGACGGGCGAATAGAAAACCGACGTCTTCGCCTCCTCCAGATCGGTGAAAAAGTGTCCGGCCCACGGGCCGATATGCTTGTTGAAAAACGTCTTTTGCGCCGTGATGTCCGCAGGCGTGCCAAACCGGCCCACGATCATCGCGCCCATCATCTCCATCAGGCTTGCGATACTGTCCTCGGGCTCAAACACCGTCTCGGATCGCTGCATGCCGATCCGGCCCATGTCCTGGCGCAGGGTCGCCAGCGGTTTTTCGTTGAGAAACCCGGTGAGGTAGTAGCTCGCAAAGGGCAGCAATTCGCCCCGCCCCAGACCGATGAACAACTTGTTGAACTCGGACTCCGCCGCCTTGGGCTTGGTGACTTTGGCCAGCTTGGACAGCGTCCCAATCGCCTGCCCCAGCTCCGTGGCATCCCCGCTCAGACCCGCGGTCTGGCTCAGCAACATCTCATCCGGTGGCCCCGCCAGCAACGCGCCGAGAAAGTTGTAGAGATCCGCACGCGCGCGATCCATGTCAGCGATTGAAGTGTCTTCGGCGGCTGTCATCTTCGGCTCTTCCATCAGGCAGTATCAAACGCAAACCGCATCCGGCGCTGCGGCATCGCAGGCGGCTCGGGCTCCGGTTCGGGCAAGGGGGTGGGTTCGGCGGCGGCAATCAGCGGCGCCTCTTCTTCTTCGTCTGCAATCTCGTCGATCTCTTCGACGGGGGCCTCTTCAGCCTCCTCTTCCTCGTCCTCAAGGAAGGCCGTCATCATGCCTTTGCCGACCTGATAGACGGTCTGCATGTTCTCGATGACCGTGGCCGCGTCAGTGTAATCCTCACCGTAATCCACCAGCCCATCCAGATTGGCGAGCATCGGGTTCAGCCGCCACAAGCGGCGCAGCGCGCGGGTCTTCAAGCGCTGCGGCACCTCGGCCTTCAGGAATTCCTGCACCGAATCGGGGCTGTCCAGCGCCTCCGGCTCGGGCAGGTTCAACTCGGCCAAAATCTCTTCGTCCGGGCGCTCGGCCAGTTCCGCATCCTGCGCCTCGACGGCACGCGCCTCCAGTGCCTGCTCCTCGGCCTCTACCCCGGCACGTCGGCGGGACCAGAAGTCGCGTGTCGCGCTCAATGCACCCGCCTCCGTTGCCGCGCAGGAGACGCATAGATGTCCGCCGCCGATGAAATCCTCGGATCACCAATGCCGTCCTGCGTCAGGTCGGTGCGCTTCTTGTCGCGTTTGCGCTTGATGAACACTTCGTCCTGGTGGAAGTCGGTGACAAAGCCCTGCACCCACGCCATCAAACCGGCAGGCATCGGCACCTTCTCGACAATCTCTTCGCCGCTGTCGGTATAGTCCTGCGCCTCGTAGGGCGAAGCCGTGACCAACAACACCTCAAGCGGCTGATCGCCGGGGCATTCCCGCATCACGACGTAGATACTGGGCACCTCCGCGGACAAGCCGTGCAGATACGCCTCCGTCTCGGCCCCATGCAGGTCCAGCGGCAAGGTGGCGGCGTGGTACTCCACGGCTTCACCTTCGTGCCGCATCTCCTGCCAATCGGCCGGGCCAGCACCAGGCAAGACAGCCACGGCTTTCCAGGAATAGGAGGCCCAACGCGTCACACCCGGCAAGCGCCGCAACACGACGCCCAGAGGCATGGTTTGGTACTGTTCGGGGTTTCGGATCACCCTATGTCCTCCCTTGGCCGTCATAAAACTGCCAAAAAATTCATCCTCAAAGCGGCATGTTGCCGAAACAGCTTGATACGGAAGCGCCAAGGCAATTTGGCCAGCCTGACCCGGGGTCCGTCGCGCGCAGGGTCGAAATGTCCATCACGACTATTTCAGTCGGGAATACAGTTGCATACCGAATCGCGAATCAGCGGACCGAAATAAGAACCTCTTCGGGGCGCGGTTGATCTGGAAAACGGTTTGTGAACCGCTGCGAATCATGGCTACGCTGCACGAAACATCCAGCCGGACGGTAGGGAATTGAACCGTCGCAGCAAGGGGAATGACGTGGCCAAGTCACTGATAACATGCGATTGTCTGGGTACTCAAGCCATCGACGCAGAGGGGTTGTCGCAGGCGACCGGCCTCGACGTCCTCCCACCCTGTTCAGCGCTCTGCACTGCTCAGTTGGACCGGGCCCAAGCCGCACTTGAGCGGGGCGACGCAGTTTTTTGCTGCACCCAGGAAGCCCGCGTGTTCGAGGAGTTGGCAGAGGGTCTGGACTTGCCTGCACCCCCCACTCTGGACCTGCGCGACCGCGCCGGGTGGAGCGACGATGCCGCCCCGAAACTGCCCAAAATGTCTGCACTCATCGCTGACGCCATGCTGCCGTCCGAGCCGGAAAAGACGCTTGATGTGGTCAGCGAAGGGCTGTGCCTGATCCTCGGCCCCGCCGCTGTCGCGATCGATGCCGCCGAACAGCTCAAGGATCATCTGGGCGTCACCGTCCTGCTGTCGGACGCCGCCGACATCCCCGACACCCGCGCCTATGACGTGGTGGTGGGCACACTGCGCCGCGCGTCCGGCGCGTTCGCACAGTTCGAGGTGGTCATCGACGCCCTGCAACAGATCGAACCGGGCGGGCGCGGGGCGTTTACCCTGACGGACCCGCAAGACGGCGCACGATCGCAATGCGACATCCTGCTCGACCTGCGCGGCGATACACCCCTGTTCCCGGCCCATGAAAAGCGCGACGGCTATCTACGCGCGGACCCAAGCCACGCGCCCGGTGTCGCGGCAGCCATCCTCGCCGCCTCGCACCTGACCGGCACCTTCGAAAAGACGCTTTATGTCAAAACCGCCCCCCTGCTCTGCGCCCATTCCCGCGCGGAACAGACGGGGTGCACCAACTGCCTTGACCTGTGTCCCACCGGGGCCATCACCTCCGCCGGGGACCATGTTGCAATCGACCCGATGATCTGCGCCGGCTGCGGTGCCTGTTCCGCCGCCTGCCCGTCGGGGGCCATCACCTATGACGCGCCGCCCGTGGACCTGACCATGCGCCGGGTCCAGACCATGGCCAAGGCATTCCTAGACGCGGGCGGCACCGCCCCCCGCCTTCTGGTCCATGACAGCCATGGGGCCGAAATGATCCGCCTGTCGGCCCGCCACGGGCGCGGCCTGCCTGCCGATACTATCCCGCTTGAGATGTCGGCCATCGGCGCCTTTGGCCACGCCGAGGCGGTTGCCGCCCTTGCCGCAGGGTTCGCGAGCGTCACGCTCTTGCCCGGCCCCAAGGCGGATGTGGCAGCGTTATCGACGCAAATCGCGCTCACCACCGCCATCGCAGGCGACGGCAAGGCCACCCTGCTCGACACACCCGACCCGGACGCCATGAGCGACGCGCTTTACGCGGCCACGGCCACGGCCCCCGTCGCGACCCCCGTCCGCCCCATGGGCACGCGGCGCCAGATCGCACGCCAAGCGGCCAAGGCGCTGCACCCCGACACCGACAGCATCGCGCTGCCCGACGGCGCGCCTTACGGTGTGGTGCTGGTCGACACCGATGCCTGCACGCTGTGCCTGTCCTGCGTGTCGTTTTGCCCCTCCGGCGCTTTGGGTGACAACTCAGACAAGCCGCAACTACGGTTTCAGGAAAACGCCTGCCTGCAATGCGGCCTGTGCGCTAATATCTGCCCCGAAGACGCGATTGCTTACGAACCGCGCCTGAACCTGACCGACGCGGCGCTGACCCAAGTGGTGCTGAACGAGGAAGAACCGTTTCCCTGCATTGAATGCGGCGCGCTGTTCGGCTCCAAATCTGCCATCGACCGGATCACGGAAAAGCTGCAGGACCATGCCATGTTCACGGGCGACAAGCTGCGCATGATCCAGATGTGCGACAATTGCCGGGTCACGGCGCAGTTCCACGCTGACGACAACCCGTTCCAGGGTGGCGAACGACCCCGCGTGCGCACCACCGATGACTACCTGTCAAAACGACGCGATCACTGATGGATCAAAGGATCGCCCAGATCGGCCGGGGCCAACGCGGCCACGTAGGCAAGGATCGCCTCCAGATCGTCCAGCGTCAATTCGATTGGCGCAATAGGCGACGGGCGGTCGATGGGAAACGGGTCCGTGACCCCCTCCAACTGTGTGAACGCGGCGTGCGGCTTCAACACATAGAACCCGGCGAAGCGCGCCTGCCAATCTTCGAACCCGCGCATTACGAAAAAGCTGGGGGTCGATCCGATGCCAAAGCCGCCCCTGCCCCGTTCCGTCACATGACAGCGCCCGCATTTGGCCCACGAGGCCTCCTGTCCCGCCACCGCATTGCCGGTCATCTCGACCTCGGCCACGACAGTCTTTTCCACCTTCGGCTCTGTAAAGATCTGCACACCGTCGGGGGCAAAACTCTGAACCGTGCGGCGGCCCACATCGGAAGCAAGCCAGTCTGCAAAGCGCTGTGCGCCCTTACCGTCACTGCGCAAGTCCATGTGCCAGACCTTACCCAAACCGGAAAACAGCGCGCTCCCCTCAGGGCCCAACACCAGTTCCGCCGCGCCCGGATCGTCCACGATTTCGACCCGAACCTGGGTTTTCAGCGAAAAGCGCGGCGCGATATGCTTGATCAGTCCGCTTTCGACCAACGCAGGCGGGGCATAGAACTCCACCCGCTTGTCATCGGCCATTGCCAAACAGGGCAACAAGGCCAAGATCACCATAACAAGTCGCATGAGCTTAGCGTAAGTCGCTGCCACGCGATCCGTCAACGATAGGGAGACCCGAGCCATGAGCGACGATTTCAACATGTCCATGCGCAAGTTCCTGAAGCAGGTCGGCGTGACCTCGCAACAGGCGATTGAAGAGGCCATGCGCGAGGCGGATACCAGCGGCAAGACCTATGCGGTCAAGGCCGTCATCACCATCAATGAACTGGACATGACCCACGAGGTCACGGGCGAGATCAAGGGACAGGACTGAACCGTGAAAACAGGCAGGGAACAGGTTCTGGACGCCTTGAAAGGGATCGAGGCGCCAGGCGGCGACATTGTGTCTTCGGGCGTGATGCGGGCCTTGAACGTCGACGGCGGTACAGTCCGTTTCGTGATGGAGATCAACCCGGCGCAAGCGGCCGAGTATGAGGCTGTGAAAGCAAAGGCGGAGGCGGCGGTTGGCGCACTACACGGGATTGAAACCGTGTCCATAATCCTGACCGGCCACACCGAGAAGGCCCCGCCGCCAGACTTGAAACCACAACGCGCCGCAGAGCCGAAAGGCCCCCAGAAGGTCCCCGGCATCAACCGCATTCTGGCGGTGGCGTCAGGCAAGGGCGGCGTCGGCAAATCCACTGTCTCCGCCAACCTCGCCTGTGCGTTGGCGCAACAGGGGCGGCGCGTGGGCCTGTTGGATGCAGACGTTTATGGTCCATCTCAGCCGCGGATGCTGGGCGTCTCCGGTCGACCCGCTTCGCCTGATGGCAAAACCATCCTGCCGATGCGGAACCACGGTGTGACCATGATGTCCATCGGGTTGATGATGAACGACGACCAGGCGGTTGTCTGGCGCGGGCCGATGCTGATGGGTGCGCTGCAACAGATGATGACGCAGGTGCAGTGGGGCGCCCTGGATGTGCTGATTGTGGATCTGCCGCCCGGTACGGGTGACGTGCAGATGACGCTGTCGCAGAAATTTGCGGTGGATGGGGCAATCATCGTCTCTACACCGCAGGATGTCGCCCTTTTGGATGCGCGCAAAGGTGTGGACATGTTCCAGCAACTGCATGTGCCGATCGTTGGTATGATCGAGAATATGAGCACGCATATCTGTTCAAGTTGCGGACATGAAGAACACGTATTCGGACATGGCGGTGTAAAGGCCGAAGCCGAGAAGCTGGGTGTGCCGCTGCTGGCCGAAGTGCCGTTGGATCTGCAGATACGCCTCGCTGCCGACGGGGGTGCCCCCATCGCCGTAAGCCAGCCCGATAGTGCCCAGGCCAGGGCGTTTCAGGATGTGGCCGCTGCGCTTGTCCAAGTAGGCGTTGCATGAGCGTCGCCACAGACCTCACATTCCCCCCGCTGATGTGGGGAGAAGAAGCGCCGGACCGCGCCTTTGATCATGCTGTGATGCGGGCGACCTTGGGCTGTGATGCAGGCTTGATCGCCTATAAACTGGGCGCGGCCGAAATGGAGGCGGCGCTGGTCTTTGCGCCCGAGGTGCCATTGTCAAAGGCGATGACCATGCTGCCATTGTGCGGTGTGGGATTTCAAAACGCGTTGGGGGCGCTTGCCCCGCCCGAGGTTTCGGTGCATCTGGATTGGTGGGGCGGGATCCGCGTGAACGGTGCACGGTGTGGCGGATTCCGTGCCATGGCATCCGAGCGTGATCCCGAAGCCTTGCCCGATTGGCTGGTCATCGGTTTCACCTTGCCGCTAATGCCCCCGTCAGAAGACATGGGTTTGACGCCGGACGACACGGCCCTGTTTGCCGAAGGTTGCGCCGACGTGGCGCCGCCGACACTTCTCGAAGCGTGGTCACGGCATACGCTGAACTGGCTTAATCGCTGGGAAGATGAAGGATCGGCAAGCTTGCACACGGAATGGCGCGGGTTGGCGCATGGCGTGGGTGAGGATGTTCAAAATCAGTCTCTAACAGGTGCATTTCTGGGCGTGGACGAGGATTTCGGAATGCTTTTGCGCGACGACAAAACCACCCATTTGATCCCGCTCACAACCGTTCTGGAGGATGGGCCATGAAACTTGCGCGTGCGATCCATTTTGACGAAAGCGACATGAATGTCTTTGCCTCACCGGCGCGAACCGGAGAATGGTGCATTTCCGGCGGGTTCGAGTTTTCAAACTGGGGCGAGGGCGATTTGTCTGGCAAGGCGCGCCAGGCCTTCGCCAATGGCTGGTTCGGCTTGGAAACGGGAGGGCGCGTGACCTTTGTCGCCGTCACGCAATTGGAACAAACCGAGTTGGAGAAACTTGTCGATCTGCTGGCCCAGCATTTTGTAACATATTACGGCGCACCATCGGCTGAGGCCGCGCGGCCCGTCGCGACCGAAGAGATATCTCAGATGATCGACCTGTGCGAAGATCATGATCCCAACACGTTGCTGACAGTTGCACGTGAGTTGACGGAGGCGGGTGTGCGCGAAGCATACCGCACGATTCAGCCGCAGGACGCGGGTCTGGACCAATTCGCCGTCCATGGGGACACCGGGCACGACCATTGAAGCAGTTTCGAATGGGCCATACCTGTTCGACCGCAATGGCTGCGTTGCTGTCCGCCGGGCGCGTCAAGAAAGCGGTCGACCGGCCTCCTTTCGCGGACCTTACTCTGCATTGAAGACGAATAGCGTTTCGTCATCGATGGTGTACGCGTTGATCAATTCTTTGGCCCGGTCTGATGTCAGCCATCCCTCAAGCCTTGCGGTCAGGTCAGCCCGAACATGTGCGTGGCGTGCGGGGTTCACCGGTAAGTAAGCGTACTGGTTGAACAGCACCGGATCGCCCGCAAAGAGCAACGCAAGCCCGCCCTTGTTGCCGAAGTTGAGCCAACTGGCACGGTCCGACAGGATGTAAGCATCAAGGCCCGAAGCGGTGTTGAGCGCGGCCCCCATTCCTGCACCGACGGCGCGGTACCACGGCCCGAAACTGTCCACATCGTGTCCTGCGTCCCTCCAAAGGCTCAGTTCCTTTTTGTGGGTACCACTGTCATCTCCGCGACTGACAAAAGACGCACGTGCCGATGCGATGGCTTGCAGCGCCATGCGCGTGTCTTGCTTTGTCGCGATGCGGGCGGGATCGTCTGCGGGGCCGACAAAGACAAAATCGTTATACATAATTTCGCGCCGATGCGTGCCATAGCCCTCGGCGACGAAGGCCTCTTCTGCTGCACGGGAATGGACAAGGATTGCATCGACATCGCCAGCTTGGCCAAGTTTGAGTGCCTGCCCTGTCCCAACGACCAGCAACTGTACCTCCAGGTCCAGATCCTTGGCGATTTCAGGAAGCAATATGTCCGCAAGGCCCGAGTTATGGAACGACGTTGTGACAGCCATGCGCATCTGATCCGCCGCCTGTGCCGCCGTTCCGAAAATCAAAAGCATCGCCAGAAAAACTGCCTGTTTCATACGACAATGTCCCCTTGCAAAAAGGCCCGTGCCTCGGGCGTTCGTGGCGCATTCAGAAACATATTTGCCGCACCGGTTTCATGCACCTTGCCACCCAGCATGAAGACGACCATGTCGGCAATGCGGCGCGCCTGGCCCATGTCGTGGGTTGACAGGATCAGCCGTGTGCCATCGGCCTTGGCCTGAAGCAGTATCGCCTCGATCTCGCGCATGGCGCGTCCATCAAGCGATGCGGTGGGTTCGTCAAGAAAGACAAGCGCCGGGTCCGTGATCAGCGCGCGGGCGATGGCCAGCTTCTGTTGCTCGCCTCCTGACAACACCATGGCGCGTCTGTTCAGATGCGCGGACAACCCGACTCGTTCGGCCCATTCGTGCGCCGAGTGTTTCGCCGGTTTCCGACCAACGCCGCGCAGGCGCAGCGGGTAGGTCAGGTTTTCCTCGACCGTGCGGCGCAGGACAACTGGTTGTTGAAAGACAAACGCCTGGTGATGCCGGGCCTCCGACGTTGGGCATGCCCATGTGACGGCCCCACCCGTCAGCCGCGCCGTCCCGTGCATCAGGCGCAACAGGGTTGTCTTCCCTGATCCGTTTGGCCCCATCACAACGCACAGGCCCTTGCCGTCCAGTGACAGGTCAATTGGACCAACCAGCCGCTTGCCGCGCCGTGACGTTTCGGCTTGGCTAAGAGTCAGGGGAAAAAGCTCTGTCACCACCGGCTGTCCCTTTCCGTTTGGCCAATCCAGTGGATTGTCAGGTTCACCCCCAGCGCAAGCGCGATAAGGATGAAGCCAAGCGCGAGGGCCAATGCAAATTCTCCTTTGCCGGTTTCCAGCGCGATGGCGGTGGTCAACACGCGCGTGGCATTGTCGATGTTGCCGCCGACGATCATGATGGCCCCCACTTCGCCGATACCCCGACCAAAACCGGCCAATGCCGCGGTCAACAGGGCTCGCCGTGCATCCCAAAGCAAGGTTCGCATTTTCTGCGACTGCGTGACATTCATGGAGATGAGAAGGTCGTGATACTCCGCCCACAGTTCGCGCAGGGACTGGTGTGCGATGGACGCGATCAGCGGCACGATGATGATGACCTGCGCCACGATCATGGCCGTGGGCGTGAACAAGAGGCCCAAGGCGCCGAAAGGACCCGAACGGGACAACATGATGTAAACGATCAAGCCAACCACCACCGGCGGCAGGCCCATCAATGCGTTCAACATCGCAATAGTCGCGCGACGCCACCGGAACCGCCGAACAGCCAGGAGCGCGGCCAGGGGCAGGGCAATGAGGCAGGCGATCAACAACGCGGTAAGGGTGACGCGAAGCGAGCGCAGAGCGATCTCTGCCAACTCCGCATCAAATGTGACCATCAGCCAGAAGGCGTGGCGCAGTCCCTCCCAAAGATCGACGATGGCCGACCCTCCCTTCGCGCATTTGTCGTGAAATTGAACGGTTTTGCAGGGTGATACCAGCCCTGTTCTGTGGCGCTGTCACCTTGTACCCGCCATGCAATCAGAGGCAGGTTTTGCGGGTCATTATGTCCGCCTTCTGGCGTCCGATTATTGCATTCAACCGATGATATGCGGTTGCTTTGCGGAAATGACGTGGCTGAGTTAGCGTGGTGTCATGAATTCCGTCCGTTTCCGTCTGCTTATCCTGGCCTTGGCCCCGATGGTCGTGCTTATGCCGCTTCTGCTGTTTCTGGGCATGACGCGGTGGACGGCGGATTATGACGAGGTGCTGATCGCCAATGTCGAAAGCGACTTGCGGATCGCAGAGCAATACCTGTCCCGGCTGATGGTTGAGACGGGGGACGAATTGCAGGCGGTGGCGGGGTCCGTCGAATTTGCTGAAACACTCCCGTCCGGGTTCGCCGCATTCTTTGAAGACAAACGCGCGGCTTTGGAACTGGATTTCCTGCACTATCTTCCCCGTACTGATATCACGGATACCTGGCCGGTTGTAACAAGTGCGGCGCAGGGGCAAGGCCGCACCGAAATCGATATCTTTTCAGGCGAGCAATTGGCCCGGATTTCGCCAACCCTTGCAGACCGGGCCAGCCTGCCCCTGATCGAGACGGAAGCCGCGGTACCCACGGACCGCATTGTTGAAGATCGCGGTATGGTCATCCACTCCGCTGTTCCCGTGACTTTGGCGGGCCGGGACGGTGTGTTGGTTGGGGGCATCCTGCTGAACCGGAACCTTGGATTTATCGATACGATCAATGCGCTGGTCTATCAGGACGCGATTGCGGGCGGGTCGCGGCAGGGCACGGCAACCCTGTTTCTGGAAGACGTGCGCGTATCGACCAACGTGCGCCTTTTCGAGGACGTGCGCGCGCTGGGCACCCGTGTGTCGGCAGCCGTTCGCGGAAAGGTGTTGGGCGAGGGGCGTACCTGGCTAGATCGCGCCTTTGTTGTGAATGACTGGTACATCTCGGGCTATCTGCCGCTGCGGGACAGCTTTGGCGGATATGTGGGCATGCTGTATGTCGGTTTTCTGGAAGAGCCTTTTACCGTCGCCAAGCGTAACGCATTTCTTGTTATCCTCGCGGCATTCGCCGCAGTCCTCTTGCTGTCAGCACCGGTGTTCCTCCGGCTGGCCAAGGGCATCTTTGCGCCGCTTGAACGGATGACCCACACGATGTTCCTCGTTCAGCGGGGCAACCTGTCTGCGCGCAATGGCGACGGGGGCGGCACCGGAGAAATTGGTGAGGTGGCGGGACACCTTGATGATCTGCTGGATCAGGTTCAAGAACGGGACCAAGCGCTTCGGTCCTGGAATGAAGAGTTGAATGTGCGCGTGGATCAGCGGACGGCAGAGTTGAAACGCGCGAATGAAAAGCTTGAAGAGACGTTTCGCCAACTGGTGATGAGCGAAAAGCTCGCTTCGATCGGTGAGATCACGGCGGGTGTCGCGCACGAGATCAACAATCCGGTCGCGGTCATCCAGGGCAATGTTGACGTGATCCGCGACAGTTTGGGTGAGAAAAGCGAAGACATCCGAACCGAACTGGACCTTGTCGATCGACAGATCGCACGTATTCAGACCATCGTCGGCAAATTGCTGCAATTTGCCCGACCGGGCGAATTTGCCGACTTTGAACAGGCCGTGCCTTTGACACCTGTGATCACGGATTGCCTGGTTCTGGTGAACCACGTGATTTCACAATCCGACATCACCGTGTCGACCCGATTGGACGCCACACTGGAAGTGCGTATAGACCCCGGCGAGATGCAGCAGGTCTTGATCAATCTGATCATGAACGCAGTTCAGGCAATGGGTGCGCAAGGCACGTTGACCATCGAGACGGAAGACACCGAACGGGATGGCAAGATGGGTGTTTGCGTGTCTGTGTCTGACACGGGGCCAGGCATTGAGCCGACACGCATTGACGAGGTGTTCGCCCCCTTCTTCACAACCAAGCAGGCCGAAGGCACTGGGCTGGGCCTTTCGATTTCGCAAACCCTGATCCAGCGTGCCGGCGGAATCATCCGTGTGCGCAATGCGCCGGCGCAGGGTGCCTGTTTCGAGATCTGGTTGCCCGCCGCCGTGCAAGCCGAAGTGGCGCACGCCCTGACCGATTAAGCGGCGACTCAGCAGGACGGTTTTGTCCGGCGTTTCAAGTTGAAAGGCGATACGTCACCGTTGGTTGACAATTTGTCACATCCTCACCCCCGCACCTGTTACACGCTAACAGGACGCGCGCGGTTTCGGTTCCCGCTTGGCGAGAAAATGCTACATCTCAGAAAAACTTGGAAAAAACGAGACGAAATCAAAAATATTTACAAGTTCGAACTTCAATAAGAACATAAATTTACAAAAAAATCGTTCAAGTCCAGACAGGAAAGCATGATTTTACAGAACAGTGTATTGTGACCTTCGACAGGCGAGTTTTACACGCCCCGGATCAGAAAGCCGATGGAGAGCGGCGTTTGGTCCAAACCGGAGGAGACACAATGAACATTCAAAGCACGCCCAATGCGGCGACTTTCCCCCCATCGGAAGAGACCAAGGCCCGCGCCCATCTGGACGCCGAAGGCTATGCCAAGATGTACGCCGCGTCCGTGTCGGACCCCGATGCATTCTGGGGTGAACACGGCAAGCGGCTGGACTGGATCAAGCCCTATACCACCGTCAAGAACACGTCATTCGAGCCGGGCAACATCGACATTCGCTGGTTCGAAGATGGCACGCTGAACGTAGCGGCCAATTGCATCGACCGGCATCTGGACACACGCGGCGACCAGACGGCGATCATCTGGGAACCCGATGACACGTCCAAGGATGCCCCCCAACATATCACATACCGCGACCTCCACCGCTCTGTTTGCAAGATGGCGAACATCCTTGAAGAGCTGGGGGTGCGCAAAGGCGACCGGGTTGTCATTTACCTCCCGATGATCCCGGAAGCCGCTTATGCGATGTTGGCCTGCGCCCGCATCGGTGCCATCCATTCCATCGTGTTTGCCGGTTTCTCCCCGGACGCGCTTGGGGCGCGGATCAATGGTTGTGACGCAAAGGTTGTCATCACTGCTGATCACGCGCCCCGAGGCGGACGGGAAACGCCGCTGAAGTCGAACACGGACGCCGCCCTGCTGCATTGCAAGGACAGCGTGAAGTGTCTGGTTGTCAAACGGACCGAGGGTCAGACGACCTGGACCGACCGCGATTATGATTACAACGAGATGGCGCTTGAGGCGTCGGACTATTCCGCCCCGGCCGAGATGAACGCCGAAGATCCGTTGTTCATCCTTTACACCTCTGGTTCTACTGGCCAGCCCAAGGGCGTTGTCCACACGTCGGGCGGGTATCTGACCTATGCCGCGATGACCCATCAATACACGTTCGACTATCACGAGGGCGATGTGTTCTGGTGTACGGCGGATGTCGGCTGGGTCACGGGCCATAGTTATATCGTCTATGGGCCGCTGGCCAATGGCGCGACAACTATCATGTTTGAGGGCGTGCCCACCTTCCCCGATGCGGGCCGCTTCTGGGATGTGTGCGAGCGCCACAAGGTCACGCAGTTCTACACCGCGCCGACGGCCATTCGTGCGCTGATGGGTGCCGGCAATGATTGGGTCACCAAGTATGATCTGTCGTCGCTGCGCCTGCTGGGGTCGGTTGGTGAGCCGATCAACCCGGAAGCGTGGACCTGGTATCACGAGGTGGTCGGCAAGGGGAATTGCCCCATCGTCGATACGTTCTGGCAAACTGAGACAGGCGGCCACATGCTGACCCCGCTCCCTGGTGCCACAGACCTGAAACCTGGCTCTGCCCAGCAACCTTTTTTTGGTGTGCATCCCGTGGTGCTGGATCCGCAAAGCGGGGTCGAACTGGACGGCAATGACATCGAGGGCGTGTTGTGCATCAAGGACAGCTGGCCGGGTCAGATGCGTACCGTTTGGGGCGACCACGCGCGGTTCGAGAAAACTTATTTCGGCGATTACAAAGGCTACTATTTCTCGGGCGATGGCTGCCGCCGGGACGCGGATGGGGACTACTGGATTACCGGTCGCGTCGACGACGTGATCAACGTATCCGGACACCGGATGGGTACGGCCGAGGTTGAAAGCGCGCTTGTGGCCCATGCCAAGGTGGCCGAAGCTGCTGTCGTTGGCTATCCCCACGACGTCAAAGGGCAGGGTATCTATGCCTACGTCACACTGATGAATGGTGAAGAACCCACACCGGAGCTGCGCAAAGAGTTGGAAGTGTGGGTGCGGACCGAGATTGGCCCCATCGCCAAGCCCGATCTCATCCAGTGGGCACCCGGCCTCCCCAAGACGCGGTCGGGCAAGATCATGCGCCGTATTCTGCGCAAGATTGCCGAAGATGATTTTGGCGCGCTTGGTGACACGTCCACGCTGGCTGATCCTTCGGTGGTCGATGACCTGATCGAAAACCGCATGAACCGGAGTGATGACTGATGGACGGGACACAGGTTACTGCAACCGCGCCCGTGTTTATCCTGCTTGGTCCTCCGGGGGCAGGCAAGGGCACGCAGGCCCGGATGCTGCAAGAGCAGTTTGGGTTCGTGCAATTGTCCACCGGTTATCTGCTGCGTGCCGCTGTGGCGGCGGGCACGGAGGCCGGTCACGCAGCCAAGGCGGTGATGGAATCGGGCGGGCTGGTCAGCGACGAGATCGTCATTGCCATCCTGAAGGACCGACTGGCGGACGACGACTGCGCCAAAGGTGTGATCCTTGACGGCTTTCCTCGCACCACCCTTCAGGCCGAAGCGCTGGATGATCTGCTGGCCAGCAGCGGGCAGCACATAAATGCCGCCATCAGCCTTGAGGTAGACGACGCGGCGATGGTTGCCCGCATCTCTGGCCGGTTCACCTGCGGCAATTGCGGCGAAGGCTACCACGACGTGCACAAGCCGACTGCGGTTCTGGGCATTTGCGACAAGTGTGGCAGCAGCCATATGAAGCGCCGGGCGGATGACAATGCCGAAACGGTGGGCCAAAGGTTGACCGAATACCACAAACAGACGGCACCGCTGATCGCCTATTACGACGGCAAGGGCGTGCTTCAATCCCTGAACGCGATGGGGGCGATTGATGTGATTGCGACCGAACTGTCGGGGATGGTGAAAGGCGCCACGACCTAAGCGTCACACGCCAACAAAGACATGAGCAAACGTGGCTGTGTGTGTGGCCGCGCCTGCATCCCGTCTGCGCGGGTTGCAGGATGGTCCCGGCGTGTCCGGGGCCGCGTAACACCCACTGTGAACCGCTTGATCCGCGTCAATGAACACGACGCACAGGTGCGTCACAGTGGATGAAAATGACCACAGGCCAGGGACCTAAACCCAAGCCATCCAAACCAAAGGGGCTTTGCGGCCTCATACCTGAAACCAAAGGAGGAGCCGTCATGTCGGAGGAAACGACAAACACCGCTCAAGTGTCCGAAACGGACAAAGGGTATTGGGCAGCCAATGTCCGCATGATCTTAATTTCGCTGGTGATTTGGGCCGTAGTGTCCTTTGGCTTCGGCATCATCCTGCGCCCGATGCTTAGTGGTATCGCCGTCGGTGGAACAGACTTGGGCTTCTGGTTTGCTCAGCAAGGATCGATCTTGGTCTTCCTGGCCCTGATCTTTTTCTACGCCTGGCGGATGAACAAGCTCGATAAGCAATACGGCGTGGACGAGGAGTAATCGCCATGGATCAGTTTACACTCAACCTGCTGTTTGTGGGCGCGTCCTTTGCGCTTTACATTGGTATCGCCGTTTGGGCCCGCGCGGGGTCTACATCAGAATTCTACGCCGCCGGTCGCGGCGTGCACCCTGTCACCAACGGGATGGCCACTGCCGCCGACTGGATGTCTGCGGCTTCGTTCATTTCGATGGCGGGTCTGATTGCCTTTACCGGGTATGACAACTCGTCCTTTCTGATGGGCTGGACAGGTGGCTATGTGCTGCTGGCACTGCTGCTTGCGCCTTACCTGCGCAAGTTTGGCAAGTTCACCGTGTCCGAGTTCATCGGTGACCGCTTCTACTCCAAGACCGCGCGCCTTGTGGCCGTGATCTGTCTGCTTGTGGCCTCCATCACATATGTGATCGGTCAGATGCAGGGTGTGGGCATCGCTTTTGGTCGCTTCCTTGAGATCGACACAACATGGGGCCTGCTGATTGGGTCCTGCGTGGTGTTTGCCTATGCCGTGTTTGGCGGCATGAAGGGTGTGACATACACGCAGGTCGCACAGTACTGCGTTCTGATCACCGCCTACACCATCCCGGCGGTCTTCATCTCACTCCAGTTGACAGGCAACCCGATCCCGGCACTTGGCCTGTTCGGTTCGGTTGAGTCCGGTGAGCCGCTTCTGGCGAAACTGGACCAGATCGTCACCGATCTTGGCTTTGCCGAGTACACGGCGGCACATGGATCGACCATCAACATGGTGCTGTTCACCTTGTCCCTGATGATCGGTACCGCAGGTCTGCCCCACGTCATCATGCGCTTCTTCACCGTGCCCCGCGTGTCTGACGCACGTTGGTCTGCGGGTTGGACGCTGGTGTTCATCGCGCTGCTGTATCTGACCGCCCCTGCGGTGGGTGCCATGGCACGCCTTAACATCTCTGAACTGATGTGGCCAAATGGGACCGAAGCCGCCGCCGTCACTGTCGAACAGATCGAAAACGATCCGGAATACGGCTGGATGCAAACGTGGCAGAAAACCGGTCTTCTGGACTGGGAAGACAAGAACGGCGACGGCCAGATCCAGTACTACAACGATGCCAATGCAGAGTTGCAGGAAAAAGCGGCCGCCAATGGCTGGGAAGGCAACGAGTTGACCAAGTTCAACCGTGATATCCTGGTGCTGGCCAACCCCGAGATCGCGTCCCTGCCGGGCTGGGTGATTGGCCTTGTGGCGGCAGGCGGCCTTGCGGCGGCTCTGTCCACGGCGGCTGGATTGCTTCTGGCGATCTCTTCGGCGGTGTCCCACGACTTGCTGAAGGGGCAGTTGACCCCGAACATGTCCGAGAAATCCGAGCTGCTCGCAGCCCGAATTTCGATGGCGGCAGCGATTGTGGTGGCAGTGATCCTGGGTCTGAACCCACCGGGCTTTGCGGCCCAGACGGTGGCATTGGCCTTTGGACTTGCCGCAGCTTCGATCTTCCCCGCGCTGATGATGGGCATCTTTTCCACCCGCATCAACAACGTGGGCGCGGTTGCGGGCATGCTGGCCGGTCTGGTCGTGACCTTGTTGTACATCTTCCTGCACAAGGGCTGGTTCTTTATCCCTGACACCAACCTGTTCACCGACGCAGATCCCCTGCTTGGGCCAATCAAGTCGACATCATTCGGTGCGATCGGGGCCATGGTCAACTTTGGTGTGGCGTATGTGGTGGCCGGTATGACCAAGGAAACCCCACAAGAGATCAAGGACCTTGTGGAAAGCGTGCGTATCCCGCGTGGCGCTGGCGCTGCTGCGGCGGACCACTAAGGCCTCGGGCGTGCTGCGGTTTCTATCCCCGCGACGCGCTTTGTAATCCTGGACGCGCCTGCCGTTTCGGCTGTGGGCGCGTCTGTTTTCCAAAATTGGGTGTTACATGGCCCTGGCTGCACATCAGGATTTGACCGTCTTGCCGGTGGATCGGTTGATGACCCGCAACCCGGTGACATGCTTGGCCGACACGCCTATCCGACAGGCGGCAGAGTTGATGGCCAAACACCATATCTCTTCGGTCTGCGTGGCCGATGCGGACCGGTTTCACGGCATCGTCACGGTACGCGACATGAATGCCAAAGTTGTGGCTGCTGGTCTGAGCAGAGACTTACCTGTCTCGCATATCATGTCGGCAGATCCGTTGACCTTGCCGCCCAGTGCCCTTGGTCTCGACGTACTGCATATGATGATGGAGCGTCGGATTGGCCATGTGCCAATTGTTGATGCGGGCCGGCTTTTGGGCATCGTCACACAGACCGATCTGACCCGGTTTCAAGCGATGTCCTCGGCAGAGCTGGTGCGCCGTGTGGCTGACGCGCCCGATATTCCCGCGATGGCAAAGGCGACGGCTGGCATTCCGGTTTTGCTGGCGCAGCTGGTCGGTATGGGCACACCGCACGCGGTCATCACGCGTCTGATCACCGATATTGCCGATACCGTCACCCGCCAATTGTTGAAACGGGCCGAAGCCGAACTGGGCGCACCGCCCGTGCCCTATCTGTGGCTGGCCTGCGGTAGTCAGGGGCGGCGCGAACAAACGGGCGTGTCCGATCAGGACCATTGTGTGATCCTGTCCGATGATGTGGCTGACACCGACATGCCGTACTTCGCGAAGCTTGCGCAGATCGTCAGTGATGGCTTGCACGCGTGCGGGTACGTGTACTGCCCCGGTGACATGATGGCAACGAACCCTCGCTGGTGTCAGCCCTTGCGTGTCTGGCGCGGATACTTTGAGGGGTGGATTGCCAAGCCCAATCCGGAGGCACAGATGTTGGCGTCGGTCATGTTTGACCTGCGCGAGATTGGAGGCGATGTCAGCCTGATTGCCGACCTTCGGGCTGACACCTTGGCGAAAGCATCGCAGAATTCGATTTTTGTTGCCCATATGATCGCCAATTCATTGAAGCATGCACCCCCGCTGGGAATATTCAATCGCTTGCCGCGGGGGCTGTTGGATATGAAGCACAACGGTGTTGTGCCCTTTGTCGATCTGGGGCGGCTCTATGCGCTGCAGGGACAATTGCCTGCAGTGAACACGCGCGCCCGGATTGAGGCCGCGATCACCGCCGGAACCTTGTCTGCGACGGGTGGGGCTGATCTGTTGGATGCCTATGACTTGATCGCAACCACGCGGTTGCGCCATCAGGCCCGCCAGATCAGGGCCGGGCAGCGACCGGACAACGCGCTGTCCCCTGCGACGCTTTCCGGGTTCGAACGTGGCCATCTGCGTGATGCGTTTGGCGTCGTCAAAACGATGCAGTCCGCCATAGGATCGGGCAAGGGAGCGTTGGGGTAGGCCATGTTTGTAGAATTGATTGCGACCATCGTTGCCGGGATCGGCTGTGCGGGCATCGTCATGGCGCTGAACATGCTGACGGGGCGGCGCTTGCCCAAGTGGCTGATGCCTGTGGCGGCCGGGGCCGGCATGATCGGCATGACAATCTCGAACGAATACACGTGGTTTGGCCGCACGGCGGACCGGTTGCCCGAAGGGGTCGAAATTGCGATGACCGTGGACGAACAAAGCTGGTTGCGCCCTTGGACTCAATTGCGCCCCTATACCAAGCGGTTCGTGGCGGTGGATGTGGCAACGCTGCGCCGGAACGCGGCACAGCCTGATCAGCGGCTTGTCGATCTATATTTTTTCGGGCGCTGGGCACCTGTAAACCAGTTGCCGATGCTGATGGACTGCGCCGGTGCCCGATCTGCCGTGCTGGTTGATGGTGCAAAATTTGCCGCCGATGGCTCGATCAGCGATGCGGATTGGCAAAGCGTTCCGGCTGATGATCCCATTCTGATAATGGTGTGCGAGACCTGAGATGGCGACCCAACTGCCCCTGCGCCTGCGCATTTTCCTGTTCTTCTGTCTATTGGCGGCGGGTGGTGTGGTGCTGGTGGCGGGGACGATGTGGTTCGGCTGGGCACGGGCGGAAACTGCCCTGCCCGCCGGGCCCTTTGTCACTGCATTTGTCCTGTTTGCCTTTCTCAATACCGGGCTGGCGTTGGTTGTCTGGCTGCTTTTTGACGAAAACGTCGCCAAACCGATCAATGCGCTGGCCGCAGATCTGCGCCTGCGCGCGCATTCCGGGGTCAAGACGGCGTTGAGCACCGATAGTGCCCGCTATCTGGGGGATCTTGCCCCAGCGGCGCGGGCGGTGTCCACGACCCTCGGTTCAGGTCTGATCGATACGGCCACGGAAGTGGCACGCAAAACGGCGCAATTGCAATCAGAGACCGAGCGGCTGACTGCGTTGTTGACCGAGATTCCGGTGGCCACGATCATGGTGAACGATCATCTTTGTATTGTGCTGTATGACGGACAGGCGGCGCAGATTTTGTCTGGCATTTCTGCGCCGCGACTGAAGGCGCCGCTGGTCGACTACTTCTATGCCGCTGATCTGGGCCGCGCGAAGTCCGAGATAAACCGCACAGGGGCCGAGGCCGCCTTTGACTTGCGCGACAAAGACGGAGTTCAGAACTTTGCCGCTCGGTTGAAGCCTTTGGATGGGTCGGGCTTCATGCTGTTAATAGACGTGCCGGATGCGGAATTGTCCCCGGATGCGGCCCGACCGCTGGTTTATGATTTTGATTTGCTGAATGCAGCGGCCGCATCGGATCAGCGTGAAACCCCTTTGTCCGAACTGTGCTGTGTCGCCTTTGATTCCGAAACCACCGGCCTGTCGACTACCACTGACGATGTGGTGCAGTTGGGGGCTGTGCGGGTTTTGAACGGCCGCATTGTCGAAGGCGAGGTGCTGGACACTTATGTCGACCCCGGTCGCCCGATCCCGCCCGCTTCCACTGCTGTGCATCATGTGCGTGACGAACATGTGCGCGGTGCGCCTGATTTCCCGACGGCCGGGAAGGCGCTGCATGACTTTTGCCGGGATGCGGTCTTGGTTGCGCATAATGCGCCGTTCGATCTGGCATTTTTGCGGCGTGGAGAAGACGAAACAGGTGTCCGTTGGGATCACCCGGTTCTGGACACGGTTCTGTTGTCCGCCATCGTCTTCGGCACAAACGAAGCGCATTCGCTCGACGCTTTGTGTGAACGGCTCGGCATCACCATCCATGCCGATCTGCGTCACACCGCCCTCGGTGATGCGCAGGCTACGGCCCAAGCTCTGGTCAAATTGATCCCCTTGCTGGAAGGCAGGGGACTGCGCACGCTTGCCGATGTGATTGCTGAAAGCAAGAAACACGGTCGATTGCTGCGTGATTTGAACTGAAGCCACATGCTTCAAACCGCGATACGTTCAGCGCGTTTCGTCATCCGAGTTTTGGGTCCACGGCGTGATCCCCAGACGCAACGAGGCCCGACCAATCATGTGTGCACCGATCGGCGCGGTCAAAAGCAGAAAGAACACCACAAGAATACAGCGCAATACGATTGCGGGGTCCGCAAAATGCAGGGCCGTTCCCGCCATGATCAGGCCTGATCCCAATGTCCCCACCTTTGTGGCGGCATGCATGCGGGTAAATACATCGGGCAGGCGAAGAACGCCGATGCCTGCGGCGACGGTCATGGCACTGCCGAGGAAAACAAGGATGGCGGCGATGGCATCAATCATGTCTCGTCTTCCTCATTCTCTTCTGCACGGCGGCGCACCACCACCCGCTCGGCAAATCGTGCCAGAGCTGCCGTGGCCAGAAAGCCCACCAGCGCCAACACCAATGCCACATCCAGGAAAGCGGGGTCCTGCGACCGGATGGCCGCCAAGCCGCAGAACGCCACAATCGAAACAGTCATCTGATCCAGGGCAACAACCCTGTCCGGCAGGGTCGGACCGATGGCCAGTCGCACCAGTGCCAATCCCACGCCCAGAAATACCAAGGCAAAGCCCAGAAAAAGGGCAGTGTCCATCAAGGCCGTCATTCACGATCCTCCACGGCATCAATCACCCAGCGTTCCATGCCGTCTTTCAGCGACCGACAGACCGCGGCGGGGTCGTCTGCGAACATCACATGCAGCTTCAGCGTTTTGCGATCCTCGCTTACATCAATGCTGAGCGTGCCCGGGGTTAGCGAAATCAGATTTGTCACCAGCAGGATGCCCGCGTCCGACTTTACATCAAGGGGCATGTCGACGATGGCCGGGTTTGACCGGTGCGTGGGCGTGAAGATGTCCCAAAGCACCTCGACGCTCGACACGATCAGTTCATAGTTAAACATCACCAACAGCTTGGCCCAGTACCAGACCCGCTTGAAATAGGTGGATTTGACGCCGGTCAGCGGCTGGATCAACCACAGGATCGCGTATCCGACGGCAAACCCCGACAGCACGGATAGCCAGTTGAACGTGTTGAAAAAGATCATCCAGGTGACGGCAAAGAAAATGTTGGCGACAAGCGTGTTCATGCGTCACCTCCCAACACCGTCGTCATATAGTCTGTAGGATCCAGCAACTGTGCCGCAGCCGCCTTGGCGAAGGAAACAAACGGTTCCGGGAAAAACCCGATGACAAGGGTCATGGCCGCAAGCCCGGCAATTGGCAGCAGCAGATGCCGTCTGGCCTGGGGTGTCAGGGCGGAAAGCGATGGTTCAATCCCGTCCGGATGCGGTTTCCAGAACGCCTCGGCCCAGATTTTCGTCATCGAAAAGATCGTCAGCAGTCCCACCGTCAAAGCCACTGCCGCGATGATCCACGCCTGATCTTCGAGGGCGGCGGCCACCAGCACGTATTTTGCCCAGAACCCGGACAACGGAGGAAACCCTGCCAGCGAGAATGCGGGGATGAAAAAGAGTACGGCAAGCACTGGCGCCGCCTTGTACAGTCCGCCGATTTTGTTCAAGTCGGTCGATCCTGCCGTGCGTTCTGCGATCCCTGCGATCAGGAACAGGTTGGCTTTTACCACGATGTGGTGGACCAGATAGAACACGGCCCCCGCCATTGCGAGCGGCGTGAAAAGGGCCAGCCCCATGATCATGTAACCAATCTGGCTGACGATATGAAAGGACAGGATCTTGCGGATGTCGTTCTGGGCAGCCGCCCCGAGCACGCCGGTGATCATGGTGAGCGCAGCGACCCACAACAGGATGGTGTGCGTGAATCCGATATCTGCGTCAAAAACCAACGTGAACATGCGGATCAGCGCATAGACACCGACTTTGGTCAAAAGACCTGCGAACACGGCAGACACCGAAAAAGCGGGTGTGTGATAAGAGGCGGGCAACCAGAAAAACAGCGGGAACACTGCCGCTTTGACGCCGAAGGCGACCATGAACATCATGGCGATGACTGTCACCAGCCCCTGGTTTTCGACATTCGGCAAGCTGCGTGCGATATCGGCCATGTTGAGCGTACCGGTCATGCCGTAGAGCAGACCGATGCCCGACAGGAAAAGGATGGTCGAGATCAGGTTAAGCGTGACATATTTGATCCCGCCATCGATCTGTTCCTTCTTTCCGCCCAGAACCAGCAGGCCAAAGGACGAAATCAGCATGACCTCGAACCAGACATAAAGGTTGAACAGGTCGCCGGTCAGGAAGGCCCCGATTACGCCACCGATCAGAATATTGAACAGGGCGTGGTAGCCCAGGTGTTCCTTGCGGTCATCAATGTCCGTCAGCGCATAGATGGACACGGCAAGTGCGGTGATGGCCGTGATTACGACCATAACTGCGCTCAGATAGTCAGCCACCAGGGTGATACCGAACGGCGCTGCCCAACCGCCCATCTGAGCGGCAACAACGCCTTCATCCAGGACGCGCGCCATCAAGACGATGGCCGCGGCCAGCAGGACCGCATTGCCCATCACGCTGATCCAACGACCTGCAGGCCCGAACCGCGTCAGGAAGGCCAGCACTGCCGTCAGGAAGGGCAGCACAAGAGGTGTGGCAAGTGTCCAGGTCATTTTGCGTCTTCTGTACGCGGCTCAGCAACCCGCATGTCATCCGAATAAAGCGTGCCCAGCGTTGTGTAGGCGCGGAACATCAGCACAAGCGCAAATGCAAACAGGCCAAAGCCAATCACGATGGCGGTAAGAACCAGCGCCTGGGGTAGGGCGTTGGCGACATCACCGACCGGTCCGTCCGCACCTGCGGGGATCAGTGGTGGTGCCCCGGCCGTCAACCGCCCGGAGACAAAGATCGTCAGGTTCGCCGCGTTCGAGATCAGTACAAGCCCAAAGATGAATCGCAGCACGTTGCGGGCCAACATGAGGTACACTGACGTCGCGACAAGAACACCGATTGTTATGGCAAGAAGGGCCTCCATCAGATTTCCTCCTCCATGGCGAAGACGATGGACAGGATGGATCCGAACACCACGAGGTAGACGCCAATATCGAACACCAGCACGGTGGAAATCGGGAGGCCCTTGTTCTCGGGTGTTTCATTAATGAAAAGCCATTGGCCGGTGAACAGGGCGTCGCCAAACACCGCTGCGGCGATGCCTGCGAGCAAGGCGATGCCCAGCCCTGCCATCGCGATGTTCTGTGGCAAAACCTTGAGGGCGGCACGCGCGTCGGCCGTGCCGCACGCAATGGCAAAAAGCACAAAGCCTGTGGACCCGATCAGCCCGCCGATAAAGCCGCCACCGGGTTCATTATGCCCGCGGATCAGCATGTATAGCGAGAACAGCACCAGGATTCCGCACAAGTACCGCGTCCCGACCCTGAGAATAATCGAGTTCATGGGTCTTTCCTTGGGTGTGTCGTGCGTAAAAGTGCGTAGGCAGACAGGGCGGCGATGACGACCACAGCCACTTCGCCAAAGGTATCAAGCGCCCGGAAGTCGACCAGGATCACGTTGACGATGTTGCGTCCGTAGGCCTCGGGCCAGCTAGTCACTTCGAAATACTCGGTCAGCCGCAGATCAAGCGGAGTTTCAAGGACTGCAAGCAGGACCAACGTGACGGACAGGCCGACGGCACCCGCCAGGATCGCGTCAATCGGACGGTGGTCGCGCCCCTCCTTGTCAAGCAACGGCAAGCGCAACAGCGCCACCGCGACAAGCACCACAACCAGGGTTTCCACCAGCAATTGGGTGATAGCCACATCTGGCGCACTGAATACGATGAAGATCATCGCGACCCCGATGCCGACAACCCCGAGGGCGGCCATCGCGGTGATGCGCGAACTTGTGATCGCGGTCAGGATCGCGCCTGCGCTGATCAGAAGGACCAGGGCGATGTTTTGCAAGGTGACATCGGACAGATCGGGCATGGCGGGCCATGCCTGCCGTGCAATCATCGTGCCGCTGACGGCAATCAGAACTGTGGCGAATGTCGCAAAAATGTATATGCGCAGGACGCCTGGTTGAATGAGCCGCGTTTGCCAGGCTGCAAACCCCTTGAGACCCGCCAGAAACCGGTCCCAGCCGCGGTCAAAACTGGGTGACGCCTCGACAAGTCGAGACAGTGCAACCCGCAATGGCCTGTGTCCGAGGTAGAGCGCGGTTCCCAACGCTACGGTTGCGATGGACAGGATCAACGGCATGTTGACGCCCGCCCACAGCTGAAGCTCTTTCGCGTCTTCGATGGAGCCGAGCAGCGATTTGACGGTTGGATCGACCAGCGACACTTGCAACAGGTCGGGGTTCACCCCGAAAAGCGCACCCAGAACGGCCAGCATGACAGGTCCGATCAGCATGGGCCAAGGCGCTTCATGCGGGGTACGCGGCAGGGCTTCGCCGGTACTTTGCCAGAAGGGACGCAATGCGACGATGCCTGCGATGGCGAACATCAACGCATTCGCCAGCAGAAGGGCGGACGCAAACAGGAATGGCTCTGACCCGATGGCGAGGATACCGGCGTATTTCAGTTCTTTGCCGATAAAGCCAAGGAATGGCGGAAACCCGGCCATCGACAGCGCGGCAAGTCCAGCGGCGAAAGCCGTAACCGGCATCACGCGACCCAGCCCGCCCAACACCTCGGCCTCGCGCGTGCCGGTGGAATGGTCGATGCAGCCCACCACCAGAAACAACGCCGCCTTGTAAAGCGAATGCACGACCAGAAAGGTTGCGAACGCAGTCATGGCATAGCCGGAGGTTTGGCCCAGAAACAGGGTCAGCGTGCCCAGTGCCATGAGCGTGGTGTAGGCCAACGCTTGCTTCAGATCTGTCTGCCGCAAGGCCAGAATACTTGCGAAAACCGCTGTGAAGGCGCCTGCAATGGTCAAGGTCCAGAACCACACATCGGTGCCGGACATGCCCGGATGCAAACGTGCCATGAGGTACACCCCTGCCTTGACCATCGTGGCCGAGTGCAGGAAGGCCGATACCGGCGTGGGCGCGGCCATCGCGTTGGGCAGCCAGAAATGGAACGGAAATTGCGCCGACTTGGTAAATGTGCCCGCCAGGATCAGGATCAGTATTGGCAGATACAGCGTGTGCGCTTTCAACGCATCTGCTTGCGCCAGGATGACCGACAATTCGAAACTGCCCATGCTGATGCCCAGCAAGATGAACCCGGCAAGCAGCGCCAGCGCCCCGGCGCCCGTGACAAACAGCGCTTGCAAGGCGGATCGGCGGCCTTTTTCCGTATCATGCCCGAAACCGATAAGCAGGTAGGACGTGATCGTCGTCAGTTCCCAAAACACGAACAACCCAATCAGATTGTCTGCCAGAACCAGCCCAAGCATCGCAAGCATGAAACTGGTCAAAAACATCGCGAAACGCGTGAATTGCGGATGGCCTGCGAGGTAGGTGTTTGAATACAGAAAAACCAGCGCGCCGATCCCCGAGATCAGAAGCGCAAAGGTCAGGCTGAGACCATCAAGCAGAAAAGACAGCGAGATGCCCAGCGATGGCACCCATTCCCACACCAAGCGCAGGCTTTGCCCATCGGCAATGGCCGGGGCAAGGCTCAGGAACCATCCAAAAAGCAGAAGGGCAATCCCAACTGGAATCAGACCGACAATGCCATTTCCCGAGGGTTTGGTCGCGGTGGCCGTATCGTTCAAGGTCTGTCCAGTTCTTCAGTCGTCACAGGTGAGATAAAGCCTTCTGGCTTGACGGCAAGGACGGAGCAAGTGACCCGGCTGAGAATAGTGTCGGCTGTATTGCCGATGAACATGCCCGACAGACCCGTGCGCCCAAGCGTACCCATCACCAGCGTGTCAACGCGTTGTTCGTGGGCGTGCTGCGCGATGACATCCGCCGCGATTCCTTTGACATGCATGACCCGCATCCGGTCGGCAAATTCCGCGTAACGGTCCGTCAATGCAGTCAAACGACCGTGGCTGTCCTGCTTGGTCCGGAGGAGAAGGGCTTCGACCTCTTCCGGTGGGGTGTGCACGCGGGTGCTGCGAAGCAGATGCTCGTCATAAAGGTACCAGGCATTCAGAACATCAACGTGTGCATCATCCTGAACGGCCAGTGACGTCGCCAATTGCATCACCTTGTTGTTGAGCGCATCACGCGTCGCGTCTTCGGGGTCGGGATCGACAGCCGCCATGATCCGCCGCGACGATGGTTCCGCCATGCTGTTGAGGATCCAGACCGGGCAAGGGCATTTGCGCAACAAGTGTAGATCGGGACCACCCAGAACACTCCAGGCCGGTGTCTGATCCGCGGCTTTCAGCACAAGATCATTGCCATGAATCAGAACGTGCCGGATCACTTCAATAAAGCCGATGCCACGGGCCAGTTTTGTCGACACATCCGCACCTTTGTCGCGCAACGTCCGTGCCACCTGTTCCAGTTGATCCTTGCGTGCGGCCAGCAGATCCTCGTTCACTTCCTGAGCACGGGTGCCGGACAGCGTGGACAACAGACGCAACAAATCCGACTGGTCGGTTTCAGAGACGTCCAGCAGCGTCAATTTTGCCCCATTTGCCTGTGCCAACCAAGCGGCGCGAGCGATAAGCGCCTCTGATATCCCTTCGGGGTTCGACACAACCAGAATGTTCCTGAACCGCTTCATCTGTGAATCCCCCGCATCATCATCGACCTGAAATGGGAACGATCCGTGATTGATCAAATTGAAATTCAGGTAAAAATTGATAGATAACGTCTATCATCAGAGGGAAGCCGCCAATGCCCACATTGCAACAATTGCGCTATTTGGTTGCGGTTGCCGATACCGGGCATTTTCGTAGGGCGGCCGAAACCTGCCACGTGACACAACCGACGCTGAGCGCGCAATTGAAAGAGCTGGAGAGCAAGCTGGGCGCAGTCCTGGTTGAACGCAGCCGCGGCGGTGTTGTCGCAACGCCCTTGGGCGAGCAGGTTATCCAGCACGCCAGGACGGCGCTGCGCGAGGTCGAAGAAATCAGGACCCTTTCCACCCTTCAAAGCGGCAGCTTGAATAGCACCATAAAAGTGGGCGTTGTGCAGTCCTTGGGGTCGTATCTGTTGCCGATCCTTGTGCCTGATCTGCACAAAAGCCATCCGCAGCTCAAGCTTTATGTCCGAGAGGGCCTGCCGAAGCACCTGTTGGACGCGTTGGGCACGGGGGCGTTGGACTTGCTGTTTTTCCCGCTTCCGATCAAGGAGGCCGAGTTCGAGACGCGCCCCTTGTTTCGGGAACCCCTGTCGGTTGTCATGCCCTTTGATCATCGGTTTGCGAGGCAAACGGACATCGCGCCCAGCATGTTGCAAGGCGAAACCATCATGGCGTTGGAGCGCGGGCACCGGCTGTACGATCAGGTGGAACGGATATGCGCGCAACACGGGGCCGTGTTGTCCGCCGAATTCGAAGGGACGTCCCTCGATACATTGCGCCAGATGGTGGCGATGGGCATGGGCCTGTCGTTGCTGCCAGCGTTGTATGTGCGATCCGAAGTCACCAGTCAGGAGCTGGTTCTGTCCCGCCCGTTTCGTGGCACACCGCCGTCCCGTACCATCGGCATGGTCTGGCGCCGCAGCACGGCGCGCGCGGCAGAATATCAGGACCTTGGCGACGAAATTTGCGATATCCTGTCCGTCCAGGCACGCGAACTGGTCATGCTGGGTTAGGCCTCTCTTTCAGTCCGCGCAGCGTCAGTAGACCGGCAATCCCGATGCCTAGCAGGTCAGTGCGCCAATCGCCCGAGATCATGCAGACGGCCCCCACCAACAGGATCAAACGGATGACGGCGCTTGCCGCCCCGAAAAACCACCCCTGAACCGCACCCGCCAGCATGTAGACGCCGATCAGGGCCGTCACGAGGTTGCGCAAGCTGACATACCATGGGGCTTCCATCAGCAGGCCCGGGCTGTAGAAAAACATGAAGGGTACGATAAAGGCGGCAAGGCCCACCTTGAAGCTGGTGATCGAGGTCCGCATGGGCTCGGACCCTGCAATTGCCGCCCCCGCATAAGCCGCCAGCGCCACAGGCGGAGTGATCGCCGAAACGACTGCGAAGTAGAACACGAAGAAGTGCGAGATGAGTGGGGTGATCCCGATCTCGATCAGGCCTGGCGCGACAACTGATGCAGCCACGGCATAAGCGGCAGTGGTGGGCATGCCCATGCCAAGGATGACCGAGATCATCATTGCGAAAATCAGGGCCAGAAGGGTACTTTGCTGGGCCAGATCAAACAACAGGCTGGAGAAGCGCGCGCCGACCCCGGTCAGCGAGATGACCCCAACGATCAGCCCAGCGCAGGCACACACGACAATGATTTGCAGCGACATGCGACCGCCGTTGCCCAGTGCCTCGTATACCTGTTTTGGCCCCATGCGATAGGGGGTCAGCCAACTGACGACAGCTGCGGACGCAATGGCCAGGGTGCCCGCGCGTATCACCGAATAGCCGCTGAACAGGGCGCCGATCAGGATGACAATGGGCAGAAAAAGATAGGCCTGCTTTGCCAGTTCTCCAAGTTTCGGCAGTTCATCCGACCGCATGCCGCGCATGCCGGTGCGGCTCGCCTCGAAATCGACCATGAAGTAGATGGATGCGAAATAGAGGATTGCTGGGATCAGCGCCGCCACCACCAGTTCCGTGTAGGGAATGCCCGTGATCTCGGCCATGATAAACGCACCCGCGCCCATGATGGGCGGCATGATCTGCCCACCGGTTGACGCGGCCGCCTCGATCGCGCCCGCGGATTGGGGGCGGTACCCGACTTTTTTCATCAGTGGGATCGTCAGTGAGCCGGTGGACACGACATTGCCGGCAGATGTGCCGTTGATCATGCCCATGAGACCCGAGGCCAGCACCGAAACCTTGGCTGGGCCGCCCTTGGCACGCCCGGCAGCGGCGAAGGCGAAATTCACGAAATAGTCGCCGACTTTCGAACTTTGCAGAAAAGCGGCGAAAACAATGAACAGGATGATATAGGTCGATGACACGGCGGTGGTCGGCCCCAGCACGCCATTGTCGGTAAAGACATAGGTGAAGAACCGCTTGGCGTCGTAGCCGCGATGTTCGAGGAAACCCGGCATCCAGGGTCCTGCGAAAGCATACACGATAAAGACCATCGCGATGATCACCAGCGCCAGCCCTGCAAGGCGACGGGTGAGTTCCGCGATCATGATGATGATGACGAAGGCCGCCCAGCCGTTGTTCGGATCGGCAAAGGGTGTGCCTGCCCGCAGGCGCAGCGACAGTGCGTCTAGGCTGAACAGGATAAAGCCGCAGCTTGCCAGTGTCGCGATTATCAGGGCGATGTCAGTGAGCGGCAGTTGGCCTTTGCGTGCCGGATGGAACCAACCGGTCACAATTGCCAGAAGTGTACCACCCGCAAGCGCCCAGCCAAATGCTGCCAGCGTCCAGGGCGGCGGCGCGGGCGTGCCCGGCTCAAAGAAAAGGATTGCGGCCAACAAAGACGCCAGCGCAACACCTGTGCCGGCCAAGGCAACCGCACCCAACAGATGCGATACCCGCGTCGCCGGTGTGATGGGTGCAGGGCGCATCGACATGGCCGCACTTGTGCCAAACCCAAGAAGAAGTGCGCCCGCAATGTGCATGATGCGGAAGGTCCAGGTTTCCAGTGGGGCGATGTTCAGAACATAAAGGTGCCACCCAGCATAAACAGCACAAAGCAGGAAGCCGATGCGGGTCAGCAGGTCTGTGTCTGCGGGCGTGTCGACCTCTGGTGGGTCCAATGGCTGTGGCTGCGCCGTTGTCTCAGTCATCCGCCTTGTCCCCCAACTGCATGAAAACAGCACCCCGCCCGAACAGGGGGGGTGCCGCGATAGATTATATCGTGCACACGCGCTTAGTCAGCAAGTTCCGCGGGAATGTCGAACCCGTTGTCTCGGAACCATTGGGCTGCGCCGGGGTGCCAGGGCAGGAACGTGTTCTTGTCGAAGTTTTCGGGCAATGTTTCGACCGCCGCCTTGTGGATTTCCAGCATCTTGGGGTTATTGCCCATCACTGTGTCAACGACCGCATAAACAAAGCTGTCCGGCAAATCGGCATGGGCAATGGCAAAGTTCCACATCGATACGCTTAACTGATCTTCTTCCAGTGATGGATAGGTCCCAGCGGGGATCGAGAATTCGGCCACCGGTTGGGACCCGATGACCGCCGCTTGTTCCTCTGGCGTAAAGCCGAAATAGGTCACGTCGGTTTGCGCATCCAATTGGCTGAACGCCGGGTATGGCAGGCCGCCGGCCCAAGTGTAGACATCGATCAACCCGTCCTGAAGCTGGCCTGCCAGGTCCGCGGCGCCGCCGTTGCGAAATTCGACATTCTTGCCCATCCCTTCAAGGATACGGGGCCAATACGTGCCGGGTGTCCCGCCCGCCGGGCCGACACCCACAACAGCGCCGTCGGGAATATCCGCAAAGCTGGTAATGCCAGAGCTGGTCAGTGCAACCGCGTGAAAGCCGGTCTTGTACATCGGAAAGATTGCACGGATCTGGTCATGCTGCAGGCCCGGTGCCAGCGCGCTGTTGCCGTTGAGCGCATCAAAGGCAGGACCCATCGTGACCATGGCCATGTCCAGATCGCCCGTTTGCACAAGGGCCGCGTTCTGCACTGGGCCGCCCGTAACTTCGGTGCCGCCGGGGATACCAAGGGCCTCGGACACCATGTTTGCCCAGCCTGCGCCGTAGACGAAGTAAGTGCCACCCTGGCTGGCTGTGCCGACCGAGAAGCTGTCGGGCCAATCGCTGCGGTCCTGCGCGTTGGTTGCAGTTGCAGCCAAGCCGAGAGCGCTGGCGAGGGCCATCGCTTTGAACAATTTGGGTGTATAGGTCATGGTATTTTGCTCCTCCTGTCAGGTCATACCCGCTGTGATCAGCGGCTCAATTTGCCGAACACCGTGAACGTAGGTTTACGTATGGTCATGAAAAGGTATTTGGACCCGCATAAGCCATTCTGTGCCGACTGGCCCAACGGGACAAGGGTTTTGGACCCATACACTTTTGCTTGAACGGATCATGTGCGCACAGCTTTTCACTGGGTTTGGTGCAAAGACCGGGGTGTTTCGGATCTGGCACAGATAGTGCCCGGGTTTCGCATTTTCCGGGTGGAGGCCACCCGCAGGCGTGACTAGTCTGATCTTCGACCCTAAACCGGAGCAGCGCCATGTCCTTTACCCTTGCCACCTGGAACATCAACTCTGTCCGTCTGCGCGAACCGATTGTGCTGAAGCTGCTGGAAAAGGAAGCGCCGGATGTTTTGTGCCTTCAGGAGTGCAAAAGCCCGGTCGACAAGATCCCGCGCGAAGGCTTCGACGCGTTGGGATATACCCACATGGTGGCACGTGGGGACAAGGGGTACAACGGTGTCGCGATCCTGTCGAAAATTCCGATGGTTGAGGCCGGCGCGGAGGATTTTGCCGGACTTGGCCATGCCCGACACATTGCGGGCACGCTTGAAAACGGGGTTACGGTGCACAATTTTTATGTGCCGGCAGGTGGTGACATTCCGGATCGAGACAAGAATGAAAAATTCGGACAAAAGCTCGACTATCTGACCGACATGCGCGATCGGTTTCACGCGGCCAAACCACAGAAGTCCATTCTTGTCGGCGACTTGAATATCGCCCCGCGCGAGGACGATGTGTGGTCGCACAAGCAATTGTTGAAAGTTGTCAGCCACACCCCGATAGAGGTTGAGCATCTGTCCGAAACGCAGGATGCGGGCGGTTGGGTGGATGTCACTCGGCAGGACATTCCCGAAGGACCACTGTATTCCTGGTGGTCGTACCGGGCCAAGGATTGGGATGCTGCCGACAAGGGGCGCCGCCTTGACCATGTTTGGGCCACCGGCGACATCGCGAATGCGGCCCATGGCAGCCGTATCCTGAGGGAGGCGCGCGGCTGGGAAAAACCCAGTGACCACGCGCCTGTGTTCGCCGTGTTTGACCTTTGATCCGGCCCGCGCGACGGGATGAACTGCGCCGCCTGACCGATCTGATGCATCGGTCAAAGGCGCATTGGGGGTATGACGTGGAATTCATGAAGGCGGCGCGCGCCGTCTTGCAGCTGACCGAAGACGATCTGGCGGATGGTCACCTTGTTGTTTTTGATGCAGGCGGACCGCAGGGTATTTGCAAACTGGTCGTCGACGGTTCTTGTGCGGATCTGGACAAGCTGTTTGTGGCACCGGAAGCAATGGGCAAGGGTGTCGGTCGTGCACTGATGCGCTGGGCGATGCGAACCGCGCAAGCAGCCGGGGCCACGAGGCTGGAGATCGAGGCCGACCCTGACGCGGCGCCGTTTTATGAACGGATGGGCGCCCGTGTGATTGGTCGGGTTCCGTCCGAGGCCATTGCGGGTCGCATGCTCCCACATTTGCGGATTGACCTTAGTGACTTGGCACCAGCCTCCGAGAGGTCCATATAAAGCGCGCACTGCCGCGCCACGAAGGAACACAGATGATGATGGATTTGGGATTGTCCGCAGGACCTGCCGATGCTGACCTGATCAAGGACGGGTCGGAAGCGACGTTCATGCAAGACGTTGTCGAAGCCAGCCAGACGATACCCGTTGTCGTCGACTTTTGGGCGCCGTGGTGCGGACCCTGCAAGACACTGGGACCGTTGCTGGAAGACGCGGTAAAAGCGGCCAAGGGTGCCGTGAGGATGGTCAAGATCAATGTGGACGAAGCACAGATGATCGCAGGCCAATTGCGCATTCAATCTATCCCAACGGTGTATGCTTTTTGGCAAGGTCAGCCAGTTGACGGTTTTCAGGGGGCTGTGCCTGGTTCCGAGATCACCGCATTCATTGATCGCGTCATTCAGGCGGCTGGTGGTGAAGCACCGGGAGACAGTTTGAACGACGCCGTGACAGCGGCAGAAGAGATGCTGGCCGAAGGGGCAGCGGTGGATGCCGCGCAGACTTTCGCGGCTATTTTGGGCGAAGACCCCAATCATGCAGGCGCATATGGCGGACTGGTGCAGGCCCACATCGCGATGGAAGACCTGGATCAGGCCGAAGCCATCCTGAACGGCGCCCCCGCCGAGATATCGGCAAGTCCGGAACTGGAAGCCGCACATGCGCAATTGCAACTTGCCCGGCAGGCCGCGGATGCAGGCCCGGTGGCAGAATTGCGGGCTGCGGTCGCAGCCGACGAAAACGATCTGCAGGCGCGGTTTGACCTGGCGCAGGCCCTGCACGCCAGCGGGGACACCGAAAGTGCAGTGAATGAGCTGCTGGAGATTTTTCGCAAGGATCGCGAATGGAATGATGGGGCAGCGAAGGCCCAATTGTTCACTATCTTTGACGCGCTCAAGCCGAACGATCCGATTGTGCTGAACGGGCGTCGCAAGTTGTCATCGATGATATTTGCCTGAGCCGCATTGCGGGCTAGCTGACATTTTATGATCAAAGTGGCTGACCTTCCCGGTGTGATCCCGGTCTTTCCGCTTCCGGGGGCGCTGCTTTTGCCGCGCGCACGATTGCCGTTGCATATTTTCGAACCGCGGTATTTGCAGATGCTTGATGATGCGCTGAAAACGCCCGGCCGTCTGATCGGCATGGTCCAACCGAACGAGGTGGAAGGGCGCAAGGGCAACGGTTTGCACACAATTGGGTGTGCGGGTCGCGTCACCCAATTTTCCGAGACCGAGGACAACCGATATCTGATCACCTTGTCGGGTATTTCACGTTTCCGGGTCCAGACTGAAGTGGATGGATTCACACCCTACCGCCGGTGCGAAGTGTCTTGGTCAGGCTTTGACCGCGACCAGGGTCGAACGGAAGAAGACCTCACTTTTGACCGGCCCATGTTCCTTGATCTTTTGGGGCGCTATTTTGCTGCGCAGTCCCTTTCAGCGGATTGGGATACACTGAAGGATGCCGATGACGAATTGCTGATCAATTCGCTTTCGATGATGCTGGACTTTGATCCCGAGGACAAACAAGCCTTGCTGGAAGCGCCGTCGCTCAGTACGCGTCGCGAAACGTTGGTCACGTTGATCGAGTTTGCGTTGCGCGGTGGTGAGGGGGAGATGATGCAATGAGCATCGAGATTGATCGCAGGGTTCTTGAGGCGCTGATCTGCCCGCTGACCCATGCGATCTTGCGGTACGATGCGGAAAAGCAGGAACTGATCTCCGAACCCGCGCAACTGGCCTATCCCATTCGCAATGGCATTCCTGTCATGCTGGAAGACGAGGCACGCAAACTGGACTGATGTCCGGGCGGTCGACGTCACATCCGCCCTGCAGCTACAAGGGTTGCCCCTGCATCAATCGCGGCAGATCACCAGTCAATCCGGCCGCTTCGCGAATAAAGCTGCGGCGCACCCCGGGAAGGGCATTCACAAGACCCATCCCGATGTCGCGCATGTTGCGGATAAGTATATTATCATTCGAAAACAGCCGGTTGAATCCATCTGTCGCCATGGCAAGCGCCGTGTTGTCGAAGCGGCGCCATTCTTCGTACCGTTTTAGAACGGCACCACTGCCAGGGTCTTCGCCCCGGCGCACGGCGTCGGTGGCAACCTGGGCCAAAGCGGCGATATCGCGCATGCCTGCGTTCAGTCCCTGCCCGGCAATCGGGTGAACACCGTGGGCCGCGTCTCCGATCAGCGCGACGCGATCGGTGGCGAGGGATTGAGCAAGCGACAGGGACAGCGGATATGTGTAGCGCTGCCCGGCGAGGCTGATGTTGCCCAGAAAGTCGCCAAATCTTGGCTTGAGCATCGTCAAGTAGTCGTCATCGGGCAAAGCATGAAAGTGGGTGGCGTTTTCGGCGGTTTCGCTCCAAACGATGGAACTGACATTGCCGGGCAGCGGAAGGATTGCAAGCGGTCCTTGCGGCATGAAGAACTGGTGCGCGATGCCGTTGTGGGGTTTTTCATGGGCGATGGCACAGACCAGTGCCGTCTGGCCATAGCCCCACCCGGTGCGCTTGATACCTGCGCGTTGCGCTGTGCCGCTGTTGCGGCCGTCGGCGCCGACCAACACCTTGCCGGACAGGCACGTACCTGATGCCAGTGTCACGGTCACCGAACCCGGTGCGATATCCTGTGCAACGACAGTTTCCGCAGACAGATGTGTGATCCTGTGGGTGGCGGCCATCGCATCAAGAAGAGCGCGCCGAATATGACGATCCTGAACCATGTAACCCATCGGTCCTTCTTCGATCTCGGCATGGTCGAAGTGCATGAAGAAAGGCGCTGGACCTTCACCCGCGCGGCCATCGGAGACCTTGATTTCAAGGATCGGTTGGCTGTGATCCGTCAGCGCATCCCAAATACCGATGCCGGCAAGCAGTCGTTGTGAGGTCAACGCAACAGCGTAGCTGCGGCCATCGAATGCCGCATTTTTTCGGACCTTTTCGCTGAGCGCGTCGATCACTGTGACCGAATGGCCCGCCTGGGCAAGCGCGAGGGCGAGGATGGGTCCTGACAGACCGCCGCCCACAATCAGGATATCGCTGTCATGCGTCATAGACCGCAATATGGCGGGGTGCTTGGGATTGTCCATGCGCTGCGACGTCGCTACCGTCCGCGCACGTGATCAGAGGGTGAAGCATGCAGGAATGGTTGGGCAAGAGCGCCGCAGACATGGGACGGGCCATCGGTGCAGGTCACGTCGATCCCGTTTCTTTGGCCGAGGCGTTCTTTGACAGGATCGAGGGCCACGCGCTGCGTGACAAAGTCTATGCGAGGTTGACCAAGGATCGGGCCATGTCCGAGGCGTATGCCGCATCCCAAAGGGCCCGGGCGGGTCAACGCCTGTCGATTTTGGACGGCGTGCCGATCAGTTGGAAAGACCTTTTCGATACGGCGGGCGACCGGACCGAGGCGGGATCGAAACTGCTGTTTGGGCGCGTGTCGGATCGGGATGCGGTTGTGGTGCAAAACGCAACGGCGGCCGGGCTGGTGTGCTTGGGCAAGACCCATATGAGCGAACTGGCGTTTTCGGGGTTGGGCCACAACCCGTCTACGGCGACGCCGCCCTGTGTGAACGATGCGGATGCCGTGCCGGGTGGGTCATCCTCTGGGGCGGCAACGTCGGTGGCCTTTGGTCTCGCGCCTGCGGCGATCGGGTCCGATACGGGAGGATCGGTGCGCATCCCCTCGGCTTGGAACGATCTTGTCGGGCTCAAAACAACCCATGGTCGGCTGTCGCTGGAAGGATGTGTGCCACTGTCGTTGAAATTCGACACCGTTGGGCCTCTGACCAAGACGGTCGAGGATGCCGCGTTGCTGATGGCGGCGCTTGCCGGTCAACCGCCCGGCGACTTGCGGGGCGCGCGCCTGAAAGGGCGTCGATTTGCGGCTTTGAAGACAGTGGTGCTGGACGACATTCGCGATGCACCGCGTGCGGCCTATGAAAGCGCGATCGAGCGTTTATGCGCAGCCGGTGCGGTTGTTCAGCCATTGGACGTCCCGGAATTGGAGGAAGCCATGGCGCAAGCCGGGCCTTTGATGCCCGGCGAAGTATATGGATTGTGGCGCGATGTGATCGAAGCGCAGCCGGACGCGATGTATTCAGAAATCCTGCAGCGGTTTCGGTTGGGCAAGGATTTCAGCGCGCCGGACTACAATGCGGCTTGGGCCAAACTTGATATGGCACGGCGCGCGTGGGACACCGCGGTTGCACCCTTCGACGCAGTGCTGGCACCGACAGCGCCCATCCTGCCGCCCAATCTGGCGCGCCTGAACAGCGACACTGATTATTACAAGACAGAGAACCTGCTGGCGTTGCGCAACACCCGGATTGGCAATCTGATGGGTATCTGTGCGCTGACCTTGCCGACGGGTGTACCAAGTTGCGGGATCATGTTGATGGGTGCCGAGAATGGGGAAGAAGCGCTCTTGCGATTGGGCGTGGCGGCAGAAGCTGCGTTGAGCTGATCCAAAGGACGCCTTGCGGCGACACCATCTTTGGGTGACGAGGGGCGCTGCCCCTCGCGCTCCCCGGGATATATCGGGCCGAAAGAAGCGGGGATTGGCGGAATTGCCACAAGGTGACGTTTTGGCGTGGTTTTTCTGGACGGCGGAGTCGTGCTTGGGGTACATTCAGACAAACGGGGCGAAAACGATCCCGAAGCTGAGGCAGTTTTATGAAGTTTCCCGAGCGGTTTTCGAACCTTCCGGCTTACGCATTTCCGCGCTTGCGCGCCTTGCTTGATCATATCGAGCCGGGCGGTGACGTCGTGCATATGACCATCGGGGAGCCCAAACACGCCTTTCCGGCCTGGGTCACCGACGTGATCACGCAGCACGCAGCCGGGTTCAACAACTATCCGCCGAACGAAGGGCTGCCCGAGTTGCGGCAGGCGTTTTGTGATTGGCTGGGCCGCCGATATGGCGGGGCGATGGATGCCGATGCCAACGTGATGCCGCTCAATGGCACGCGTGAGGGGCTCTATAACGCCGGTATGGCGCTGTGCCCCGAGGTGAAAAACGGTCAGCAGCCGGTCGTGCTGATGCCGAACCCGTTCTATCAGGTCTATATGCTTGCGGCGATTTCGACGGGGGCGGAGCCGGTGCTGGTGCCTGCGACGGCTGAGACGGGGCATTTGCCGGACTTTGCCGCGGTTGACCCCGCGATCCTCAACCGGACTGTTGCCTGTTACATGTGTTCGCCTGCGAACCCGCAAGGGGCTGTGGCAGGGGAGCGCTATTGGCGGGACCTGATTGCGCTGGCGGAACGGTATGATTTTCAAGTCTTTGCCGACGAGTGCTATTCCGAGATTTACCGCGATGTCCCGCCAGTGGGAGTGTTGCAATGTATCGGCACTGCCGATCCCGAGCGTGTTGTGGCGTTCCATTCGTTGTCAAAGCGGTCGAACCTGCCGGGGTTGCGATCGGGATTTATTGTGGGTGGGCCAGCGACCATTCGTGAGGCCAAGCAGTTGCGGACCTATGCGGGTTCACCGCTGCCGACGCCCTTGCAGCATGCGGCGGCGGCAGTTTGGGCCGATGAAGAGCACGTTATCGACAACCGCGCGCAGTATCACGAGAAGTACGACATGGCGGATCGCATCCTGGGCAACGTGCCCGGATACATGGCACCGGAGGCCGGGTTCTTTTTGTGGTTGCCCGTGCCCGATGGCGAGGCGGCGGCGTTGAAGTTGTGGCAAGAGACCGGCGTACGTGTTTTGCCAGGCGCTTATCTGGCGCGCGAGATCGACGGGTTCAATCCGGGACATGAGTTTATCAGGGCCGCCCTTGTGGCCCCAAAGGCAGAGACGGAACGGGGCCTGATGGCGATCCGCGACGTTCTTTACGCCACATAAGAAAAGACGAGGCGAGGCATGGCATATCAGACACGGCGAGATCCGCTTTTTGATCACGGGATGCAGGCGGCGTTGGAAAAACGCGGTCGTGAATTGGTGGGCATCGGTCTGCTGATTGCGGGCCTGATCGCGGCGGCGATGATGTTGAGCTATACGCCTGATGATCCCAACTGGATGGCATCCACCGACGCGCCCGTGCAAAACTGGCTGGGCCGGACAGGGGCGTCTGTTGCAGCGCCACTGTTCATGATTGGCGGGTGGGGTGTCTTTGGCATCGCCATTGTATTGATGGTCTGGGGCGTACGCTTTGCGCTGCACCTTGGGACGGAGCGGGCGTTGGGGCGTCTGATCTTTGCGCCTATCGCGATTGCGTTCGGGTCGATCTATGCCGCGACCTTGCAGCCGGGTGAATTGTGGCTTGCCACTCACGGATTCGGTCTGGGCGGGCTCTTTGGTGACACGGTCATGGCCTTAATCCTGACCGTGTTGCCCATCGGATCGAGCTTTGCCGTGAAACTGATGTCGCTGTTGATGGGCATCGGGATTGTGGTGTTCGGCGCATTTGTTCTGGGCTTTACCCGGGCGGAAATTGCGCGCTTGGCACGGTTCCTGCTGGTTGGACTGGTCATGGCCTATGCCCTTTTGATGACTGTTCTGGGCCGCGGCGCAACCGGGGCTTTGCAAGCTGCGCGGACCATGCAGGAACGTCAGGCCGAGCGGCGCGCCGCACGCGAGGCAGAAGCGGCGGAGGCCGAAGCTTATGCCGCTGCAGCGCCGCCTGTGGCTGAATACGACGTGCAGCCTTACGAAGAGGCCGCCAAGCCCAGCCTTCTGTCGCGGGTGCCCAGCCTCATCAAACGGGCTGAACCAACGATGCCGGATGAAATGCCGGAACAAGAACTGGTCGAAGCCTGGACTGATGTGGATGTGGGTGACGGCCCAGGTGACGAACGGATCAAGACAAAGATCGCCAATGTGATCAAATCCCGGGTCCGATCCAACCCGGCCGTGCAGGCCGAAAGCGTGGCACCATTGACCAAGGGGCGTGGTCGTGGTCCCGATCCGCTTGTCCTGAATACAGCGCCGCAACCGATCCTGCCGCCCGAGCCACCGCTGACAGCGGCGGCATCTTTGGGTCGGTCAGAGCCGCCTTTGACTGCGGCCCACGCACCCGAACCACAACAGGCGTATGCGCCTGAGCCAGAGCAGTTGGATGCGCCTATTCCGGAGCCGGTAGAAACGCCTACAATTCCCTTGGCTGAACCTCGCACCGTGGTGCACCAGCCCGCGCGTAAACCGGTGCAGCCCAGCACCCGTGCCCAATTGGAAGCGCAACCGAAGCTGAGTTTTGAAGACACGCACCCGGGCTTTGAACTGCCGCCCCTGAACCTGTTGGAAAGCCCGACCGTCGTGCAGCGCCATCATCTGAGTGACGAAGCGTTGGAAGAGAACGCGCGGATGCTGGAAAACGTGCTGGATGACTATGGTGTGAAGGGCGAGATCGTTTCGGTCCGTCCCGGCCCCGTTGTCACCATGTACGAATTGGAACCTGCGCCCGGTTTGAAGGCCAGCCGCGTGATTGGTTTGGCTGACGATATTGCCCGGTCCATGGCCGCCCTGTCGGCCCGTGTGTCGACCGTGCCCGGTCGGTCTGTGATCGGTATCGAGTTGCCGAATGAGAACCGCGAGAAGGTTGTGCTGCGCGAGATCCTCGCCAGCCGTGATTTTGGTGACGGCAACCAAAAGCTGCCGCTTGCCTTGGGCAAGGACATTGGCGGTGATCCGGTTGTGGCGAACCTGGCCAAGATGCCTCACCTTTTGATTGCGGGCACCACGGGGTCCGGTAAGTCGGTGGCCATCAACACGATGATCCTGTCGCTGCTGTACAAGCTGACGCCCGAGGAATGCCGGTTGATCATGATCGACCCCAAGATGCTGGAACTGAGCGTCTATGACGGCATCCCGCACCTCTTATCGCCTGTTGTGACCGACCCGAAAAAGGCGGTTGTCGCCTTGAAATGGGTCGTAGGCGAGATGGAAGAACGCTATCGCAAGATGTCCAAGATGGGCGTGCGCAACATCGACGGCTACAACGGTCGGGTGAAAGAGGCGCTGGCCAAGGACGAGATGTTCTCGCGTACCGTGCAGACCGGGTTTGATGACGAGACGGGCGAGCCGATCTTTGAGACGGAGGAGTTTGCGCCCGAGGCGATGCCCTACATCGTGGTCATCGTGGACGAGATGGCCGACCTGATGATGGTTGCGGGCAAGGAGATCGAGGCGTGCATTCAGCGGCTGGCGCAGATGGCGCGGGCCAGCGGCATCCACCTGATCATGGCGACGCAGCGTCCGTCCGTGGATGTGATTACCGGGACGATCAAGGCGAACTTCCCGACGCGGATTTCCTTCCAGGTAACGTCGAAAATCGACTCGCGCACCATCCTGGGCGAGATGGGGGCCGAACAACTGCTGGGCATGGGTGACATGCTGTACATGGCAGGTGGGGCCAAGATTACGCGGTGCCACGGACCCTTTGTGAGCGACGAGGAAGTCGAAGAGATTGTGAACCACCTCAAGGCTTTTGGTGCGCCGGACTATGTGTCTGGTGTGGTGGATGGCCCGCCCGAGGACAAGGAAAGTAATATTGATGCTGTCCTGGGTCTGGGCGGGAACACGGATGGTGAGGATGCGCTTTATGATCAGGCGGTCGCTATTGTGATCAAGGATCGCAAATGTTCGACCTCTTACATCCAGCGGAAGCTGGCCATCGGCTATAACAAGGCGGCGCGTCTGGTTGAGCAGATGGAAGACGAAGGTGTCGTCAGCAGCGCCAACCATGTGGGTAAGCGCGAGATTTTGGTGCCCGAGCAGTGATCGGCGGGGAACTGCACAGCTTCGGTCCCCATTGATATCGCATATCACCCGGTCTCGGCCTATATCAGGGCGAAGACCAAAATAAGGAAGGTGAGCGGTATGACCCTTTGGACCCGAGTCGCAGCGTTCGCGCTGGCTGTTGTGACCGCGCAAGCGGCGTGGGCAGACAAGCTGCCATTGAACACGATTTCAAGCTACTTGAACGACTTGCGCACGGCTGAAGGCACGTTCACGCAGATCAATGATGATGGGACGGTCGATACCGGCAAGATCTATATCAAGCGGCCGGGCAAAATGCGGTTTGAGTACAATCCACCCAACGAAGGGTTGGTTGTTGCCAGTGCAAACGCTGTCTACATCGTCGATTCAAAGTCGAACCAGCCGCCTGAAACCTATCCGCTGCGCCGCACGCCATTGTCGCTGATCCTCGCGCGGAATGTGAACCTGTCGCAAGCCAACATGGTCGTAGGTCACGATTTTGACGGCACGGCCACTGTGGTGACAGCGCAAGATCCTGAGAACCCCGAATACGGCAACATACAGATGAAATTCACGGGTGATCCCGTGCAACTGCGTCAATGGGTGATCAACGACAGCGGTGGCGGTCAGACGACTGTTGTACTGGCAGAGTTGAAAACAGGCGGCACGATTTCGAACCGCCTGTTTGATGCGCCGCGTCGAACGACCGACTGACCCCTAGCAGGAGCGCAGCTGCACTGCGTACATGTTAGCGCGCTGATCAACCTCGCCCGCGACACGCATCAACCACGCCTTGTTGCGATAGGACCCGCGCACATAGCCCGTGCGCCCTTCGTGATACGCGAGGTACTGGTTGCGCGTGTCGGTGACGGGAATGCCAAGCCGTGATTGCGTTTCGGCCATGTACCAACCCATGAAGTCGGTGGCGTCACGGATGCGATCACGTCGTGCGATGCGCTTGCCGGTGGATGTCTTGTATTCATCCCACGTCCCGTCCAGCGCCTGGCTGTAGCCATAGGCGCTTGAAATACGGCCAGTCGGGATTACGCCCGCCGCGTAGCGGTATGGGGGCCGCGCATCCGAGATGAATTTGCTTTCCTGATAAATCGTCGCCATCTGCACGTGCACAGGCACGCCATATTTGCGCTCGACTGCCCGGAAGGCGCGAAGGTATTCGGGGCGCTCGGATACAATGGAACAGGCGTTGTCCAACCGGTTGGGGGCCGTACCTGACCCGCCACCACAGCTGGCAGCCAAAAGAACCAAAGCCATCGCGCGAAAGAGTCTGCTCATCTGCCTCACTCGCTTTTTATGTTTTTTGTTAGTTTAGCGAATTTTGGCAGCGGTGGAAATCACGATTTGTCATAGGACAAAGGCAAGGATCACGGGCAGGGCTGCGACGGACATCAGGGTAGATGCGACAACAAGGCCTGCCACCTTGTCTGAATGTGCACCGTATTTCTCCGCCAACAGATAAGAGGTGACTGCCACAGGTGTGGCAACCTGCAGGACAAGAACGCCGAATGCGATCGGGTCCAGTTGAAAATACCGCCCGACGATCCACGCGGTGCCAGTGCACAGCACCAGCTTGACGGCGGAAAGGGCCGCCGCATGCATTAGTCCCTTGACGGACAGGCGTGCAACGGCAACGCCCAACGTGATCAGCATCATCGGGATTGCCATTTGCCCCACAAGGTCCAGCGCATTGGTCAGAAACGTGGGCGTTTGCCAGCCTTGCCACAAGAACACTGCGCCCAGAACCGTGCCCCAAACCAGTGGTTCGCGCAGCACTTTGCCCAGTGACCCGGCCCCGGCGACCAGCCAGATGCCAAACGTGTAGGACCACAGCGCCATGATCGCGAAAACGATGATGGCGTAGCTGAGACCGGTTTCCCCGAACGCGAAAAGGGCGAGGGGCAGGCCAAGGTTGCCGGTGTTGCCAAAGATCAGGGGCGCTGCGTAAGTGCGGGTGTTCAGGCGTGCAAAGCGGACCAGTGCAAGGAAGGCGATCGTGATCGCACCATACGCAACGACCGATGCCACCGACAGGACGCCCAGGGCCGCCGGGTCGATGTCAGTCTGCATGAGCGACACGAAGATCAGGCATGGCAGCGACAGTGTCATCGCCAATTGCGTGACGAACTGAATGCGGTATTCCAAACCCGCCTTGACCCATGCAAACCCGATGCCCGCCAGCAGGAAGACGGGGGCCACGATGTGCAAGACTGTTACGGCCAGGTTCACAGACTGTTTCCAGCGAAATTGCGCTCAATTATTGGACAAGTGTCCCTTGCACCGTGTAGTCACGACCGGTAGGGGGCGCAATGTCATGCTAAGAACACGCGCAAAATATCATCTGGGCCAGGTTGTCCGTCACAAGAAACACCCGTTTCGCGGCGTGATCTTTGATGTGGATCCCGAGTTTTCGAACACCGATGAATGGTACGAGGCCATCCCCGAAGACAGCCGGCCCAAGAAGGCGCAACCATTTTATCACCTTCTCGCCGAGAACGACCAAAGTTATTATGTGGCTTATGTGTCCGAGCAGAACCTTGTGGCCGACTATTCCGGCCAGCCCGTGGACCACCCCGATATTCCTGACCTGTTCGGCCCGTTCGAGGATGGCGCTTATCCGCTGCATTTCCAATTGAATTGACGCGCAGGGCAGAGGACACCTCCGCCTTGCGAGTGACACTTAGTAGCCAAGTGCGCAGCCATCCTTGCGCGGGTCACTTGCGCCTTCCAGGACACCATCGTCGCGCATTAAAATGGCCTGAGCGCCGCCAATCGCCGTGTCCGGTATGCTGACGTTGTGGCCCAAGGCGCTTAATTCATCTCGCACCTGATCCGAATACCCACGCTCAACCTTCATGTCGCCAGCATCCGAGAATGCGCGCGGCGCATCGATGGCGGTTTGCGGATCAAGCCCGAAGTCCGCAAGGTTCGAGACGAAGCGAGCGTGGCCGTTGGGTTGATATGCGCCGCCCATCACGCCGAATGGCATGATCGGTTTCCCACCCTTTGTCAGCATACCAGGAATGATCGTATGCATCGGCCGCTTGCCGCCCTCAAGTTCGTTTGGATGCCCGGCTTCGAGTGTGAAACCCGCGCCACGGTTCTGGAACAGGATGCCGAACTTGTCCGTTGCAATGCCCGACCCGAACCCGTGGAAAATGGAGTAGATCAACGACACTGCCATGCCATCGCGATCCACAACAGTGATGTAGATCGTGTCCTTGTGCACCTGCTCGCTGAGAACCGTGGCGTTCGTCACGGTTTTTTTCGGGTTGATCAGTGCGGCAAGTCGCGCTGCCGTTTCCGGGGCCATCATGTGATCCAGCCGCGTGGTGTAATCTGCGTCTGCCAAGAACCGATTGCGCGCGTCATAAGCCAGTTTTGCAGCTTCGGCTTCGATATGCGCGCGATCTGTGCCCCAGGGGTCCATCCCCGCGATGTCGAAATGGCCCAGGATATTGAGCATGAGATTGGCTGTCGCACCTTGCCCATTCGGGGGATGCTCGACCAACTCAAGGTCCTTGTATGTGCTGCGGATCGGCTTGGTGTCGGTGCAGGCCGTTGTGGCGAAGTCCTCGGCCGTGTGCGTCCCGCCCAAAGCTGTCAAGGTCGCCAACATGTCGTCAGCCACCTCGCCCGTATAGAAAGCGTCGCGTCCGTCTTTCGCGATGCGTCGCAACACGTCTGCCTGGCCCGGTGCGGCAAAGATCTGACCGGTCTGTGGCGCCGCGCCGTTGATCAGATAGGCGGCCCGGGCCGCACCCTGCAAAACGGCCTGATCCTTGGCCCAGTCAAATGCCACGCGCGGGGCAACCGGCACGCCGCGTTCGGCATATTCGATCGCCGGGGCAAGAAGCCGGTCCAGACCAAGGCGACCGACGCGATCCGAAAGGGTGCAAAACGCATCAATCGCGCCCGGGATTGTCACGGCATGGGCACTGTAGGTCGGAACAGTGGTTTCGCCTGCGTCACGCAGGTCCGACGCATTCAAAGCTGCCGGTGCACGCCCCGACCCATTGAGCGCCTGGATCTTGCCATCAGCATCGGACCAAAGGACAAAACAATCGCCACCAATGCCCGTCATCTGCGGTTCGCAGATGCCCAGAAGGAGGGCGCCTGCAATTGCGGCGTCCATGGCATTTCCCCCGGACTTCAGGATGTCGATGGCGGCCTGAGCGGCCAAAGGGTGCGATGTGGCGCACATGCCGGATGTGGCCAGCACCGGCGAGCGTCCCGGCAGATGGAAGTCGCGCATATTTGTCCCCGTCGTGTCGTTGCACGGCGCAACCTAAACGGCTCCGGGGGCTTGTCCACTTGATATTGGGGATGAAGATCCTCGGTGCCGCGCACTGGGTGGGGGCAATTACACGCGACACCGAGGGAAGCTATATGCAGCTACAAGACCGGGTATGATGGGCAAATCGGGCAGGATTGTGGTGGATCGTGGACGCTTTTACGATATCCGCAATTCCCTGCGGGCGGTGCGTCAGGCGACGGCCACGGCCAAGCGCAAGCGCAACAGGTTTTTCATGTCCTGCCGCTGATATGTGACGTCCTTGGCCAGATCCTTGATCAGGAACCACCCGAACCCTCCTTCAGGCATATCGCAGAAATCCACGTCCAGATCCGCGGCCGCCCCTACGGGAGTTTGCCCATCGGGCATGGCGCGCCCTGAATCGACCACTGTCAGATGCAGCCCGTCGTTTTGATGTGTGCAGGTGATTTTGATCGGGCCCTCTGCCGCACCTTCGGGATAGGCATGTTCCACAATGTTATTGAGCGCCTCGGCCATCACCAGTTCGACTGTCCCTGCCTCTTCGATATCAAGCGCCAAAGGTTTCAGTCCCTCAAGAAGCTGACCAAGTGCGTCTCTTACAGCCATGTGTCCACTCACGACCGAGATTTGGATATCAGGCAAGGAGGTTGTGCGGGTCATTGACAGAACTTTCATCTGGATCGGCAAATTCAGGTCTTCAACTCGGTAATGGCCCCATCAAGCGTGGGGAAAACGGGAAACACGCTGTCCATGCGGGTCAGTCGAAACACTTTTTCGACAGTCGGCGTCAGCCCCGCCAACGCGAGCTTCCGCGATTGGCCCATCTGCTTCATGGCGGCGACGATGGCACCCAGCCCGCTTGAATCGATGAACTGCACCTCACTCAGGTCCAGGACGACGGTGTCGTTGCCGCCGTCGGTCGCGCTGCGCATGGCTTCCTTGAACTCGATGGCGACAGCGGCATCAATGCGACTGTCATGAACAGACACCACTTGCAGGCTGTCTTCTGATCGGCTGCGAAGATCCATATGCGCCCTCTTGCAATTCTCTGGTTACATTGTCTGTCTAGGCGGCAATCCTTACTATTCGGTTGCCACCATTCGAACGGAGACATGAGCCATGAAACCAGTTGTCATCGCAGGGGCGTCACGCACCCCAATGGGGGGGTTCCAGGGCGCATTGTCGGATATGTCGGCGTCTGATCTGGGTGGTGTTGCGATCAAGGCTGCGTTGGAGGGTGCAGGCGTCGTAACGGTCGACGAGGTTCTTATGGGCTGCGTGTTGCCCGCCGGGCAGGGCCAGGCGCCCGCGCGCCAGGCCGGATTTGCCGCCGGTTTGGGCGAAGAGGTTCCGGCAACAACCCTCAACAAGATGTGCGGGTCCGGAATGAAGGCTGCGATGATGGCCTATGACCAAATTGCACTGGGTCATGCCGACATCATGATCGCCGGCGGTATGGAGAGTATGACAAATGCGCCCTATCTGCTGCCCAAGATGCGCGGCGGCGCCCGTCTGGGCCATGGGCAGGTTGTGGACCACATGTTTCTTGATGGTCTTGAAGACGCCTATGACAGGGGCCGCCTGATGGGCACATTTGCCGAAGACTGCGCAGAAACCTACCAATTCACCCGCGACGTACAGGACGAATTCGCGCTTACCTCGCTTAGACGTGCCCAGTCGGCCATTGAGACCGGAGCGTTCGACGGAGAAGTCGCGTCGGTTGAAGTCAACTCCCGAAAAGGGGCCGTCGTAGTTCAATCAGATGAGCAGCCGGGCACAGCGCGGCCTGATAAAATCCCGCACTTGAAACCAGCTTTCCGCGACGGTGGCACCGTGACGGCGGCAAATTCGTCTTCGATCTCGGACGGGGCCGCAGCACTGGTTCTTGCCTCTCAAGACGCGGCAGAGCAACAAGGTCTGACCGCTCGCGCCCGCATCCTGGGCCATGCCAGCCACGCGCAAGCACCGGGCCTTTTCACAACTGCACCTGTGCCCGCCGCACAAAAACTGCTCGACCGGATCGGCTGGAGCACGGATGACGTGGACCTTTGGGAGGTGAACGAGGCATTCGCCGTTGTCCCGCTCGCTTTCATGCGCGAAATGGGGGTCAGCCATGATATGGTCAATGTCAACGGCGGTGCCTGTGCCTTGGGTCACCCGATCGGCGCATCCGGCGCCCGCATCATGGTGACATTGCTGAACGCGCTCGAAAAACGGAACCTCAAACGTGGCATCGCCGCGATCTGTATCGGTGGAGGAGAGGGTACAGCCATCGCGATTGAGCGGGCCTAGGTTTCTTCCGACCTAAAATACGACGGGGTCTGGGGCGGCGCCCCAGTCCTGACATGCACCAAAAGGACAAACCGTGCCCGACTACGAAACCCTTTCGAAAACGATCCAAAGCCTGACGGATGGCGAAGATGATACTGTTGCGTTGATGGCAACCGTCGCCTGCGAGGTGCACCACAGCGACGACCGCTTTGATTGGACGGGGTTCTATCGCGTGACAGGCCCCCAGATGCTTAAGATCGGCCCGTATCAGGGCGGTCACGGGTGTCTTCAAATCCCGTTCTCGCGCGGGGTTTGCGGTGCTGCTGCACGCACGGGCAAGGTGCAACTGGTGGCAGATGTCGATGCCTTTCCCGGTCATATCGCCTGCGCCAGTTCAATCCGTTCAGAATTGGTTCTGCCGGTCACGGATGCAGATGACACCCTGATTGCAGTGTTCGATATCGACAGTGATCAACCCGACGCCTTTTCCCAAGGCGACGCCGCCGCGCTCAGCGCGATTCTCCGGGATGTTTTTGCGCGCTCGTGAAAATCTAGCTTGATTTTTCATTTTGCTTTCCCTTACGTGAAATTCGACAGAGGAATTTCACGGTCCATGCTTCAATCCGATCCGACAACTGCTCACAGCCTTGGTGCTGACCTGCGTGCGTTGCGCAAGGCGCGCGGATTGACATTGCAGGATGTGGCAGATGCCTTGGGTCGGTCCGTCGGGTGGGTCAGCCAGGTCGAACGGGATCTGTCGGAACCGTCGATCACCGATCTTCGTCACATCGCGGCCAAGTTGGACATTGCAGTATCCACATTGTTTCGGCGCGGCGCGGCCCCCGCAAACGAAGAGGGATATGTGGTGCGCAGCGGGGCACGGCGGCCAATCGGTTCGCGGACCGCCGGGCTGGTCGAAGAGCTTCTGTCCCCGGATCTGACCGACGACTTCGAGATGGTGCACTCCACCTTCGAACCCCACAGCGAGATCACGCAGGCCGTCACGCGCCCGACGCAAGAGGTCGGCTATCTGGTCTCGGGTCGGTTGGACCTTGAGATTGCCGGCCAGACCTTTGCCATCGCTCCCGGCGACAGCTTCCGGATCCGGGGCGAGCCGTTTCGGTGGAAAAACCCCTATGACGCGCCTGCGGTCGCGATCTGGGTTATTGCACCGCCGATTTACTGATGTCGTTTGAAGGGTGGATCATATTCGCGCTGTTCTGGGTGGTGTTCGTGACCACCCCGGGACCAAATGCAATAAATTGTATCACCAACGGAATGACGCTGGGTTTCCGCCGGTCTGTGCCTGGCATCCTTGCCATTCTGACCCAAGCGACGCTTTTCCTGATCTTGTCGGCGGCCGGCATCACCGCGCTTGTCGCGACTTCGCCGGCTGCATTCTTTGCGGCGAAACTGGTGGGGGCCGGTTTTCTGATCTATTTGGGGGTGCGCGGTTGGCTGATGGCGCGGACGCCGCCACAGGTTTCGGCACACTCCGGAAAATCGGTCTATGTTCGGGCGTTGGCCATCGCCACGATCAATCCCAAAAGCGTGGCGGGATACCTTGCCGCGTTCTCGCAATTTGTGCAGCCGGATGTGCCGGTCTGGGACCAGATGTGGGTGCTTGTGCCGACCGCACTGACCATCACTGCGCTCAGCTATTCGGGCTTTACCGCGCTGGGGGCCGGCATTGGGCGCGCGGCATTGGGCGCTGTGTTCAACGTGTGGGTCCGCCGTGTCATGGCCGTCTGTTTTGTCATCTATGGCGTCCTTTTGGGTGCATCCAGCACACCGGCGAGGGCGTAGCATGCTGACAGGGTCCTGTAACTGCAAATCAGTGACGTTCGAAGTCAGGGAAACGATTCGGTCCAGCGCATGCCATTGCGGGCAATGCCGCAAGCAATCGGGGCATCACTGGGCGTGCGGTCTGGCATACGACACCGACTTGACCATTTCGGGCGATGTCAAATGGTATGCCTCCAGCGACATTGCCCAGCGCGGTTTCTGCCCCACTTGCGGGTGCTTCCTGTTCTGGAAAATGAAGGGCGAAGAGAAGATCAGCTATTCGCTCGGCACCATCGACGGCGCAACCGGCCTGACGCTAGACCGCCATATCTTTATCGCTGACAAGGGCGACTACTACGACATCGCGGACAACGTTCCGCAAAGGGAGAACTGAGATGAGTGATTTTCCAACAACGGCCCGCGTGGTCATCATCGGAGGTGGCGCGGTCGGCACGTCGGCCCTGTATCATCTGGCAAAGGCCGGATGGGCAGATTGCGTACTGCTGGAAAAGAACGAGTTGACGGCGGGGTCGACCTGGCATGCTGCAGGCAACTGCCCTAATTTTTCGTCCTCGTGGGCGGTGATGAACATGCAACGCTACGGGTTGGAGATGTATCGGACGCTGGCCGACGACGTTGACTACCCCATGAACTACCATGTCACCGGGGCGCTGCGCCTGGCCCACTCCAAAGAGCGGATGCAGGAGTTCGAGCGTGTGGCTGGCATGGGTCGGTATCAGGGCCTTGATATGCAGATGTGCACACCGGACGAGTTGAAGGAGCTCAACCCGTTCATGGAGACCCATGATCTTGCAGGCGGATTGTGGGACCCGCTGGATGGTGACATCGATCCGGCGCAATTGACCCAGGCCATGGCGAAAGGTGCGCGTGACGCCGGTGGTCGGATCGAACGCTTCTGCCCCGTGATCGGCATCGACCGGGATGGCGACGAATGGATCGTGAAGACCGCGAAGGGCGACATCCGCGCCGAATATGTCGCCAACTGCGCTGGCTATTACGCACAGCGCGTGGGTGAAATGTTCAAGCCGTTCGGTGGGCGCACCGTGCCGATGGTGGTCATGTCGCACCAATACTTCCTGACCGAGCCAATTGCCGAGTTGGAAGCGTGGACCAAGGAAAAGGGCCACAAGATGCCGATGATCCGCGACGTGGACATCAGCTATTACCTGCGTCAGGACAAGTACGGCCTGAATCTCGGGCCCTACGAACGCAATTGCAAGGCGCACTGGGTCACGCCCGACGATCCAATGCCCGAGGATTTCAGCTTCCAACTGTATCCGGACGATCTGGAGAGGCTCGAGTTCTACATCGAGGACGCGATGGAACGTGTCCCCGCACTTGGGACGGCTGGCGTGGGTCGCAACATCAATGGGCCCATCCCATACGCCCCTGACGGGTTGCCGATGATCGGGCCGATGCCCGGTGTCAAGAACGCGTTCGAGGCGCATTCGTTCACCTTTGGCATCGCCCAGGGGGGTGGTGCGGGAAAAGTGCTGTCGGAATGGATCATGCACGGTGAAACCGAGTGGGACATGTGGGCCGTCGATCCGCGCCGTTACACTGATTGCGCAGATCATGACTATTGTCTGGCCAAGGCGCTGGAAACCTATGGCCACGAATATGCGATGCACTTCCCACATCACGAATGGCCCGCTGGCCGCGACAAACGGTTGTCGCCAAACCATGCACGGCTACTGGCAGATGGCGCGCAAATGGGCGCCTACAACGGCTGGGAACGCGCAAACTGGTTCGCCAAGGACGGCGACGACACGTCTGAAGAAGCGACACAGACATGGGACCGTGAAGGCCCATGGGAACAGCGTATCAAGGAAGAGGTCGAGGCCGTGCGCGATGGCGTGGGCGTGATCGACATGTGCGGTTTCTCGCGTTTTGGCCTGAAGGGTGCAGGCGCAGCCGAGTTCCTGCGGACGCAGATCACCGGCGCGCTGCCCAAGGCGGGCCGGATGAACCTGTCCTATTTTGCAGACAGCCGGGGCCGCATCCTGACCGAAGTGTCGGTGATCCGCCACGATGACGATGATTTCACCATCATGACCGCGGCAGTTGCGCAATGGCATGACTTTGAACTTCTGGCCAATCGCGCACCCGAGGGTGTGGAAGTGACGGACCTGTCAAAAGATGTCACCACGATGCTGGTGACCGGGCCGAAATCACGTGACCTGTTTGCGGGCATCTCCGACGCGGACCTGTCATTGGGCTGGCTGACGCATCAATCCGCAACGGTTGCAGGTGTGCCTGTATCCATGGCGCGGGTGTCATTCGTGGGCGAACTGGGCTGGGAGGTTCATGCACCGACGGATCAGGCCGCCAAGGTGTACGACGCCATCCGCGCGGCCGGCGCCACCCCGTTTGGCATGTATGCGCTGAATTCGATGCGTGTGGAAAAGGGCTACCGCACATGGAAGGGCGACTTGTCGACCGACTACACCATGTTCGAGGGTGGTCTTGATCGCTTTGTGCGGCTGGATAAACCGCAGGACTTCCCCGGCAAGGCCGCGCTGCAAAACGAAAAGCAGCAAGGGTCGAAGAAGCGCTTTGTCACCATGACGGTCGAGGCCGGGGATCAGGACGCACCTTACATGTCCACGATCTGGAACGGTGATACGGTGGTGGGCGAAACCACGTCGGGCGCATGGGGGTATCGGATCAACAAATCGGTGGCCTTGGGCGTTGTGCGTACGGACCTGTCCGAACCCGGTACAACGCTTGAGATCGAGATGTATGGCAAGCGCTACGCTGCAACCGTGCAACCCGACCAACCCCTGTGGGATCCGGAGAACGAACGGCTGCGTGCGTAGCCGTTTTCCGGCACAGAAAACGGACTGGAAACCGTGTCGGTTTCCGGATCACTGCGGAAGATACTGATGACAGAGATCACCCTTTTGGACGGCGGCATGGGGCAGGAACTGGTGCACCGCGCCGGAGATAAGCCCACACCGCTCTGGTCCACCCAGATCATGCTGGACCATCCCGGTCTGGTCACCGACGTCCACCGCGACTTTTTCGCGGCGGGTGCGACGATCGCGACAACCAACAGCTACGCGATCCATCATGACAGGTTGGAAGATACGCCCGTGGAAGGCGCGTTTTCCGCATTGCACCAAAGTGCGTTGTACGAAGCGCGTACCGCGCGGCGTGAACACGGGTCGGGCCGGGTCGCCGGATCCATCGGGCCACTTGGCGCCAGCTACAGGCCCGATTTGCACCCTGCATCGGACGTTGCCGTGCCGCTGTTGTCCGAGGTGGCAGACCTGCTTGCTCCGGCCTGTGATCTGCTAATTTGCGAGACTGTGGCCTCTGTCGCTCATGCGCGCGATATCCTGGCGGCAAGCGTGCCCACCGGCCTGCCGGTTTGGCTGGCCCTGACGGTGGATGATCAGGACGGATCGCGCCTGCGATCTGGCGAACCGGTGTCCGACGTGGTCCCGGTGGCAGAAGCCGGCCGTGCCGCTGCGATCCTCATCAATTGCTCGACGCCCGAGGCAATTCCTGCCGCGCTGCAAGGCTTGCAGCACACCAGGCTGCCCTTCGGCGCCTACGCCAACGGGTTCGAAAAAATCTCGGACGGGTTTCTGGACAAAAAACCAACGGTCGACAGCCTGACGCTGCGCCGGGACTTTACGCCCGAATTGTATGCCGACCATGTGATGACCTGGATTGATGCGGGCGCCACCATCGTCGGTGGGTGTTGCGAAGTCAGCCCTACCCATATCGCCGAAATCGCCCGCCGCCTGCGTGCTGCGGGTCATACCATCGTTTGAGGATACGCTATGCCTGATCTTCCTTCCGCTGCCCGCGTCGTCATTATTGGTGGCGGCGTCATCGGCTGTTCGGTCGCCTACCACCTGACCAAGCTGGGGTGGAAAGACGTTGTCTTGCTGGAACGCAAGCAGCTGACCAGCGGCACGACGTGGCACGCTGCAGGTTTGATTGCCCAGCTGCGTGCCACTGCGAACATGACCAAACTCGCCCGGTACAGTCAGGAACTGTATGGCGATCTGGAGGCCGAAACGGGCGTGGCGACCGGGTTCAAGCGCGTGGGGTCGATCACCGCCGCGTTGACCGATGAACGGTTGGAAGAGCTGCGCCGCCAGGCGGGCATGGCGCGCGCGTTCGGCGTTGAGGTCGAGGAGATTTCGCCGACCGAGGTCAAGGACCGCTACGAACACCTGAACATCGATGATGTCACGGGCGGCGTGTATCTGCCACTGGACGGGCAGGGTGATCCGGCCAATATCGCCCTGGCATTGGCCAAGGGCGCGCGGCAGCGGGGGGCAAAGGTGCAGGAACGCGTCGCCGTCACAAACATCGTCCGCGACGGCCGCAAGGTCACCGGTGTTGACTGGAAGGGCGAGGATGGATCCGATGGCCACATTGCCTGCGACATGATCGTGAACTGCGCGGGCATGTGGGGGCACGCGGTGGGTCGGATGGCGGGGGTGAATGTCCCGCTGCAAGCCTGCGAACATTTCTATATCGTGACCGAAGCCATCAAGGACCTGAAACAACTGCCCGTCCTGCGAATCCCTGATGAATGCGCGTATTACAAGGAAGATGCGGGCAAGATCCTGTTGGGGGCGTTCGAACCAAACGCCAAGCCCTGGGCTCTGGGCGGTATTCCCAAGGACTTTGAGTTCGACCAGTTGCCCGAAGATTTCGACCACTTTGAACCCATTCTCGAAGCGGCGGTGAACCGCATGCCGATGCTGGCAGAGGCAGGCATCCACACGTTCTTTAACGGGCCGGAATCCTTTACACCGGATGACGCCTATCACCTCGGCCTTGCGCCCGAGATGGACAATGTCTGGGTAGCGTGTGGCTTCAACTCAATCGGCATCCAATCCGCGGGTGGTGCCGGTATGGCGCTGGCGCAGTGGATGGAAGACGGCGACAAGCCCTTCGATCTGGGCGATGTCGACATCAGCCGCATGCAGCCGTTCCAGGGCAACAGGACCTATCTGGCCGAACGGTCAACGGAAACGCTGGGCCTGCTCTATGCCGATCACTTTCCTTTTCGCCAAAAGGCGACGGCCCGCGGCATCCGCCGATCGCCGTTCCACAGTCATCTGACAGAGCGTGGTGCGGTCATGGGCGAACTTGCCGGGTGGGAACGCGCCAACTGGATCGCGCGTGCCGGGCAAACGCCGGAATATGAATACAGCTGGAGCCGCCAGAACTTCTTTGACAACGTGCGCGAAGAACATATGGCGATCCGCCAGAACGTCGGCATGTACGACATGTCGTCCTTTGGCAAAATCCGGGTCGAAGGGCGCGATGCCGAGGCGTTCATGAACTACGTGGGTGGTGGCAACTATTCGGTCCCGAATGGCAAGATCGTCTATACCCAGTTCCTGAACAATCGCGGCGGGATCGAGGCGGATGTGACGGTTACCCGGCTGACCGAAACCGCCTATCTGGTGGTTACGCCAGCCGCGACCCGTCTTGCCGACCAGACGTGGCTGGAACGCCACGTGGGTGACTACAACGTGGTGATCACGGATGTCACGCCGGGCGAAGGCGTGCTGGCCGTCATGGGGCCACGGTCGCGTGAATTGCTGAACGCAGTGTCACCTGCCGACCTGTCGAATGAGACGAACCCGTTTGGCACAGCACAGCAGATCGAGATTGGCATGGGCCTCGCCCGTATTCACCGGGTCACGTATGTGGGCGAGTTGGGATGGGAGGTCTATGTATCATCCGACATGGCGGGTCATGTGTTCGAAACACTATACGAGGCCGGTCAGGACATGGGTCTCAAGCTGTGTGGGATGCACATGATGGACACCTGCCGGATCGAAAAAGGCTTCCGCCACTTTGGCCATGACATCACCTGCGAAGACCACGTCATGGAGGCGGGGCTGGGTTTTGCCGTGAAAAAGGACAAGGCATCGTTTATCGGGCGCGATGCCATACGTCGCAAACAGGACGAAGGGCTGTCGAACCGGATGTTGCAATTTAAGCTGACGGATCCCGAGCCGCTGCTTTATCACAACGAACCAATTGTCCGGGACGGAGACATCGTGGGATATTTGAGTTCGGGTGCGTATGGTCACCATCTGGGCGCAGCGATGGGGCTGGGCTATGTTCCGTGCAAGGGTGAAAGCGCGGCGGATGTGCTGGCCTCGACCTACGAGATCGACGTGGCGGGCACACGGGTGCGGGCAGAGGCGTCATTGAAGCCGATGTATGACCCGAAATCCGAGCGCGTGAAGGCGTGACGCGTCTTTGAACCGGTGCTAGGGGTGGGTCAGAAAGGACCACCCCATGAAACCCGTATCCGGCGACACCCCCCAGGGGCTGGGCTTTGCCCTGTCCGCATATTTTCTCTGGGGTTTTCTGCCGCTCTACATGAAAATGCTCAGCCATATCGGTCCTGCCGAGGTGGTGGCGCATCGGATCATCTGGTCGGTGCCTATTGCCGCGATCCTGCTGATCCTGCTGCGACGAACCGGCGACCTGATGGCGGCGCTGCGCAGTCCGCGCATGCTGGCGATGGGCTGTGTGACGGCGGCGCTGATTACCGTGAACTGGGGTATCTACGTATGGGCCATCACCAGCGGGCACACGCTGGATGCCGCCCTTGGCTATTACATCAACCCTTTGTTTTCGGTGGCTTTGGGCGCGGTCCTGTTGCGCGAACGGTTGACTGGCGCGCAACTGGTCGCAATCGGGCTGGCGACCTGTGCGGTGGCGGTGCTGACACTCTCGGCGCGTGTGGTCCCGTGGGCCGCACTGGGGTTGACAGTGTCGTGGGGATTTTACGCCCTGGCGAAAAAGCAGCTGCCCATAGGCCCGAACCAGGGGTTTCTGCTTGAGGTTCTCATCCTGCTGATGCCGGCGCTTGGCTATGTCGCATGGCTTGGCTGGACCGGGCGGGGGCTGTTCTTGGTGGGCGACCCGGGTACGAACTGGTTGCTTCTTGGCTGTGGGGCGGTCACCGCTATCCCCTTGATCTTGTACGCCAATGGCGCGAAGGGGCTGCGATTGACGACAATCGCGATCCTGCAATACATCGCGCCGACAATGATCTTTCTTTGCGCGGTCCTGGTGTTCAAGGAACCCTTCGGCCAGGCACGGATGATCGCGTTTCCGATGATCTGGGCCGCGCTGGTGATCTACTCGGTGTCGATGGTTCGGCAGATGCGAGCGGCTTAGGATCCTTCAAACCAGTCACGGGCAAGCGTGGTCCAGCCACGTGGCATCCCATGGCCGCCGTCGTGTTCGCAGAATTTTATCGCGCCTTCTGAACAGCTTGCGTTCCAGTCGCGGCAGCGAAAGCGGTCGCCGATGTTGATGGTGTCGGGATGCGTGCGGCACTGGTTTGCGGCACGGGCAAGGGCAAGGCTGTCCCAGAGGCTGCCTTGGTGCCAGTCGCGGATCGCGCGGCCTTCGAACGGGACCTGGTTGTCGGCAAACCCGTGGATTTGCAGGAAGTTGACCGGTGCCCCGGGGCAGTCGGTCGTATCGTTTGGTTCGCGCAGTGCGCCAGAGATCGAAGCGTAGCCCGCGAAGTGCTCCGCCTCTTTGCAGGCCATGAGCCAAGCCATTGACCCACCTGCGGAAAAACCTGCGACATAGATGCGATCGGGGTCGATGGACGCCTTGGACTTTGCGTCCTCGATCACGTCCAGAACAAAGCCCACATCATCCCGACCGCTGCCGTCACGCCCGGCCCATCGGCGCGTTTGGCGGCCCTCGATGGGTGTGCCGTTGGGGGCTATGACGACATAGCCCGCGTCGGCGAAATCAGACTTGATGCCGCCCCGGAAAATCATCTGACCCGTAGCGTTGTGACCGTGGAAAAAGACGAGCGCCGGTTTGCCTTCCCTGCCGTCATCGGTGTCGATCATGTGGTAGCTGCCGCCGTCGATTTCACAGGGCGCATCGGGTCCGCATTGCGCAAGGACAGCCGTCGGGAGGGCCAAGAGAAGTGCGGCTAAGTATTTCATATTGCTGACAGAACACGGGCGGCCGATTCAGGCAATTGTTGTATTGACCCCTCTCTCAATCGTGATGGGGGTTGTCATTGGCCGGCACATTTGTCAGGCGGCGAACATGGATGACATTTACGCCCCGCCAAATGATCCCCTGGACATCCTGCATGATGACGCAGAGATGTTGGTGGTGTCGAAACCCTCGGGCCTGCTGAGTGTGCCGGGCAAGGGGGCGCACCTGTCGGATTGCCTGATTGCGCGGGTGCAGGCGGTGTGGCCGCAGGCGTTGTTGGTGCATCGGTTGGACCGGGATACCAGCGGGGTGATGGTGTTTGGATTGACGCCGCATGCGCAGCGGTTCCTGGGCAAGCAATTCGAGCTGCGGGCTGCGAAAAAGACATATGTGGCAAGGGTTTGGGGGCGGATGACGCCCAAGACGGGGCGGGTTGACCTACCCCTGATCGTGGACTGGCCGAACCGCCCGAAACAGCATGTGGATCATGAGAACGGCAAGCCCGCGGTGACCGATTGGCGGGTGTTGCGCGACACCGAAACAGAGAGCCGGGTGCGGCTGATGCCGCAGACCGGGCGCAGCCATCAGTTGCGTGTGCATATGGCGGAACTGGGGCACGCGATATTGGGCGATCCGTTTTATGCAGAGGGGCCTGCGCGGAACTTTGAGCGTTTGATGCTGCATTCAGAAGAGCTGCGGATCAAGCATCCGGACAGTGGCAAAATGATGCGGTTTCGGAGTGCCGCGCCATTTTGAGGTGCAACGTTCGGTGGGGTGTGCGCCGCGTCTATTGACGCGACGTTTCCCGACTCGCGTTAACACCATGAAAACAAGGGCGATGGCCGATACACAACCTGTGCACTTGCTGTGCACACCCTGTACACCGATCCGGCATATTCTTCATGAATTCGCAGGGTTAACGCAGCGCACGGTGCTGAAAGGTTAACGATGCGTTGACGCGGGGTTGGGCGGATGTTTGATCCGCCTTACGCATGGCGTTTGCGTTCCGCATCCATTGCGGCACGCCATTCGCTGCGCAGCAGGTCCATGCGACGCGGGATCATGTCGGGCAATACCTGGGCCCGGGCGATGCGGTCGGTGCGGAAGTAGCGGAAGCCGTGCCGCAATTCGCACCATGCAGCGATGATGCGACCCGCGTCGCGGTAACCGATCAGGATGGGCCAGATGGTGCGCCTTGTCTGGCTGCCTGTGCTGCCTTGATAGGTGAGCGCGATCTTGTGCCGCTGGCGGATGGCAACGCGGATGTCAGCGGCGCTCAGGACCTCTGGCGGTGAGCCGACCGGTGCGACACTGGTGGCGGGTTCGACAAAGATGCCCCGAGCATCGTCCGGGACGACAGCGGCGATCTTGGCGATCAGGCTGGCGGCGGCCTGTGCGAGGTCCGCCTCGCCCCGTGTCCCGACCCATTGGGCGCCCAGGACGGCGGCCTCGATCTCGTCCGCTGTCAGCATCAGGGGTGGCATGTGAAATCCCGGGTCCAGGACGTAACCCACGCCCGCCTCTCCGCGGATGGGCACGCGTTGGGCCATCAGCGCGGCGATGTCGCGGTAAACCGTGCGCTTGGTCACTTCAAGCTTTGCGCCGATGGAGTCCGCAGAGATGGGCCCCGACGCGCGCCGCAGGATTTCGATGATTTCAAACAGGCGATCGCCGCGTCGCATACTGTGTTTCCCCTTGGTGCAAGCCCGGTGTCTCCATGCTGACACCATGCTGTCAGCATGGGCGTGTTAGCCCTGTCGTGCAATCACGCAAGGCCGGGAGACATCGGATGGACATCAAGGGGAGTTGCATGTGCGGCGCCGTACGGTTCGTGATCAAGGGGCCACCAAAGGTGATGGGAACATGCCATTGTTCGCGCTGCCGCAAGTTGGGCACATCCACCACCGTGTTCGTGGAGCGGGATCAGTTCACGCTGGAGGCGGGACAGGACCGGATCGAGACGGTCGTGCCGGACGCGCCGTTCACGTATCGCCGGTCGTTCTGCCGCTGCTGTGGAACGTCATTGGGGGAGCCTTTGTCGCCCGACGCGTCCTTTCCGATCAATGCGCAGTGCCTGGATGACGATCCGGCGGTGCGCAACGCGTTTCACGAGCATGAGGTGGACCGCCCGGTCTGGGCGGGCGGGTGAGGCGGTTGGCGCGGGTCGAGGGGGGGCCAGCCCCCCGGCTGCGCCTCCCCCCGGAGTTTACCTGGCCAAGTGAAGTTGGATCCTGGTCTATTCGGCCGCCCACCCCGAGACGGCTTTGACTTCGAGGAAGTCTTCGATACCCCAGATGCCACCCTCGCGTCCGTTGCCGGATTGTTTCATGCCGCCGAAGGGCGATCCCGCGGCGCGGGACGTCCCGTTCATTTCGACCATGCCGGAGCGGAGCGCCTGCGCCATGCGGTTGAGACGCGCGCCGTCCTGCGTCTGGACGTAGTTCGTGAGGCCGTAGGGGGTGTCATTGGCGATTTGCACGGCGTCCTCTTCGGTGTCGAAGGGAATGATCGACAGGACGGGGCCAAAGATTTCCTCGCGGGCGATTGTCATGTCGTTGGTGACATCGGCAAAGACCGTGGGGCGCACGTAGTAGCCCTTGTTGAAACCGTCGGGGCGGCCTGTGCCGCCCGCGACCAGCCTGGCCCCTTCATCGATGCCCTTCTGGATCAGGTCCTGGATCTTGGTCCACTGGACCGCGTTCACGACGGGGCCGATATGGCGGCCTTCGCCCGACGCGGGGCCAACCGTGACCTTGGCGGCGACGGCGGCGGCCTCTTCCACGGCGGCGTCGTATTTGCCGCGCTGCACGAGCATGCGCGACGGCGCGTTGCAGGATTGGCCGGTGTTGTTCATCATGTGCAGGACGCCGCGTTTGACCGCCTTTTCATCCGCATCATCGAAGATCACGTTGGCCCCCTTGCCCCCCAGTTCGAGATGCACGCGTTTCAGCGTGTCAGCGGCGTTTTTCGAGATGAGCCGCCCGGCGCGGGACGAGCCCGTGAAGCTGACCATGTCCACGTCCGGGTGGCCCGACAGGACCGTACCCACGCCGGGGCCATCGCCGTTGATCAGGTTGAAGACGCCGGGGGGGAACCCCGCCTCGTGCATCATCTCGGCAAAGATCATGGCGTTGAGGGGTGATTCCTCGGAGGGTTTCAGGATCATGGTGCAGCCTGCGATGGCGGCCGCGCCCACCTTGAGCGTGACCTGGTTCATGGGCCAGTTCCACGGGGTGATCAGGGCCGCGACGCCAACGGCTTCGTAGATGATCCGGTCGTTCGGAGCGCGGTCGCTGAGCGGGCGGTTGAAGTCGAATGCGCGGGCGGCGCGGACGAAGTTCTTGAGGTGCCAGGTGCCTGCGCCCACTTGCTGGCTGCGTGCCATGTCGAGCGGCGCGCCCATTTCGGCAGACATGGCCTGGGCAAGGTCCTCGGCCCGCGCATTGTAGATGTCGATCAGCTTTTCAACGAGGGCGATACGGTCCTCGACCGGGGTGGCCATCCAGGCGGGGAAGGCCGCCCTGGCGGCTGCAATGGCGGCTTCGGCATCCGCTGTGCCGCCGAGCGAGATGACGGCTGCCGGCTCTTCTGTCGAGGGGTCGATGACATGGTGGTCGGTGCCGTCCTGCGGGGCGACCCATTCGCCGTTGATGTAGAAGTTGCGTTTTTCGAGCATCGGTATCTCCCTGAGATTTGGGCGGACTGTGGCACCCGCGCGGGGCGCCTGCAAGTCAGGGGATGTAAAGATGGACCGGATCACATAGGTTGCCCCTGTCATTACTATCCCGACGGAGGACATTATGGGTTTGCGCATCAACGACACGATCCCGGATTTGACGGTTGAAACGGACCACGGCACGCTTTCCTTGCATGAATGGATTGGCGACAGCTGGGCCATCCTGTTTTCGCACCCAAAGGACTTTACGCCGGTGTGCACGACCGAATTCGGCGCTGTGGCCCAGTTGGCGGACGAGTGGGAAAAGCGCGGCACCAAGGTGATTGGCGTGTCCGTGGACGGGGTTGAGGACCACAAGAAATGGAAGGGTGATATCGAGAAAGTCGCCGGAGCCAAGGCCGGGTTTCCGATCATTGCCGATGATGGGCTGGCGGTGTCCAAGGCGTTCGACATGCTGCCTGCCGAAGCGTATCTGCCCGATGGCCGGACGCCTGCGGACAGTGCAACCGTGCGGTCGGTGTTCATCATCGGGCCCGACAAGCAGTTGAAACTGTCGATGACCTATCCGATGACGGTGGGCCGGAACTTTGCCGAGGTGGTGCGGGCGCTGGACGGGTTGCAGATGTCCGCGAAGGGCGTGGCGACGCCAGCGAACTGGATGCCGGGCGAGGATGTGATCATTCCGCCAACCGTGTCGAATGAGGACGCCAAGGCGAAGTTCGGTGAGTTCGAGACCGTGTTGCCGTATCTGCGCAAGACAAAGGCGCCGGAGTGATCTGAGCCCTGCGATGGCCCGCGCCTTGCCGTGCGGGCCGCGCAATGGATCGCGGCGTTACGCCTCCATGATCTCTATAAGTTCAGCCGCGACGGTGTCCCAGCTGCGCAAGCTGTCTTTGCCCGCAACGATCTTGTCGCGCACCGAATCCCGGTACTCCTGATCGGTTGCAAACTTTTCCATCAGGTCGGCCAGCTGTTCCTTGTCATCAGGATCAAAGAACACGCCCAGATCACCGCAACATTCAACCAGCGCATCCGCCGTCGAGCTGATGACCGGGCACCCAAGGTGCAGGGCCTCGCCCGCGGGCAGGCCCCAGCCTTCCATCTTGCTGGGAATGATGGTGGCGATGGCGTTCTGATACAGGCGGTTCAGGTCCGTCTGGTTCGGGTGCACGACAAACCGGATCTGTTTGCGGATCTTTTCCAATTCGGGTTTGTCGAGGTGCCGCACAACGCTGGACCGCTTTTGACCTGCCAGGATCAGCAATGGAACCTCTCGGCCGGTCTCGTGCAGATGCATCATGGCGTCCAACACGATGTCGAGGTTCTTGCGGCCCAAAAGCGTGCCCACACACATGAAATACGGGCGGTCCGGCAGGAAGATTTCCTCGTGTTCGCCGCTGTGGATGCTGTGCTGGGCCAGTTGCAGGACCTTGACGTCCTTTGGCTTTGGCAACGTCCCGTTGCCCGCGAAATGTTCAAGGTCATTTGCGGTGAAGTAGGAGTTGGGCACGATCACGTCGGTGCGCGGGATCAGGAAGCTGTTGTCATGGTGAAAGCTGGCCGCAAAGCGGGACTGGTGCCGTTCGTCGACGTCGTGAAACGGAAAGAAGTCGTGCAGCAGCACATAGCTTTTGGTATTCCAGCCCCGGGTGCGGATGGTGTGGACCATGTCGATGATCAGTTTGGGGCGACCGGCGGAAAAGAAACTGTAACCGTCCAGTTTGACTTCCTTCAGCTCGATCCCGGATTTGCGCCACCGTTCGCGGTTCTTGAAACGGATGACGGCACCGATGGCCGGGGACAGCAGATCGCGCAGCAGGTTGCCCCGTTTGTAGATGTTCCGGAATTTCATCGGCTTGGCGGATGTCGGTACATTCAGGTTGATGCCGGCATAGGATTTTTCGTCCCAGGTCGGCACGATCTCGAAAAATTTCGCGTGCCCGGGGGAATACAGAACAAAGGTCACATCATGTTCGGACCGAAACAGGCCATAGGCGATTTCGGCAACCACACGCGCGATGCCGTAAAACTGGTCCTTACCGGTGGATTGCGAAAAAACTTCGGAGAGGTCGTAGGCAATCTTGGTCATGTGCGATGGGTATCCGTAGGCGACAACGCGTTCGAGCGGGTAAAAAAACTGGATGCACGCGTGATGCAAGGGGGCCGGCATCACATCGGCGAAGACTCGTGTGTGACAATCCCGCCCCGCCGGTTTTGGCGGCAGGGCGGGATGTTCATTTGGCAGCGGCGGATTACTCTTCTGCCGCTTCTTCTTTTTTAACTTCTTCGCCGGTTTCCTGATCGACAACTTTCATCGACAGGCGCACCTTGCCACGATCATCGAAGCCCAAGAGCTTGACCTTGACCTCTTGGCCTTCCTTCAGGACGTCCGAGGGGTGGTTCAGGCGGCGGTTTTCGATCTGGCTGACGTGCACGAGGCCGTCGCGCTTGCCGAAGAAGTTCACGAACGCGCCGAAATCGACGATCTTCACGACGGTGCCGGTATAGACCGCACCCTCTTCCGGTTCGGCCACGATCGAGTGGATCATGTCGTAGGCCTTCTTGATGGCTTCGCCGTTGGGCGACGCGATCTTGATGATGCCGTCGTCGTTGATGTCGACCTTGGCGCCCGACACTTCGACAATTTCGCGGATCACTTTACCGCCCGAGCCGATCACTTCGCGGATCTTGTCGGTGGGCACCTGCATGGTTTCGATGCGCGGTGCGTGGACCGAGAATTCCTGCGCGCCGGTGATGGCTTTGCCCATCTCGCCCAGGATGTGCATCCGGCCGTCCTTGGCCTGTGCGAGGGCTTTTTCCATGATCTCGGGCGTGATGCCTGCGATCTTGATGTCCATCTGCAGCGAGGTGATGCCGTTTTCGGTGCCTGCCACTTTGAAGTCCATGTCGCCCAGGTGGTCTTCGTCACCGAGGATGTCGGACAGGATGGCGTAGCTGCCGTCCTCTTCGAGGATCAGGCCCATGGCCACACCGGCCACAGCCGATTTCAGCGGCACACCCGCGTCCATCATCGACAGCGAACCGCCACAGACGGACGCCATGGAGGAGGAGCCGTTGGATTCGGTGATTTCCGACACCAGACGCACGGTGTAGGGGAAGTCGGTGCTGGCAGGCAGGACAGCTTGCAATGCGCGCCATGCCAATTTGCCGTGACCGATCTCGCGGCGGCCGGGAGGGCCCACGCGACCCGCTTCGCCGACCGAGTAGGGCGGGAAGTTGTAGTGCAGCAGGAAGTTGGATTTGAAGTTGCCATGCAGCGCGTCGATGAACTGTTCGTCATCGCCGGTGCCCAGTGTGGTGACAACCAGACCTTGAGTCTCACCACGGGTGAACAGGGCAGAGCCGTGCGTGCGGGGCAGCAGACCCGTCTGACAGACGATGTCACGGATTTCGTCGGTTTTACGACCGTCGATCCGGGTCCCGGTTTTGACCACGTCACCGCGCAGGATGGACGCCTCAAGACCCTTCATCGCGGAGCCGAGGTTCGGGTCTTCCTGCTGCTCTTCTGTCAGAGCCTCAAGGATCGCGGCGCGGGCGTCGGACACGGCATTGGTGCGTTCCTGCTTGTCGCTGATTGCGAACGCGGCGCGCATCTGCTCTTCGCCTGCTGCTTTGACGGCGGCGGACAGCTCCGAATAGTCGGGGGCCTGGAAGTCGAAGGGCTCTTTCGCGGCGTCTTCGGCCAGTGCGATGATCAGGTCGATCACAGGCTGGATTTGCTGGTGTGCGAAGTTGACCGCACCCAGCATTTCCGCTTCCGACAGCTCGTAGGCTTCGGATTCCACCATCATCACGGCGTCTTTGGTGCCCGCGACAACCAGATCAAGGCGCTGGTCGGGGTTCAGGCGCAGGTCCTGCATGTCGTCGACGGTGGGGTTCAGGATGTATTCGCCATCCTCGTAACCCACGCGGCAGCCCGCGATGGGGCCCATGAACGGTGCGCCCGAGATGGTCAGGGCAGCCGAGGCCGCGATCATCGCGACGATGTCGGGGTCGTTGACCAGATCGTGGCTGAGCACGGTGCACATCACCAGCACTTCGTGCTTGAAGCCGGAGACAAACAAGGGCCGGATCGGACGGTCGATCAGGCGGGCGGTCAGGGTTTCCTTCTCGGTGGGGCGTGCCTCACGCTTGAAGAAACCGCCGGGGATCTTGCCCGCGGCATAGTATTTTTCCTGGTAGTGGACGGTCAGGGGAAAGAAGTCCTGGCCCGGTTTTGGCTTTTTCGCGAAGGTCACGTTGGCCATGACGCTGGTTTCGCCCAGCGTGGCAATCACGGAACCGTCGGCTTGACGGGCGACTTTGCCGGTTTCGAGTGTAAGCGTTTCTTCGCCCCACTGCATGGATTTTTTCGTCTCGTTGAACATCAAGTGTTTCCTAAGTTGGCCGGTTGGCCATTTGCGTAGGGGGCGTATTCCCCCTGACCTCGGTATCTTCTTTTGTCAGGCGCTGAGGTCCGGGCGCCAGGCTTTCAGATTCCAGCGCCATACACGAGATGGAGCGTGTTGGAAAGCAGCGCCATTGACGCGGGTTGATCAGAGGTGGCCTGCGTCCTTGAGCATGCGCAAGGCGATGCCGAGATTGCCCGAGCGGAACGCGTGCCTGCCGGGGTAGAGACAGAAGCTGAGCAGCTTGCCGGACCGGTTTTGTGCGATGTTGCAGGTCATGTCGCCGATCCGGGTTTGGCGCGGTTCCTGGAAACGCCCGTGCCTGGAGTAGAGCGCGAAGGCGTCCGTCACACTGCCTTGCTGCTTGCCACGGGCGACGCGGCCCTGCAGGGGCACGGTGCGGTCATTGTCACCGTGGAAGTGCATGATGTTCGCGACCGGTTTGTCGCATCTGCGTGGAAGCGGATCCCAGAACGTGCCAGACATTGGCACAAAGGCGGCAAAGACATCCGAGCGCGTGCAGGCAAGGTACCATGTGAACATACCGCCGACGGATGCGCCCGACATCACGATGCGTTTGGGATCAATGTTGAAACGCCTGGTGGCATCGGCCAGCACCGCGTCGATATAGGCCAGTTCCTCTGTCCCGCGGTCAGCGCGCTCTTCGGGGCTTCCCGGGATTGACCAGTCGTCTGTTTTGGATTTGACGGCGATCAGAGCGACGTTCTGCTCTGCCGCGACCGCCAGAAGGCGTGGGTTGCGGATGATGCCGAGAGCGGAGCCTTGTAGCCCGTGCGCGAAGAGCGCGGCCGGGATCGGCGTGGTGCTGTCATAACCCGGCGGGAACGCGATGTAATAGTGCCGGTCGCCGATGCGGCATTGCGTTTCGGGGCCGCACGCCAGGGCGGGGCCTGTGCAGATGAGGGCAAAGCAAAGAAGCAGGAGGGCGCGGAGCATGCGTGCACTCTGTCCGGTGGGGGGCAGTGGTGCAAATCACGATGGCGGGACGGCAACGGTCTGTTTGCTTGCGCAAAGGCGCCCGCCCGCCGACCCTGCGATCAGGACCATGGTTTCTTTGGTGGATTGGCAAATGCGATGGGCGCATCCGGAAAGAGGTCATCGGTCCGACCGTCGGGGGTGGCGGTGCCCCATTTCCGCATCCAGCGTGTGGGTGGGGCAAGGGTGCCGCCGGGGGCCCATTCGAAGTAACCCAGCGCGCCGGGGGCGGGGATTGGATCGCAGGGTTCGGGATTCTTGAGGGTCAGGCCTGCGGCGCCACCGAACCATTCGCTGTCTGACTGGGTGATGATGCCCGTGACTTCGACCGAGCCGATGATGGCGCCGCGCGGCAGGTCCAGCGGGTGCGGGCATTGCACGCCGTGTTTCTCAAGCCGCCAGTAGAGGTAGCGAAACTCTTCCTCTTTCAGACCCGCAGCGGCATGGAGCGCAATGCGCCCCGGCCCCATGCGGCCCGCGCGGATCGAGCCCATGCTGCGGTTCTCGATCGGTTTGTGGCCTGCGATAATGGCCCAGGCAGAGGGTTGGCGGACAGAGAGGGCAAGGCGGGGCAGGTTGTGCATGAACTGGATATCGTTTGCTTCCCTTGGCTTGCATTCAAAACTCTCAGTATCGGGCGCTGTCAATGGCTTGCACAACCCTCGATTGAAGCTATGGGTTGCTTTATTGGTCTGGAGAGGATTGAACATGGCGGCTGGAATGAAGTTTTGGGTGCTTTTTGGTTTTGTGGCTGCAGTGACCGCGTGCAATTCACCAGAAGACCTTGCGCGTCAGAACGCGGAATTTAAAAATAGGCACTTTGTTGGAACGAATGCGGCGGGTAAATCCACGTATGAACGCGTGCTTTTTGGTGATCGCGTCCCGCGTCGTGACAATATTCTTCTAGGGTATACAGATGAAACTGTTCGGCAAATTCCTGTGTCAAAACTACCGAAGCCTGAGATTGCCGGATTTACCGAACGTTTGTTCGAGGATTGGTGTACACAGGACGGATTTCAGACTTTCCGCGTAACGCGTGTGGAGCACAATGGTGATTTCAGAGTTCAAGTTTCTGGCGGTGGTCGAACTTATTTCCCAAGCTACGATGTGACCGTCGAGTGCGTCTAGTCATTGCAGACGCGCTGGGTATCCGAAAAACATTTTTGATACTTGCCCGATTGTGGTCGATCACCCACCTTGCTCGGCCTGTACGCTTCGTCTTTTCCGCGGCCTGAAACGCAAATCGCACCCCGGGGGGTGCGATTGAATGTCGTAGCGCCTAGCGCTGGTTAGCGGCGCAGCCCCAGGCGTTTGATGAGGTCGGTGTACCGCGCCTCGTCCTTGCCCTTGAGGTAATCGAGCAGCTTGCGGCGCTGGGCAACCATTTTCAGCAGGCCGCGGCGGCCATGGTTGTCTTTCTTGTGCGTCTTGAAATGCTCGGTCAGCGTGGCGATGCGGGACGACAGGATGGCAACCTGGACTTCGGGCGAACCGGTGTCGCCGTCCTTGGTGCCGTATTCTTTCATCACGCGTGCTTTGTCTTCGGCTGTGATCGACATCGGGATCTCCTTTTCAGGTTCGAGTGAGACGCCGCCGGCCGGGATGTCGTCCAGCACGGGGCCAAGGTATCCGGATATCTCCGGAGATGCGCGCATATAGGAGAGATTCGCGGGCATGGCAACGATGTTCGTGCCCTGCGTGGCAGGCTCAGGCCGACACCATGCCGGTGCTTTGCGCCAGGCTGAGCGGCATCAGCGCGATATCCTCGATCGTTATACCGGCGTCATCCAAGACGTTGGCCACCGTGACGCCGTTCATCATGACATGTGTGATTGTCGGGTTTTCTGGATCGATCCGCAGTGTGATTGCGGGTTCTGCGTCCTCATCCTCGTAAACCAGGAGGATGTTGTCGTCCTGGGCGCTGAAATCCATGATTGTCACGGCTGGGCCATCGGCAACCCAGCTGCCGGTCACGATCGTGTCGGCGCCATCGCCCGCGGTCACGGTGTCGTCCTGGCCCGCAACAATTACATCGTCGCCACCGCCGCCGTTCAGGAAGTCGCCGTCGTCGGTGTCGTCCAGAACGGCGGTCTCGGGATCATCCTGAACACCGTTCAGAACGTCATTGCCCCAGCCGCCAAACAGCGTATCGGCACCGTCGCCGCCATTGAGTGTGTCATCGTCGAGGCCGCCATGCACCGCGTCGTCACCGTCGCCCCCGGACAGCTGGTCGGCACCCATCCCGCCATGCAGTGTATCGTCGCCCGCATCGCCATCCAGGGTGTCGTCGTCATTGTGGCCATAGATGTCGTCATCATCGCCGCCGCCAGCAATGAGGTCTGCGCCATCTTCTCCATGCAGGGTATCATCGCCGGTGCCGCCCGCGATGGTGTCATCGCCGTCTTCACCATACAGGGTGTCATCCCCGTCGGTTCCGTCCAGCACGTCGTCGCCGTCAGAGCCAAGGGTCAGCGTGTCACCGCCAGTGTCGCCGACCTGTTCCCCGCCGATGTCGCTGCCGGGCGCGGTGCCGTCCCCCGTGGGCGTGGTCGATGACGCGCGGTTTGCGGTGTCGTCGTCCTGCGTTTCATCGGGTGACGTCATGTCGATGACGCCAACCGCGCCGACCGCCATAAGTCCCATCAATCCAGCAAGCCACAACATGAACGACATCCAACCAGGAAACGGAAAAGCCCAGATTTCCAGTAGCCGAAGTCCGGGATCGAGACAAAGGATATCCGGAAAGGTGGTTAATGCCTGTTAAAGATGGGCGACGATGTCCACGGCTCCGGCTGCTGGGTGTATGGCAGATACAGTGGATGTTTCGGGTGGCCGGCCTTGGACAAGCCAAGGTGGAACAGCGGTCTGTTCGCGTTGTGAAGAAGCGTTGCCACGTCGGCGCCGCGGTCCAGGTGCGCCCCATGCGTCCCCCACGCCGCGATCACGTCCTGCGCCCATTGCGCCCGCTCTGCAATGGCGTCGTCATTTGCGGGGCCGATGGGATCGGCCGCGGCCCGCATCGCCTTTGGGTCGGTATCGCGCCAGGCAAAGATATTGGTCACTGCAAAGCTGCCATATCCCAGCGCCCGGGCCCGCCTTTCACAGCGCTCTACCGTCGGGTCGTTTTGCACTTCGGTTGCCGTCGAAGGGTTCAGCATCACAAAGTTCACACGCCGCCCCGTCTCGTCCCAGATGCGCGTCAGGCTGTACCGATAGCTTTCGCACTCTGAATATACAGCGGTCGAGGGCGCGTCGCCCTTGGTGTGTGTTCGAACGATCATGGGGCGGTTCTGCCAGCCGCAGACCGCCCCATCAATGTGTTTATGCAAGCGCCTTTATTCGGCGGGGATGGCCATCGGTTCGCGGCGCAGGTCCAGCACGGCGCCCTTGGCTTCCATGATGGCGGCGGCAACCACGGCGTAGACGATGTGGCCCCACAGCGCGACCCAGGTGATTCCGGTCCAGCCCAGGAACGGTTTGTTGCCGGTGACGAGGTGCGCCATGACATAGAGGGCAAAGACCCACAGCGCGATGCCGTAAGCGATGGCCGTCATCGACCAGTGCAGGCGCGGCATCACGGCCAGCTGAATGGGGCGCGCGATTGCAAAGTAACCCACGGCGTAGAAGATCAGGCCCGTCAAAGCGTGCAACAGGTGTGCCGCGCCGGAGGGGTTTGCGCCGAAGATGGCCTTTAGCGATGCGCCGGCCAGGCCGACGGGTGCCAGTTTTGCGTAGCCAAGGAGCGGGCTGAGCGCCTGCCCGAAAGCGTCGAATGCGATGGTGGCGAATGCCCCTGCGGTCAGGACGGTGCCAACGGTGCGGAGTGTTACGTTTGTCATGTCATGTTTCCCATAAATGGACGTCGTGTCTGCTGTTGATGGGATAGATGTGGACCGTTCAGTTCCTTTTGGAAAGGCGCCTCACGCATCGCTTATCGAAAGCTTGCGAACTGTAACAAATGAGAGGGCGGAACCGGCCCGGATCGTGATGCGGGTCCGTGAATGGGGGCGGAATGTTACAGGTTGAACACACGCGCCGGGTGCAATTCGCCTGCCTTGTACCGGCCAACGGCGATTGGCACGCCGTCCAGGGATGCCCAACACTCGGTCCCGTATTCAATGTCCGACGCAAGGACCATGCCCGGGTTGCCGTTGCGCAGGCGCGCGGCCCCTTCCGGCGTCGCGCGCAGTTCGGGCAGGTCGGCCAGTCCTTCGGCGGTCGGGCGCAGGTGGTCATCCAGGTCGGGCGTCTGCGCCATTTCTTCGATCTGCTCAAAGGTCAGGCCGTCTTCGGCGTCGAAGGGGCCGGACCAGATCCGTCGCAGGTACCGCACATGGCCGTAGCAGCCCAGTGCCTGGCCCAGATCGCGGGCAATGGACCGCACATAGCCGCCTTTGCCGCACACCATCTCAAGCTCTGCGTGGTCTGTGTCGGGCCGGTCGGTCAGCACCAGTTCCTCGACCCAAAGCGGGCGGGCGGCGAGTTCAATGTCTTCGCCATCGCGGGCCAGTTTGTAGGCGCGTTGCCCGTCGACCTTGACGGCTGAAAATTTGGGCGGGACCTGCATGATGTCGCCGATGAACTGTCCCAGTGCATCCTTGATCTGGTCATCCGTGGGCCGGATATCCGATGTCGCGACCACCTCGCCCTCGGCATCGTCGGTATTGGTGGCCTGGCCCCATCGCACCGTGAAGCGGTAGGCCTTGAGCGCATCGGTGATGTAGGGGACTGTCTTGGTTGCCTCGCCCAGGGCGACGGCCAACACGCCGGTTGCCTCGGGATCGAGGGTGCCTGCGTGCCCGGCCTTTTTGGCCTGCAGCGCCCAACGCACCTTGTTCACCACGGCGGTTGAGGTCAGGCCTGCGGGCTTGTCCACCACCAACCACCCGGAAATGTCGCGCCCTTTGCGTGAACGGCCCATGTCGCCCCCGTTTGTCGAATAAGGGCTGCCGCCTATCCCAGCGTTGCGGCTGTTGTCAATCAGGCGACACCAAGGATCGCGCCGCCCGGGCGGGACCGCCGATCCCGGGCATATCCGTGTCCAGCAGTCCGACGGCGCGGCATGCAATCACTGCGCCCCACGCGCCCAGCGTGTTTGCAAGTATTGCGGCCCAAAGAACACCACTGAAGCCGAAGATCAGGACACCCGCCCAGGCAAAGGGGATATAGATCAGCGTAATCCGCGCAGCACTCAGTCCCATTGACCACAGCGCGCGATCCCGTGCGTTCATCGCGGCGTTCGCGGTAATCAGAATGCCATATCCAAAGAAGGACAACCCGACGAAGCGGAGGTATTGCGCGCCGTAGGTGGCCGCCTCCTTGTTGTCGGCCACCAGTGCGGCAATCGGCTGGGCAAACAGCAGCAGGACCGCGCTCAGACCCGCGCCATAGGCGAGACAGGTCAGGATTGTCAGGCGTACGGCCTTCTGCGCGCGCTGCCGGTCTTCGGCGCCCCAGGCCTGCCCCACCACAGGGCCAATGCCCGCCGACAGGGCCAGCATGGGCACAAACAACAGCGATTGAACGCGTGTTGCGGCGCCAAACCCCGCGACGGCTGCATCGCCGACAATCGCAACGGCTGCGGTCACAGCGGCCATGCCGCCCGGATTGATCGCATTGGAAAGCGAAGCGGGGGCCGCGACCCGCCCAATCTTGCGGATCGACGCCAGCAGGCCCTTGAGCGGGTTCACATCGAAACACAGTTCGGATGTCCACCAGGCGTAGATAAGGATACCGAAAAACCCAAGGGCGCGCGCGAGGAAGGTCGCGAGCCCGGCACCCGCGACACCAAGTTCAGGCACCGGTCCCCAACCAAAGATCAGAAGCGGGGTCAGGGCGATGTTCAGGGTTGCCTGGCCGAACATGGTGATCGCCGCAATTTCGGAACGCCCTGCCGCACGAAAGACCGAATTCAGAAGCTGTGCCATGACCAGAAGCGGAAAACTGAGGCACCACCAAGGGATATAGGCCATGACAGCATCAAGCACCTGTCCCGACGCGCCCATGAGGCCAAAGAGCCAAGGAGCCGCCAGGTAAAAGGCAAGCGTGGCGACCGATGCAAGCCCAAGCCCCATCAGCATCGCGTGCATGGTGGTGCGCTGTTTTTCCTCGTCTTCTCCCCGCCCGAGGGCCTGGCTGACAACGGTGCTGGTTCCGGCACTCAACCCGATGGACAGTGAGGTCAGGGTCATGGTGACCGGATAGATGAAGCCGACGGCCGTCAGCGCAAAATCCCCGTATCGTGCCAGAAAGAAAGCGTCGGCGAGCCCGACCATAAGCACTCCGAAAATGCCGATACTCATCGGGGCAGACACGCGAAAGAGTGCCCAGCCTATGGGGTGATCATTCAGATTTGCAGATGTTGGCATCGAGCGTCCCACGTGGTCGCAGGATCGCCCTGCACAGCGGGCTAACGCGCGGCGGGCGCAACCGTTCCGATAATGGGCCCAAGGGCAAAGCCAAAGTCATCCCTGTTCACCTGCGGCGCATAAAGGCGCGAGATGTTGCCATCGAAGAACAGCGCGTTGGGCAGGCCCAACCCGTCTTTGAACAGGCTGCCGAATTCGTGGAAGGTGACAGCGTTGTTCGAAATGACAAATACGGCCTTGCGCCCATCGGCGCTGGTCCCGACACCGTTGCGGACAAAGCGGGACGTGCTGTCGGGCAGAAACCGGGGATGCAGTTGCCCGTCGATGACCAACATCGGCCCGGATTGCGTCGCAAATTTGCAGTCGGGTGACCGGTCCACAAAATCGAGCGTTTCGAACACGTCGGCCCGGCCCGGGCGCAGGCACAGGATGCCATTGGGCAACAGCCCGAAATTGCCGGGACCGGGATTTGCGATCACGCGCATGATCTCTTTCCCGTTTTCCACATAATGCCCGACGGGCGCGCGGTCTTCGTGATACATGCCGGCGTTCATGGCAAAGGTCAGGGCCTTGCCTTCGGCCGTCAGCGCCTGATCCACGGCGCTGAATTGCCCATAAGGCGCGCCGTCGGTGTCATAAAGGAAGAGGCGCAGCTCGTCTCTTGCGGGATCGACGGTGCAGGCGGTATAGCGGTTGCCCTCGTACCGGATGGTGTCGCAGGTGACGGCCCAGACCGGCAAGGTCCAGACCAGCAGCACCAGCGCCGCTGCTGCTCGCATCATGCCTTGGTGTCCCGCCGCACGGCGTCCTGGTTCAGCATGCGCCGTGTGTCGTCCATCCGGTCAAACGTCTCGTCCAGCTGAAACCGCAGGTCGGGCGCGAACTTGAGCGCCAGCTTCTTGGACACCGCACGTCGCAATTCGCCCTTGTTGCGGGCCAACAGCTTGAGGACATCCTCTTGCCCCTGCCCGCCCAGCGGCAAAACATAGGCCGTCGCGATCCTGAGGTCGGGAGATGTGCGCACCTCGCCCACGGTGATGGACATGCGGTTCAGATCGGGGTCATGCACGTCGCCGCGCGCCAGCACCTCGGACAGGGTGCGGCGGATCAGTTCGCCAACGCGCAACTGCCGTTGCGAGGGGCCGGGGCCATCGTGAAACTTGTTCTTTGCCATTTGTCCCATCTAAGTCAGGCGCTGACCTTTGCCAAGCGGCGGCGGGCAGGCTAGGGAAGCGGGAAACCGCCAAAAGGGATGAGGGACATGTCAGATTTGCCGGGGATCGTGATTGCAGGTGCATCGGGCCGGATGGGTCAGATGCTGATCCGGTCGGTTCTGGACAGCGACAGGATGCGTCTGGTCGGTGCGCTTGAGCGACCCGGGCACGATTGGATCGGGCAGGACGTGGGCGAAGCCATGGGGGGCAAGGCCGTCGGCGCCCGTGTCTTTGACGATGCGCTGGAACCGATGGCGCAGGCGCAGGCCGTGATCGATTTCACCGCACCCGAGGCAACACTCGCCTTGTCGAAGATCGCGGCACAGGCGCGCGCGGCGCATATCATAGGCACAACCGGCATGAGCGATGAACAGATCGCCCAATTGGAACCGGCCGCGCGCCATTGCGCCATCGTGCGGGCAGGCAACATGAGCCTGGGGGTGAACCTTTTGACCCAGCTGGTCAGACAGGTCGCTGCCGCGCTGGACGAGGATTTTGATATCGAGGTGATCGAGGGGCACCATCACCACAAGGTGGATGCACCGTCAGGCACCGCCCTGATGCTGGGTGAGGCCGCAGCCGAAGGGCGCGGCGTTGATCTGGACAAGGTGCGCGATGCAGCCCGGGACGGCATAACCGGTGCCCGCAAGCGCGGCGATATCGGTTTTTCGGTCATTCGGGGCGGCGATATCGTGGGCGAGCACGAGGTCCTGTTTGCCGGGGCGGGCGAACGCATTGTCCTCAAGCACATGGCGACCGACAGGGCGCTTTTTGCAAAGGGCGCGTTGCGGGCCGCCCTCTGGGCCCAGGACAAGGCCCCCGGGCAGTATGACATGCTGGATGTATTGGGAATGCGTGGATAAACGCCGCCCGCGCACCATGTTTTCACCGTCAGAGTGAACCAATTTCCGTGATCAAGCGTACATGTTGGCGAAGGATGCCATCGCGTGAAGGTAATTGTGATATGCGTGTGATAAAGCTTGCGGCTGTGGCCGCTGTTGCAGCCGGGCCCGCCCTGGCCGACCTCGTGAAGGTCGACAATCAGCAGAAATTCGTGCAACTGGTGAACGGCAAGACGCTGACCCGCCCGTTTGTGAAGCTGAATGTGAGGCCAGATGGTCAGATCGAGGGCCGTGGCGCGCGCTGGGACGTCGAAGGCACGTGGTCCTGGCAAAACGGGTACTTCTGCCGCGATCTGTTCTGGGGCGGTGACCCGCTGGGCTATAACTGTCAGGAAGTTCAGGCCAGTGACGATGGTCGGATCAAGTTTACATCCGACCGTGGTGCCGGGGACAGCGCGATGTTCCGCTTGCGGTAACGATCAGAAATCGATCGCAATCCCCTTTTTCTCCCAATCCCCGTAGCGGACCGGTTCCGGTCCGTCACGTCCGCCCAGTTCGGTCGGCAAGTCCAGCTTCTTGGCAGCCTTGCGCCGGTCCTCGGCCTCGGCCAGGGCGCGCACTGCAGCGGGCGGCAGATCGGTGGGCTGGTCGTCTGACATGGTGGGTTCCTCTTGGGTCATGCCCTTGATATACGCCCGACCTTCGCCCCGGCAAGCGGGTGCGACAGCAATAACCGGGGACGGACATGAGCGATACGGGACTGCCCGCGCGGCGCAGCGCGATCTACCTGCTGGATCAGATCCTTGGCGAGGGCAAGTTGATGCCCGAGCTGATCGGGGCGGGCGCATTGGATCGACTGGAACCTGCCGATCGTGCCCGGGCACAGCGTCTGGCCACCGAGACCCTGCGCGGCATGGAGCGGGCGGACCGTATCCTGCAAAAGCACCTGCAGAAGTACCCGCCGCTCACCGTTCGCAATGCGCTGCGCGTCGGAACGATCGAGCTGTGCGCAGGTGAGGCGGCGCATGGCGTCGTGAACTCGATGGTCAACATTGTGTCGCGCCATAAACGCTATGGGCATCTCAAGGGGCTGACGAATGCCGTGCTGCGCAAGGTGGCGGACAAAGGTGCGGAGCAGTGGCCCACGCTGCGCATTCCGCGCTTGCCCAAATGGTTGCGTGGCCCGCTTGTCGATGCATGGGGCGGCGAAGCGGTCCTTGAAATGGAAAAAGCGCACTTTGAGGGCGCTGCGCTGGATCTGAGCGTGAAAGCCGCGCCCGAAGAAGTCGCCGCTGCCGTTGACGGCCATGTGCTGCCGACGGGGTCGGTGCGTGTGGCCGCTTCGGTTCAGGTGTCTGGGCTTCCGGGCTTTACCGAAGGGAGATGGTGGGTGCAGGATGCCGCCGCCGCCATTCCTGCCCGTGTCCTGGACGCCCAGCCGGGCGAAACGGTTCTGGACCTCTGTGCCGCACCCGGCGGCAAGACCCTGCAACTGGCCGCTGCGGGGGCAACTGTGACAGCCGTCGACATTTCCGAAGGACGGATGGAACGGGTCAAGCAGAACCTGGTCCGCACCAGATTGAACGCCGACACGCGGGTCGAGGATGCCTTTGACGTGACGGGTCAGTTCGATGCGATCCTTCTTGATGCACCCTGTTCCGCCACGGGCACGATCCGTCGCCACCCGGATTTGCCCTTTGCCAAGGACGGGTCCGAATTTGGCGCATTGATCGACATGCAGGCGCGTATGCTGGATCACGCGGTCACCCTGCTGAAACCGGGTGGGCGCATGGTGTTCTGCACCTGTTCGCTGTTGCCGGACGAGGGCGAAGTGCAGGTCGAAGACGCACTTGCACGACATCCGAATCTGTCGGTTGATCGCGCGGCCCTGAACCGCCCTGGCGTCGATCCGGTTTGGGTCACGGAAGAAGGCGGATTGCGCCTGCGCCCGGATCACTGGCCAGACCGTGGCGGGATGGACGGCTTCTATGTGGCGTGCCTGCGCAAAAGCGGCTGAGACTGCGTGACTCGCGCGTGCGCAGCCGCTATTGTGCAACGCAAAGCGCCGTAGACGCGTCGAGGCAGAGAGCATGTCCACCCTGACCGGGTTCACCGCACGAAAAGCACGGTTCCTGAACCGTTGGCACGCGCGTCGTGCAACCAGCGCCAAGGCCGCGACGGCCTTTGTGTCATCGCCGGAACCTCGAACCATCGGCAGTTTCGCGAAGGGTCGGCAATTGGTGGCAGGCAACTATCTGTTTGCCGGTGCCCTGATCGAAGCAAGGGACATGCCGATCTGGGATGTCACGGCGCCGGATGCTTCATATCTGAATGAAATTCACGGCTTTGCCTGGCTGGACGATCTGGCCGCTGTGGGCGATCTGTCGACCCGGGAACTGGGGCAAACCTGGCTTTGGGGATGGATTGACCGCTATGGCCGGGGCAGTGGGCCGGGATGGACGCCGGACCTGACCGGGCGGCGGTTGATCCGATGGATCAACCATGCCCTGTTTCTGCTGCGCGGTCTGGATGCACCTGCGCCGGATGCCTTTTTCCAAAGCCTCGCACAGCAGACCCGGTTCCTGTCCAAGCGTTGGCATGCGGCAGCCCCCGGGCTGCCGCGGTTCGAGGCGTTGACTGGCCTGATCTATGCCGGCTCTGCGCTGGAAGGGATGGAGGACCTGTCGCCGCCGGCGGTGGCGGCATTGGCGCGCGAATGCGACGAGCAGATCAATGACCAGGGCGGTCTGCCCACCCGCAATCCCGAAGAATTGCTGGACGTCTTTACCTTGCTGACATGGGCTGCGGCGGCATTGGAAGATGCGGACAAAGCGGTGCCGGACGCGCACAGCGACGCAATTGCGCGCATTGCACCCACGTTGCGCACCCTGCGCCACTCCGATGGGGGCCTTGCCCGGTTTCACGGCGGTGGCCGTGGTCAGGAAGGGTGGCTGGATCACGCGCTGGCCGCATGCGAGGTCAAGACCCGGCAGGCGGACGGGCTGTCGATGGGATATGCGCGCCTGAGTTCCGGGCGGACAAGTGTGATCATTGATGCCTCAACGCCGCCGAAACCCGAGGCCGGGCACAATGCCCACGCCTCTACCCTCGCGTTCGAAGTCACGTCGGGGCGTCGCCCCTTGATCGTGAATTGCGGATCGGGGGCAAGTTTCGGAGCGGATTGGCGCCGGGCGGGGCGCGCCACACCGTCGCATTCGGCCCTGTCGCTTGATGGGTATTCCAGCGCGCGGCTGGGTGATGCGGACCGGGCCACCGCCCGCGAAACGCTGATTGATGCCCCGACCCATGTACCGATCGAGATCAACCACGCGCCGGACGGGCTGCGATTTCAGGGCGGGCACAACGGCTATGTTCGGACCCACGGGCTGACCCATGCGCGGCAGTTGGAATTGACATTCGATGGGCGTGGCATGGCGGGCGAAGACATGCTGCTGGCAATGGAAGATGGTGAAAAACGGTTATTCGACAAGGTGATGGATGCCAAGATGCTGTCGGGCATTCCCTTCGACATCCGGTTTCATCTGCATCCGGAGGTGAATGCCGAACTGGACATGGGCGGCTCTGCGGTGTCCATCGCCCTCAAGAGCGGAGAGCTTTGGGTGTTTCGCCATGACGGCACGCAGAACCTGACTTTGCAACCCAGCGTGTACCTGGAAAAGGGACGGTTGAAGCCGCGCGCGACGCAGCAGATTGTCCTGTCGGGCCGTGCCATGACCTATGCCACCCGCGTGCGCTGGTCCTTGTCGAAGGCGCAGGAAACTGCCATGGGCATCCGCGACCTGAACCGGGATGATCCCGCCGAGGTATACGACTAAAGGAATGCTGCCCACATGACCGACCTCTACCCAGTTCGCCGCGCTTTGATTTCTGTGTCTGACAAAACCGGATTGGTCGATTTTGCCACGGCACTTGCGGGTCACGGGGTTGAATTGCTGAGCACGGGCGGCACGGCGCGTGCGCTGCGCGAGGCCGGGCTTGCGGTCAAGGACGTAAGCGAGGTGACCAGCTTTCCCGAGATGATGGATGGCCGGGTCAAGACATTGCACCCCGTGGTGCATGGCGGGCTGCTGGCGCTGCGCGACAACGATGAACATGTCGCAGCCATGGACGAACATGGCATCGGTGCCATCGACCTGGTTGTGGTCAATCTGTACCCGTTCGAAGAAACCGTCGCCAAAGGCGCTGATTATGCCGAGGTGATCGAGAACATCGATATCGGCGGCCCGGCCATGATCCGGTCGGCGGCCAAGAACCATGGCTTTGTCAACATCGTGGTGGATGTCGATGATTACGACGTGGTGCTGGCCGAGATGGCCGCGCAGGACGGGCAGACGACCTATCAACTGCGGCAACGTCTGGCGCAAACCGCCTATGCCCGTACCGCGGCCTATGACACTGCCGTCAGCACATGGATGGCCGACCAGGTGGGGCAAACGCCGCGCCGCCGCACCTTTGGCGGGCAATTGGCGCAGACGCTGCGCTATGGCGAGAACCCGCATCAGACGGCGGCGTTCTATACCGATGGCGCGGCCCGTCCGGGTGTCGCGACCGCGACCCAGCATCAGGGCAAGGCGTTGTCCTACAACAACATCAACGACACCGATGCGGCGTTTGAACTGGTGAGCGAGTTCGCGGGCCAGGGCCCCGCCTGCGCCATCATCAAACATGCCAACCCTTGCGGCGTGGCAACCGGTGCTACACTGAAAGACGCATATGTCCGCGCGTTCGATTGCGACCGCACCTCAGCGTTCGGGGGCATCATCGCGCTGAACCAGGAGCTGGACGCGGACACAGCGCGGGAGATCACCGGCATCTTCACCGAAGTTGTGATTGCGCCGGGCGCAACGGACGAAGCACGCAACGTGTTTTCCGCCAAAAAGAACCTGCGTCTGCTGACGACGGACGGGCTGGCCGATGCCGCCGCTGCGGCGCTGGCCATCAAGCAGGTATCGGGCGGGTTCCTGGTGCAGGACAAGGATGTGGGCCGGATCAGCCGCGACGATCTGCGGGTCGTCACCAAACGCCAGCCGTCCGAACAGGAATTGAACGACATGCTTTTTGCCTGGACGGTGGCCAAGCACGTCAAATCCAATGCCATCATATACGTCAAAGACGGCGCGACAGTCGGCGTCGGGGCGGGCCAGATGAGCCGCGTGGACAGCACCCGCATCGCGGCGCGCAAAGCACAGGACATGGCAGAGGCAATGGGCCTGCTTGCGCCGTTGACCCAAGGGTCAGTTGTGGCGTCCGACGCGTTCTTCCCCTTCGCAGATGGTCTGATCACAGCAGCCGAGGCCGGCGCCACAGCGCTGATCCAACCCGGCGGGTCGATGCGCGATGACGAGGTGATCGCAGCAGCGGACGCGGCAGGGCTCGCCATGGTCTTTACGGGCATGCGGCATTTCCGGCATTAGGGCGCGATGAAACTTCTCTGGATCTCTGCGGCCATCGCCTTCGTGCTCGACCAAGCGTCGAAATATGTGGTGATTCACGTGATGGGCGTGTCGCAATTCAATCCGATCAATGTGTTCCCACCGCTTTTGAACTTTCGGTATGGTGAAAATCGGGGCATCAATTTTGGCCTGTTTGGCGACGGTGCCAGCGTTTGGGCGTTGATTGCCGTTGCGCTGGTCATCTGCGCGGGTGTGCTGTGGTGGGTGTGGAAGCACCCGCAGGGCCGCCTTGCCTGCGCCAGCGCAGGCTTGCTGATCGGCGGGGCGCTCGCCAATGTGCTGGATCGGGTGCTCTATGGCTTTGTCCTTGATTTCCTGAACATGTCCTGCTGCGGCATCGCCAATCCATTTGTCTTCAACGTGGCGGACATCTTTATCTTTGCCGGGGCCATTGGTCTTGTGTTCTTTGGTCAAGAGGGTGCGAGCCGGAAAAAGGGCGCGTGACAAGGGCGGCCAAGCTGCGATAATGCAGCCCGAACAAGGGAGAGTTCCGATGCGACTGATCGCATGTGCCATGATTGCCGTAACCCTGCTTGCCGCGTGCGAGAACCAGGGCCTGCGCCAGATCACGTCGCGCGGCGATGGGCCGGACGAGTTTATCGTCGTGCCCGCGCGCCCCCTGGAACAACCGGAAAGCTTCTCGGCACTGCCGCAACCCACGCCGGGTGGGTTCAATCGGACGGACCAACGACCGCTCGAGGACAGCGTCGGCGCGCTTGGTGGACAACGCTCGTCCCCCAACGCCCCGATCCCCGGGTCGGACGGGGCCCTGGTGAACCACGCCAGCCGTTTCGGGCGCGACGCCAACATTCGGGCCACGCTGGCCGCCGCCGACGCAGAGTTCCGTCGCCGTCAGTCGCGTTTGACGCAAATCCGTATCGTGCGCGAAGACATCTACAATCAGGCCTATCGCCGTCAGTCACTGGACCCCGTCCAGACGGCGCGCCAGTTCCAGCGTGCGGGCGTTCCGACGCCTTTGGCACCGCCACGCGTGGTGCGTCGCGGTCGTCGCTAAGCGTCACATCGCTCACAAACCCGCCAACACTGCTTGATCCGGGCCCCCGGGGCCGTATGTCTTGCACAACATGGACTGTCCGAGGTTACTGCCGATGTTTCGATTGCGCGCCGCACTTGCCGGTCTTGCCCTAAGCGTTTCACCCCTTGCCCTGCACGCAGCGGACGAAGAGGCGGTTACCACCTTCACGCTCGATAACGGCATGCAGGTGGTTGTCGTCGAAGACCACCGCGCGCCCGTGCTGCAGCATATGGTCTGGTACAAGGCGGGATCCGCAGACGAACCTGCGGGTGCCAGCGGTGTCGCGCATTTCCTGGAACACCTGATGTTCAAAGCGACCGATACATTGGCCGAGGGCGAGTTTTCCTCGGTGGTGTCTGCAAACGGTGGGCGCGACAATGCCTTCACCAGCTTTGATTACACCGCCTATTTCCAGCGTGTCGCGGCGGATCGCCTGGAACTCATGATGCGCATGGAAGCGGACCGGATGCGCAATATCCGGTTCACCGAAGACAATGTGCGCACCGAACGGGGTGTCATCCTGGAAGAACGCAACCAGCGCACTGACAGCAATCCGCGCGCGTTGTTGTCCGAACAGATGAACGCGGCCCAGTTTCTCAACCACCGCTACGGCATTCCGATCATCGGGTGGCGGCACGAGATGGAAGAGTTGAGCATGGAGGACCTGCGGAGCTTCTACGACGCCTATTATCACCCCAACAACGCCATCCTGGTCGTGTCCGGCGATGTGACACCCGACGAGGTGCGGACGCTGGCGGAAACCTACTATGGTGTCATACCGGCCAAGCCTGATCTGGAAGCGCGGGTGCGCGTCGAGGAACCGCCCCAGAATGCAGAGCGGCGCCTGATTTTCCGGGATGCGCGGGTGGCGCAGGAATATGTCAGCCGATCCTACATCGCACCGGAACGCGATCCGGGCGATCAGGCAGATGCGGCGGCTCTGACGCTGCTGGCCGAAGTGCTGGGGGGTGGTCAGACCAGTTACCTGACAGAAAAGCTGCAATTCGAGCAGCAAAAGGCGGTGTTCACGGGTGCGTTCTATCGCGGGACGTCCTTGGATGACGCCACCTTTGACGTGGTGATCGTGCCGGTGCCTGGCGTCAGTCTGGAAGAGGCCGAAGAGGCCGTGGATGTGACCCTGGCCCAGTTCCTTGAAGACGGCGTTGATCCCGAACAGTTGGAACGGATCAAGTATCAGTTGCGCGCCAGCCAGATCTATCAACGTGACAATGTGGACGGCATTGCCCGTCGCTATGGCGCGGCGCTGTCCGTTGGCCTGACCGTCGAAGACGTGCAGGCCTGGCCGGACATCCTGCAGGCCGTGACCGAAGAAGATATTATGGAGGCAGCCCGCATGGTTCTGAATCGCAACGCATCGGTGACCGGCTGGCTGACCCGTCCGCTGGCCGAGGAGGTGAACTGATGATCCGTTTCCTTGCTGTCCTGACCGTTGTCCTGTTTGCCAGCCTGCCTGCGCGGGCCGAGGTTAACATCACCGAAGTCACGAGCCCGGGCGGCATCACGGCCTGGCTGGTGCAGGAACCGTCGATCCCGTTCCTGGCGCTCGAGCTGCGGTTCCGCGGCGGTGCGTCCTTGGATGATCCGAAAAAACGCGGGGCCATCAATCTGATGTCCGGCTTGCTCGAGGAAGGGGCCGCCGATCTGGATGCGCGCGCCTTTGCCCGCGCGCAGGAGGCGTTGGCCGCGTCCTTCGGCTATGACGTTGGCGACGATGCGCTGTCCGTGTCGGCCCGTTTTCTGACCGAGAACCGCGACGCGGCAGTGGAGTTGCTGCGCAAGTCCATCATTGAACCAACCTTCGCGCAGGATGCGTTGGACCGCGTGCGGGGGCAGGTGCTGATCGGTTTGCGGTCGGATGCGACCGACCCGGACGAGATTGCGCGCGCCGCGTTCGACAAGATGGCTTATGGCGACCACCCCTACGGTTCAAATCATCGCGGAACGATTGAAAGCGTCACGGCGCTGACCCGCGAGGACATCGTCAACGCCCATGCCGCCGTGTTTGCCAAGGACCGGCTGTATGTCGGTGTGGCGGGTGACATCACACCGGAAGAACTCGGGCCCCTGCTGGACACCTTGTTGGGGGGTTTGCCCGATGCTGGTGCGCCGCAACCGGGCCCGGCGGACATCCTGATCGAAGGCGGCACTACGGTTGTCCCGTTTGACACGCCGCAATCGGTGGCGATCTTCGGTCAGGCGGGGATCGAGCAGGACGACCCCGACTTTTTTGCGGCCCGCCTGCTGAACCAGGTCATTGGCGCAGGCGGTTTCGAGAGCCGTCTGACCACCGAGGTAAGGGTGAAGCGCGGGTTGACCTATGGGGTCTATTCATTCCTCGTGCCACAGGATCTTGCCGCGACATATCAGGGGCAAGTGGCTTCGGCCAATGATCGTGTGGCAGAAGCTGTGTCTGTGATCCGGGATGAGTGGGAACGTGCTGCAGCCGAAGGTGTCACCCAGGAAGAACTGGATGCCGCGAAGCTCTTTGTGACGGGCGCTTACCCCCTGCGGTTCGATGGCAATGCGCCCATCGCGCGGATCATGGTTGGCATGCAGATGCTGGGCCTGCCCATCGACTACATCGCCACCCGCAACGAAAAGGTCGAAGCGGTGACCCTTGAGGATGTCAAGCGCGTGGCGGGTGAATTGCTGGACCCTGATGGTTTGCATTTTGTGGTCGTCGGTCAGCCGGACGGCCTGGATACGACTGTCGCAAATTGAGTGCTGGCGCACACGCGACTTATCCTTGTTGACGAGGGGGCTGTCTGCCCCCTCGCGCTCCCCCAAAAGTATTTGCAGCCAGAAGAAGGGCTATTCGCCGTAGGGCACCCAGATGGTTTTGACTTCGGTTGCGGCGTGCAGGAATGCCTTGCCTTCGCCTTCGGTGCCCATCCAGTCGCGCGCGATGCCATGGTTGACCCAGGTGCGTTTCAGGTTGCCTGCCGCGGCATATTCGATGGTGGCTGACAGGTCGGAGCCGGAGAAGGACCAGACTGCGTCCACATTGAGGTGTTTGGCCATGTGAGGGGCCAGGTCAGTGTGGTCGCCCGTCAGGATGTTCACGACACCTGCAGGCACGTCCGACGTTTCCAGAATCTGGTAGAAATCCGTTGCGGCCAATGGAAAGGGCTGCGAGGCCGCCAGCACCACGCGGTTGCCCATGGCAATGGCCGGGGCCATGCAAGACACAAGACCGAGAAGCGGCACCTCGTCCGGGCAAAGCGCCGCGATGATCCCGGTGGGTTCGTTCATGGCAAGCGCGACGCCGCGCAGGGGCACACCTTTGGCGGCGCCGTCCAGCTTGTCGGCCCACGCGGCATAGGTGAACAGGCGCCGGATCGTCGCTTCGACCTCTTTTTCACCGGACCGGCCACCTTGTAGTGCGTTCAGGCGCGCGGCGACCTCGTCCGCGCGCGCGGCAAGGTTTTCAGCGATGTAATACAGGATTTGCGCGCGCAGATGACCCGTTGTCTTGGCCCAGCCTTTGGCCGATGCGGCGGCTTCGACGGCATTGCGCACGTCCTTGCGGTTGGCAAGGCTGGCCTGGCCCAGAAGCGCGCCGTTCTTGCCGTAGACGTTCCGTGAATAGCCGCCGTCCGGGCGGGCCTGTTTGCCGCCGATATAGAGTTTGGCCGTGCGATCCAGCGGATCGGTCGGCGTGTCGTCGCCCGTGTGGGCGGCAATGGACTTGGCGGGTTTCGTGGCGCCTTTGGACTTAGTGTAGGCGCGCAGCCCTTCCCATCCGCCCTCGCGTCCGAACCCGCTTTCGCGTACACCGCCGAACCCGGCGGCCGCATCGAACAGGTTCGTGGCATTCACCCAAACGACACCGGCAGCCAGCTTGGGCGCGACATCAAGGGCAAGGTTCACGTTTTCCGTCCACAGCGTTGCGGCCAGGCCGTACCGCGTATTGTTGGCCAGTTCGACTGCTTCGGATGGGGTGCGGAAAGTGGTCGAGACGAGGACGGGACCAAAGATCTCTTCCTGCATCAGCGGGTCGGCCGTGTGCAATCCTGTGATCAGGGTGGGGGGATAGTAGCAGCTCTGCGCGGGCAGGGCGGTTTGGGTCTGGTAGACTTCGCCAGCTGTGTTGTCGCTGACCATTTTCGTGATTGTGTCCAGCTGGACCGGGTCCACGACCGCGCCCACATCAATGGATTTGTCCAGTGGGTCCCCGATGCGCAGCTTGTCCATGCGGGCGCGCAGTTTGGCGTAGAATGCGTCGGCCACCGGTTCGTGGACGAGCAGGCGTGATCCGGCGCAACAGACCTGTCCCTGATTGAACCAGATGGCGTCGACCAGTCCTTCGACGGCTGAATCGAGGTCCGCGTCGTCAAAGACGATGTAGGGGGACTTGCCGCCCAGTTCGAGTGTGAGCGCCTTGCCCGTGCCTGCTGTCGCTTCTCGGATGCGGCGACCCACCGCGGTGGAGCCTGTGAAGGCGATCTTGTCGACGTCCGCATTGACAATCATCTCGCCCACGGCCCCGTCCCCGGTGACGATGTTGACCACACCCTTGGGCACGCCCGCCTGACGGCAAATGTCGGCAAAAAGCAGCGCCGTCAAAGATGTGTATTCCGCCGGTTTCAGCACCACCGTGTTGCCCATCGCAATCGCTGGCGCGATTTTCCAGGCCAGCATCAACAGCGGAAAATTCCACGGGATGATCTGACCGCATACGCCAAGCGCTTCGCGGTCGGGCAGTTCGGCCTCCATCAACTGGGCCATGCCCGCGTGGTAGTAGAAGTGCCTTTGGGCAAGGGGGATGTCGATGTCGCGGCTTTCGCGGATGGGTTTGCCGTTATCGAGGGTTTCGAGCACGGCAAAGAGGCGGTTGTGTTTCTGCAGGAGCCGGGCAATGGCATAGAGCACGCGGGCGCGGGCGTGGCCGCCGGACTTGGCCCATTTGGGCTGGGCGGCGCGGGCCGCTTTGACCGCGGCATCGACGTCTGCCTGCGTGGCCTGGGACAGGGTGGCAAGCACTTCGCCCGTGGCGGGGTTCCTGCTGTCGAAGCCGTCTGCATGATCGGTGAATTGGCCGTTGATGAAATGGCCGAAGCGCGCGCCCTGGTCGACGATCCATGCCAGCGCATCGCCCGCCGCTTCGGGGGCGGGGCCGTAGTCCATGGTTTCGAAAATCTCCTTGACGGTCATTGGCTTTGCCCTTTTGTTAACCGTATTTTAATGTTTTCGATCAGGTGGTTACCCATGGGTAACCTCACCCGATCGCATGGCGGTGTCCCGCCGAATAGGCGCCGGTCAGGTGGTGTTCCAACTGCCGCTCGATGTCGCCCAAAAGCGATGAGGCACCAAAGCGGAACAGGTCCGGTTGCAGCCACCGGTTGCCCAGTTCTTCCTTGATCAGTGACAGGTAGACAAGGGCATCCTTCGCCTTGGATATACCGCCTGCGGGCTTGTAGCCGACACGGTAGCCGGTGTGGTCGAAGTAGTCGCGGATGGCCCGGATCATCACAAGCGTTACGGGCAGGGTCGCGTTCACGCTTTCCTTGCCGGTTGACGTCTTGATGAAATCCGCACCCGCCATCATGCAGATCAGAGATGCGCGTGCGACGTTGCGCAGGCTGCCCAGTTCACCGGTTGCAAGGATCGCTTTGACGTGGGCATCGCCACAGGCTTCGCGCATCTCTGCCATTTCGTCATACAGCGCTTGCCAGTTGCCCTCGAGCACGTGGCGGCGCGAAATGACGATATCAATTTCTTCGGCCCCGGCGGCCACGCTTTCGCGGATTTCCTGGATGCGCAGGTGGAACGGGGACAGGCCGGCTGGAAACCCGGTCGAGACCGCTGCGACAGGTATGCCGGACCCTTCCAGGGCTTTGACTGCGGCCGGGATCATCTCGTGGTAGACGCAGACTGCTCCGGTTGTCAGGCCGGGCATGCCTAACGCGTCCAGCATCTCGGCCCGCACGGGTTGCCGTGCCTTTGCACACAACCGGTGCACGCGGCGTTCCGTGTCGTCGCCCGACAGGGTTGTCAGGTCGATACAACTGATGGCTTTCAGCAACCAAGCTGCCTGATGATCCTTCTTGATGGATCGGCGACCGGGTAAAGTGGCGCACCGCCGCTCGATTGCGGACGTGTTGGCCTGGACGCGCGCGACCCAATCGAGGTCCAGTTTGGTGCCCGGATTGCGCGGCTCTGTTACCTGCGGCAGTTGGGTTTGCGTCGATGTGGCGGCTGTGGTCGTGGTTTGCATGTTCGTGATCCTACCGGATTGCGACAGAGTCCCGAACTGGCATGATGCTCCGGCTTTGGCAACCATTGCCGCCGGGTCGTCCTGCGCGCGTGATGCGGCCCGGGGCCGTTTGCAGGTGCCGAAACGACCAGATTTTCATCACTGTTTGCCTGTTTGATACCGAATCCACGCAAATGTTATTGCGAGTCATTCTCATTCCATTGACTTCTTGCGAATGGTTCTCATATTCAATTGCATGACACCTAACACATCAATCCGACTTTCCCGCCGGGCGTTGCTTGCTGGGCTGGGTGCGCTGGCGGCATCGCCGTCCTTTGCGGCCCGCGCACGCCTGAACATTGTCGCAACGACAGGTATGATTACCGATCTGGTGCGGTCCGTCGGCGGTGACCAGGTCGCCGTTGCAGGCCTGATGGGCGCAGGGGTTGATCCGCATGCATACCGCCAGACCCGCAGCGATATTGTCGCCATGACCCGTGCCGATGCCGTGATGTGGCACGGTCTGTACCTCGAAGCACAGATGGAGGATTTCCTTCTTGATCTGGCCCGCAAACGTCCCGTGCTTGCCGTGGCGGACACGCTTGATCCGGCCAGGCTGGTTGCGCACGAGGATTATGATGGCCGTTTTGACCCGCATGTGTGGATGGCCCCGGACCTCTGGATTGACTGCGTGCCCGCGGTCGTGGACGCGTTGACCAACTTGCGGCCCGAGGCGCATGACGTATTTGCGACCAATGGATCAACTTTTGTCGCGGAGGCCAAAGCGCTGTCCGCCTACGCCCAGGATGTGCTGGCCGGGGTCCCGGCGGAACGGCGTATCTTGCTGACGGCGCATGATGCTTTCGGCTATTTCGGCACAGCCTATGGGTTCGACGTGATGGGCATCCAGGGAATTTCGACCGAAAGCGAAGCAGGCCTGAACCGTATCGGCACGCTTGTCGATTTTCTGGTCGAACGTCAGTTGCCTGCAGTGTTTGTGGAAACCTCGGTCTCTGATCGCAACATCCGTGCGTTGATCGAAGGTGCGGCTGCGCAAGGTCACCAGGTGCGCATCGGCGGATCGCTGTTCAGCGACGCGATGGGGCCCGACGGGACCTATGAGGGCACGTGGTTGGGCATGATCGATCACAACGTCACGACCATTGCCCGCGCCTTGGGTGCAGATACACCCGTGGGTGGGCGTCTGGGCAGATTGAAAGCGGCAGCATGACCATATCACTCGTTTCATCTCGGGACACGGATCAAGCCACACGGGCGGCCAGCCCAATGGCCGTGCGCGGCATGACAGTGTCCTATGGGCAAACGCCCGCCATCTTCTCTGTTGATTTGACCCTGCGCCAGGGCACCATGACCGCGATTGTCGGACCAAACGGGGCAGGCAAGTCCACGCTGCTCAAGGCCGCGCTTGGCGTCATCACGCCGCTGGCCGGATCAGTCACGGTGTTTGGTCAGACCATGGCGCGGATGCGGGACCAGATTGCATATGTGCCGCAGCGTGCCAGTGTAGACTGGGATTTTCCGGTGCGTGTCATCGACGTGGTCATGATGGGGATGTACCGCAAGCTTGGCCTGTTGGGCCGCGTGCGGGGCCGGCACAAGGCGTTGGCACAGGACTGTCTGACCCGTGTCGGGATGGCGGATTTCGCGCAGCGTCAAATCGGGCAACTCTCGGGTGGGCAGCAGCAGCGTGTGTTTCTTGCCCGTGCGCTGGCACAACAGGCGGATATCTACGTTTTGGACGAACCCTTTGCCGGTGTGGATGCGGCCACCGAAAAGGCGATCATAGCCGTGCTTCAGGGCCTTCGAAGCGAGGGAAAGACGGTTTTGGCTGTGCACCATGATCTTTCTACCGTGCCTGAGTATTTTGATGACGTGGTTCTGTTGAACACGCAGGTTGTTGCCGCTGGACCGGTTGCGGACGTGTTCACCGAGGAGAACCTGCAAGCCGCCTATGGTGGTCGTCTGGCAACCGCGCGTGTCGATCCGGAAAGCGTGGCGGGCTAGGCCGTGCTGGCCGATGCGCTGCTGTTGCAGCTGGGGTATAACGCAACCCTTGTGACCCTTGGCGCGGCCCTGCTGGGCATTGCTGCCGGCGTGGCCGGGACCTTCCTGTTCTTGCGCAAGCGGGCGTTGGTGAGTGACGCGATTTCCCATGCCACCTTGCCAGGTATCGGCCTTGCCTTTGTCGTCATGGTCGCACTGGGCGGTGAGGGTCGGTCGCTTGTCGGGTTGCTGTTGGGCGCGGGCGGGTCGGCGGCCCTTGGCCTGCTTTGTGTCCAGTGGCTGAGCCAACGAACGCGCCTGGGCGAAGACGCAGCGATTGGTGCAGTTCTGTCTGTATTCTTTGGCTTTGGGATTGTTGTGCTGACAGTGATTCAGGCGATGAATGCGGGCCGCCAGGCGGGGTTGGAAGGTTTCTTGCTGGGCTCGACCGCCGGGATGCTGCGTAGCGACGCAATTCTGCTGGCCGTCTCTGCGGCGTTGGTGCTGGTGCTGGTGCTGATCCTGCGGCGCCCCCTGGGCCTGGCAGCGTTTGATCCAGGCTATGCCGAGGCGACGGGGTGGTCGCTGCCGCGGATCGATCTGGCGATGATGGGGATCGTTCTGGTGGTCACCGTGGTGGGCCTAAAGGTCGTGGGGCTCATCCTGATCGTCGCGTTGCTGATCGTGCCTGCGGTGACGGCGCGGTTCTGGACGGAACGGGCCGACCATGTGGTGGTTATCGCGGGCGGTGTCGGCGGTGTTTCCGGATATGTCGGTGCGGCGGTATCCGCTGTGGCACCTGCCCTTCCGACAGGACCGATTGTTGTGCTGGTGGGCTTTGCCATCTTTCTGGTTTCGCTGCTCTTTTCCCCGCGCCGAGGGGTGCTGGCATCGGTGCTGGTGCATCTTCGGTACCAGCGCCGCGTGCACGTTCGGCAGGGCCTGTTGGCGCTTGCCAACGGTCAGCCGATCTACGAGGCCCTAACGCGGCGCTTGCTGGCGCGTTCGGGACTGATCCTGCCCGATGGCGTACCCACGGCAGAGGGGCAGGCGGCCGCGTCGAAGGCGCTGTTGGACGAGACGCGCTGGGCGATTGTGCGGGGGGATCAGGCCTATGCTTTGGCCGCCATGCGCTATGACGGCCTGACGCCGATCGAGGACGTTCTGACGCCCGATCAACTGTCGGAAATTGATGGGAAAATTGCAGCTCCGCAGGTGGTTGCGTGATGACCGCCGAATTCGTCTCCCTGTCATTGCCGCCCATCGTCATTGGCGTGCTGGTTGCCGTCGCATGCGCGCTGCCGGGGAATTTCTTGCTGCTGCGGGGGCAAGCGTTGATTGGGGATGCAATCAGCCATGTGGTGTTGCCGGGGATCGTTGTCGCCTTCCTGCTGACGGGGCTGGTGGCGACGGGCCCGATGCTGCTGGGGGCCGCGGGGGCTGCGGTGCTTGCAGTGGTCGCGATTGAGGCCGTGCGACGCCTGGGCAGGATCGAGGCCGGGGCCGCGATGGGGGTGATCTTCACCGCGATGTTTGCAGGCGGTGTGCTGCTCTTGGAGCAGTCGGACACCTCGTCGGTTCATCTGGATGTGGAACATGCGCTTTACGGAAATCTGGAGAGCCTGATCTGGTTGGACGCGACAGGCTGGGCGTCGTTGCTGGACCCCGTCTCGCTGTCGGGACTGCCGGTCGAACTGCCGAGGATGGCGCTTGCGCTGGTGGTCATCGTATTGTTTTTAGGGCTTTTCTGGCGCCCACTGGCCCTGTCCACCTTTGACGAGGGGTTTGCCCGTGGCGTGGGTATTCGCACCGGGCCCTTGGGTCTTGCATTGGTGATCATGTCCGCGATCGCAGCGGTTGCGGCCTTTGACGCGGTGGGGTCCATCATTGTGATTGCGATGTTCATCTGCCCCCCGGCTGCGGCGCGGATGATGACGAACCGGCTGGGCCATCAGGTGGCGTGGTCGGTTGTGTTCGCGGCGCTGGCGGCGGTGTCGGGATATGTGCTGGCGGGCTATGGACCATTGTGGATCGGGGCGTCGGCCTCTGTCAGCGCGGCGGGGATGATCGCGACCGTTTCGGGCGTCATCCTGGGTGTTGCGGCACTGGCGGGACCGCACCGTACGCGCAACGGTTAACCAACCAAGAGGACGCGACGTCGCCTGACCGCGCGTTAACCCTTTTGTTTGTTGGCTTTGGGCCTGGTCACAACCCGTACACCCCCTGTGCACACCCTGTGCACAGCGCGGCATACGATTAGGGGAATTCAGCGGGTTAACGGCGCGTACGGCCCTATTCGTTAAGGAAGTGTTGTTGGCCGGCTGTGCGGGACTTTGCGGACCTTCCACGAACGTCCGCAAAGCAAATTTGAGTGAGGTTATGCTGCCAACTCTATCTGTATTTGGCCGTCATGTAAGAAGCACGTTCTATCAAAAAGCGCCAAGTCGACTGGATTTGGCAATCGAATGTCCTCAATGCTCGGCATGTCACTAGTTGACAGCTCAAAAGAGCGATCGATCTGTGAGATCATTACAACAATCGCTCCAAATTCGACGGCAGATTCCTTAAGCGCACGCACCTGTTCTTCGAGCGGTGGAATGCTGCGCCGTTGATCCAAAAGCTGCAAGTAATCGACGACAACGAATGCATCACCCGACGTATCGCCGAGGCGTTCAATGATATGATCAGCGCAGATATCATCCGAGGTATCAACGACGATTGGACCGTCTTGTTGCTTTGGGTCGAAACCTAGTTTTTCAAACCGATCCCACACATCCGTATCATTGTAGTCCAAAGAGAAAACATAACCTGTCCGATTGCTTTTTTTGGCCAATGCAACCAACTCCAGCCCAAGAAGGGTTTTGCCATGACCAGGGCGCGCACCGATCAGCACCATATCGCCTGATTTGAGCTGGCTCATGATTTCTTTGGCTGGAGTTGCTTTGGAATAGCTGGACGCCAAGTGGCTCCAATCCCTGAAGCCCTCTTTGGTTGCAAGCTGGTTGAGTGCCTCGTGGAGCTTGATTTCATTGTCGCGTGCCAGCAGTTTTGCTTGACGCTTAAGTGTGTAAATTGGCGAAGATAGTCTCATCTTGAACCTCCGTTTGCGAGCGGTCTCCGCAATCCCTCCTTATGCGCGTGCTCGAACAGGATAGGTTCGAAATGGTGTCGCTCCGCATGTCAAATGCTGCCCCAGTGGAGGGAGGAGGCCCGAGCAAGGCCACCTGTAAACTCTACCCGGATCGTTGGGAATACTCAATTGGATTTCGGTCATTCGCTGCACACTGACGAATGCTCAAGTTGGCCTCGAAACCAGCCATTCACCGCGCGGCGAACTGCCCCAGCTTGAACCATCCGTCGCTCAAATTGCTGCCAACCCGGCATCCAAGGCGCGCACAACCTGCGCGATCTCGTCCTCGGTCACGACCAGCGGCGGCGACATCATGATGTTGTTGCCCCCGATCCGCACCATCGCGCCCGCTTCGTACGTCGCCTTGTGAATGCGCTTGAGCGTCTCGGCATCCAGCGGCGTCTTGGTCGCCCGGTCCGCGACCAGTTCCACCCCGGTCATCAACCCATGCCCACCCCGCACATCGCCCACAACGCTGTGTTTCTCCATCAGCGCCACGCACCCGTCATAAAGCTGCGCGCCGCGCGGCCCCGCATTGGCCCTGGTGTCCAGCCGCAAGGTTTCGTCCAGACAGGCCGTCACCGCCGCCGCGCCCACGGGATGGGCGGAATAGGTGTAGCCATGGAAAATCGCGCCATCGGCGTCCGCCTTCTCGAACACGTCGGCCACCGCCTCGCTCATCAGCGCCGCACCCACAGGAAAATAGCCCGAGGTGATGCCCTTGGCACAGCTCATCATGTCGGGTTGCACGCCCCAGTGCCGAGACCCCGACCAGTCGCCGGTCCGGCCAAACCCCGTGATCACCTCATCCGCGATCATCAGGATCCCATGCCGGTCACAGATCTCGCGCATCAGCGGCATGAAGGTCTCGTGCGGGACAATCACCCCGCCTGCCCCCTGAATGGGTTCCATGATGAAGGCGGCAATGCTGCCGGGTCCCTGAAACTGGATCTCATCTTCCATGGCGGCGGCGATGTTCTGGGCCAGCACCGCCGGGTCTGTTTCATGGAACGGATTGCGATAGGGGTAGGGCGACGGCAGGTGAAAACAGCCGGGCATCAGCGGCTCATAGGCGATGCGGAAGCGGTTGTTGCCGTTCACGGATGCGCCGCCAAAATGGGTCCCGTGATAGCCCTTTTTCAGCGACAGGAACTTGGTGCGCCCCGGCGCGCCCTTGATGCGGTGATATTGCCGGGCCAGTCGCAGACATGTTTCGACCGAATCCGAGCCGCCGGACGTAAAGAACACCCGCGCCATGCCATCGGCCTCAAAGAACGCGCGCACGGCATAGGACGCCTCGATCGCCGTCGGGTTGGACGTGCCGAAAAAGGCCGAGTAGTAGGGCAGATCATAAAGCTGCTTGGCGATCGCGTCCTTTACCGCGTTGTTCGAATAGCCAAGGTTCACGCACCACAGGCCACCGACGGCATCCACGGTCTTGTGCCCGTCGATGTCCTCGATCACGGACCCTTCGGCCCCGGTGATGATGGTCGGGGCATGGGCCATCGCCTCGCCGGGGTGGCCCATCGGATGCCACATGTGGCGGGCGTTGTTGGCGCGCAGGAAATTGTCGTCTTTCATCTCGGGACTCCCTCGGCTGTCTTGCAACAAGGCCACGAACACGGCCCTCACACAATCCACATTGAAAGCGATTGCATAATTTTTCAGCACACCGCACAGTCCCCGCCCAGAGAAAACGACGCGACCCGTTCCGTCCACGCGAACGGCACACTAACGTCGCGCAGATAAAAACCGGGAGACACCAATGCTCAAACGCACCCTCGCCGCCTTTGCGGCCACTGCCACGCTTGCCTCGGCAGCCATGGCGGAAACCGATGTGCCCTTTGCACTCGACTGGAAATTCGAAGGACCCGCGGCCCCCTATTTCACCGCCATCGACAACGGCCATTTTGGTGCCGCCGACCTCAACGTGGAAATCTCTGCGGGCCAGGGCTCGCTCGACGCGATCCCGAAGGTGGCCTCGGGCGCGTTCCCCATGGGATTTGCCGACATCAACAGCCTTGTGAAATTCCTTGACCAGAACCCCGGTGCACCCGTGACGGCGGTGATGATGGTCTATGACAAGCCACCCTTTGCCATTGTGGGCCGCAAGTCGCTTGGCGTGTCCGAGCCCAAGGACCTTGAGGGCCGCGTTCTGGGCGCCCCGCCCCCGGATGGCGCATGGGCGCAATTCCCGGCCTTCGCGACCGCAAACAACCTTGACGTGGACAAGATCACGGTGGAACCCGTGGGCTTCCCAACGCGCGAGCCGATGCTGGCCGAAGGCAACGTGGCCGCTGTCACCGGCTTTTCGTTCTCGTCCTTTCTGAACCTCGTGCGTCTGGGCGTGCCGGAGGACGACATCTCGACCATCCTGATGGCCGATCACGGGCTTGAGCTCTATGGCAACGCGATCATCGTCAACACCGATTTCGCCGAAGCAAACCCGGAGATCGTCACGGGTTTCCTGACCGCCATCGCGGCAGGGTGGAAAGACGCCATTGCGAACCCCGAGGCCGCCATCGCCAGCCTGATCGAGCGGAACCCGGCGGCTGACGCCGCGCTGGAACAGCGCCGCCTGCAACTGGCCATCGATGCCAACGTGCTGACCGAAAATGTCGCCGCCAACGGCATGGGCGGCGTGGATGCCGCGCGCATGGAAACCGCCCTCGGGCAACTGGCGGAAACCTACGAGTTCCAGAACGCGCCGGACGCGAGCCTGTACTTCACCGACGCGTACCTGCCCGCCGCAGACGCGCGGAAGTTGAAGTAATCAAAAACGCGCACGCCCCAAGGACGAACATGAGCAATCTCATCGACATCAAGGGCGTGCGCCACGCCTACAAGACCCCCTCGGGCCCGCTGCCTGTTCTGGACGGGCTGGAGCTGTCCGTGCCCGAAGGCGGGTTCGCCGCTGTTGTCGGCCCTTCGGGGTGCGGCAAGTCCACGCTCACACGCCTTGTGGCGGGCCTGATGAAACCGGACGCGGGCGAAGTCTGGCTGCATGGCGATCTGGTCAAGGGCCCCAAGTCCACCGTCGGCATGGCGTTTCAGAACCCGGTGCTGCTTGAATGGCGGACGATCCTGCAAAACGTCATGCTGCCGCTCGAAATCGTGTCGACGGGCATGAGCAAGCGTGAACAGGAAGAGCGCGCACGGCACCTGCTCGACCTCGTGGGCCTCAGCGGCTTCGAGGACAAACGCCCTTCGGAACTGTCCGGCGGCATGCGCCAACGCGCCTCGCTCTGCCGCTCCATTGTGCACAAGCCCGAGGTGCTGATCCTCGACGAACCCTTCGGCGCGCTTGATGCCTTCACGCGGGAAGACCTCTGGCAGACCATGCACAAGGTCAAGGCCGAGGAACCCTTTACCGGCGTGCTGATCACCCACGACCTGCGCGAGTCGATCTTCCTGGCCGACCAGGTCATCGTGCTGTCGGGCCGGCCGGCGCGCACGCAATACGTGATGGATGTGCACCTTGAAGGGCCCCGCGACATCGAAATGCTCTACACCCCCGAAAGCGCGGAGGCGCTGAACGTGCTGCGCCAGCAGATCCGCATCGCCCAGGGAAGGGACGCCGCATGACGCTTCGCCAAGTCGGCGTACCGCTCGCCGCCCTCGTTATCTTTGGCGTGTTCTGGGAATGGCTTGTCTGGGTCAATGGCTGGCCGAATTACAAGATGGCGTCCCCCAGCGATATCTGGCCCGCCTTCTGGAAGTTCCGCGGCCTGTTTTTTGAATATGGATGGGACACGTTGTGGCGCACGGTCGTGGGGCTTTTGCTGTCCGTCGTGTTCGGCGTCTTCCTTGGCATGGTCATGGGCCTGTCGAAGACAATGCGCGACGCGCTGTATCCGCTGCTGGTGGGGTTCAACGCCATTCCCAAGGCCACCGTGGTGCCGATCATCGCATTGATGTTCGTGGGACAGCACGACATGAACACGATCCTGATCGCCTTTCTGATCAGTTTCTTCCCGATTGCCGTGTCCGTCAGTATTGGCCTGTCGACGCTTGAGCCGGAGTACCGCGACATCCTCGCCTCGCTTGGTGCGTCGAAGTTCACGATTTTCTGGAAGATCGCGCTGCCCAAGACGTTGCCCGAATTCTTTGGCGCCCTGAAAGTGGCCGTGACCTTGGCCTTCATCGGCACCAACCTGATGGAGATTGTCGAGCCGCATGGGCGCGGTCTGGGGCATCTTTTTGACAGCGGCAAGATCAGCGCGGATTACCCGCTGATGTTCGCGGTGCTGATCGCCTTGGCGTTGATGGGGATTGTTTTGTATTATGTCGTCGTGGCGCTGGAGAAGGCGTTCGCGGGCTGGGCCGAACGCAATCCCGGTTAATCCTGCGGAGCGCATACGCGCACGACATGTTTTAGGGGGCTCTGCCCCCGTCCTTCGGACTCCCCCGGGATATTTCTAGCCAAGAGAAACGGCAAAAGATGTATCGAGGTGGGCCTCTTCGAGGTTTGCGCCATCGCCGATGCGGTCGATCACGGCGAACAGACCCGGCGCGTGCAGCGGCGTCAGCACGCCATGCCACGTATTGCGGTGGATATTGACCGCTTGGCCCGGGGCGGTGAGGAATGCCTGCGGGTGCCCCGGTTTGCCGTTCTGATCCGGGGCCACCGTGATCAGGAACGGATGTTCCGACATGGGGACAAAGCACTGTGATCCGTCCGGGTGTCGTTCCAGCAGATCCAGCGTGTAGGGCAGGCTGCGTGGCTGTGCCTTGAACAGGCTTATCCCGGCCCGTCCATCGCTGAAATCCAGCCGGGCCCGGTCATGGTATCGCCCGCACAGGCCGGCATTGATGATCTTGTCGGGATCGCCCGCGCAATCGAGCACATCGCCAAAGGGCGCAAAAGCGTGGGCCGTCAAAGGTTGCGCGGTGATGTCAAAGCGCGACATGCCGGTTCACATCCTTGTAGAGCAGGTAGCGGAAAGGCCCGTCGCCCGTTGCGATGCAGGCCTGTGGGCAGAAGGCCCTCAGCCACATGAAATCACCCGGCCCCACCGTCACCCAATCCTTGTTCAGCAGGTATTCGGCGGTCCCCTCCAGCACGTAAAGCCCATGTTCCATCACATGCGTTTCGGCAAAGGGGATGCGCCCGCCCGGTTGGAAATTCACGATGTTCACATGGCAATCATAGCGCAGGTCCAGCGGGTCCAGAAACCGTTGTGTCGCCCACAGGTTGCCGCAGTCCGGCATCGCTGCTGGCGCGACATCTGCATCGTGGGTCACCACCGCGTCCGGCAGGCTTAGCCCCAGACCGGGCACGTATTTCTTGCGGATCCAGTGCACGCCACAGGATTGATCGGACCGGTTCCAAAGGGTCCAGCGGGCGCCGGGTGGAATGTAGGCAAAGCTGCCAGCCTGTAATTCATGCAGATCGGCCCCAAGCGTCAGGTGGGCCGTGCCGTGTGCAACAAACAGGATCGCCTGCGCATCAATATCCGGTTCCGGGTCGTTGCTGCCCCCTTCGGGCGCAAGTTCGACCGCGTATTGGGCGAAGGTTTCGGCAAAGCCGCTCATTGGGCGGGCCAGGATCCATGCGCGTGTGCCGTCCCATCCGGGCAGGAAGGATGTCACGATGTCGCGCTGCACGGATGCGGGGATGACGGCATAGCTTTCGGTGAACACCGCTGTGCTTTCGGGGTGTTCATTCTGGCTTGGCAGCCCGCCGGGGGGGAAGGCATAGGTCATTGCAGTGCCTCCAGCCGCAGCCTTGCAATACGCTCGACCTGACGACAGGCCTCTGCCATCTCGGTCTGGCTGTCATTGCCGATGCGCCGCTCGAATGCGCGGAGAATGCCCGCCTTGTCGTGATCCTTGACGGCGATGATGAAGGGAAAGCCGTGCTTGGCCACGTAGGTGCTGTTCATCACATCGAACTGGTGGCGCTCTTCGTCTGTCAAGGCATCGAGACCGGCGCTTGCCTGTTCTTCCGTGCTTTCAGCCGTCAATCGCCTGGCTGCGGCGAGCTTGCCCGCGAGGTCCGGGTGGGCGCGCAAAACATCCAACCGCTGTTCGTCAGACGCCGCGCGGAACACCCGACACAGGGCGTTGTGCAAACCCTGGGCCGTGTCGTGGGCCGGGCCCAGTTCCAGTGCGTGCGCGCCTTCTGCAATCCACGGCGAGTGTTCAAAGATACCGCCAAAGGTTTCGACAAAAGCCGCGCGATCCAACATGTGCCACCCGCGCGCCGGAACCGGCGGATGCGTTTCAGCCCAATGCGCCGCAATGTCCTGCCGACGCGCGCACCACACGCCCTCGAACCCCTGTACGTAGTCGATGAACCGGCGCAGCGCCTGCACCCGGCCGGGCCGCCCGATCAGCCGACAGTGCAGGCCCACGGACATCATCGCGGGCCGCCCCGCCGCGCCTTCGGCATACAGCGCATCGAAGGTGTCGCGCAGATAGGCAAAGAACTGATCGCCCGCGTTGAACCCCTGCGGCGTGGCAAAGCGCATGTCGTTGCAATCCAGCGTATAGGGCAAGATCAGCTGATCGCGGTCACCAAGGCGCGCCCAATAGGGCAGGTCATCGTCGTAGGTGTCACTGATCCAGTCAAAACCGCGCGCCGCCGCCAAACGCACGGTGTTCACAGAACAGCGCCCCGTATACCAGCCGCGCGGTGCCTCTCCGGTCACTTCTGTGTGCAAGGCAATGGCCGCATCCATATCTGCCGCTTCATCCGCCTCTGAGTGATCCTTGTAGTCGATCCATTTCAGCCCGTGCGACGCGATCTCCCACTTGGCGCTCTGCATCGCCTCGACCTGCGCGGGCGACCGGGCGAGGGCCGTCGCCACGCCATAGACCGTCACGGGAATGCCGGCATCGGTGAAGAGCCGGTGCAGCCGCCAGAACCCGGCGCGCGCGCCGTAGTCATAGATGCTTTCCATGTTCCAGTGCCGCTGCCCGGGCCACGGTGCTGCGCCCACGATCTCGGACAGGAACGCCTCTGACGCCGCATCGCCATGCAAGAGGCAATTCTCGCCCCCTTCCTCGTAGTTCAGAACAAAGGACACGGCCACGCGCGCGCCGCCCGGCCACGCCGCATCGGGCCGGTCCGGGCCGTGCCCGTAAAAATCGCGCGGATACCGTGGTGGCAACTCGGCCATGGACTTCCCCAGACAATCAAGGTGAGATGCCGCCAATCTGCGACCAAACAAGGTGGGATGCAATGGCAGCCGGATACCTCACGACCCACGTTCTCGACACCGCGCGCGGGGTGCCGGCGGCCGGGATCAGAATTGCGCTCTACCGCGTCTCAGGCAACAGCCACTCAAAGATCGCCGAGGCCGAAACGAACGTCGATGGCCGCACCGACGCGCCGATTTTGCCGGAAGGCAAGATGAAGCAGGGGCAGTACGAGTTGATCTTTTTCTGTGGGGAATATCTGGACCGGCACAAGCTGACGACGGACGAGGTCAAGTTCCTCGACCAGGTTCCGATCCGTTTCGGCATCACCGACGAAGAGGCGCATTACCACGTGCCTTTGCTGCTCTCGCCCTATGGGTATTCGACATATCGGGGGAGTTGATTGGAACGGCCCGTGATCGGATTGTCTTTGAGGCGATCGAGCACAGTGTTGGAACAGGCCGCGTCGACTTCTGGTTTATGGCGGCCATCGACACTGCTGCGGTGAGCGGTTCAATCGTCCCTCACAGCCAACATCGTCCGCATGTGCCAACTCATTTGATCGCACTGCACCTGGCGCGTCGTCGGCTCTGAATTTCCGCGCAACCTTCTGTGACAAAACGCGCATGTGCACCCTGTCGCACCCCTGCTGATCCGGGCTGACCAAGTTCTATATCGATCGCAAGACACGCCACGTAACATATTTCTTGGGCGGAGACCTTTTATGGACACCCTCATGCTGTCCCGTATCCAGTTCGGGGCCAACATATCGTTTCACATCCTGTTTCCGACGATCACGATCGCCTTGGGCTGGGTGCTGCTGTTCTTCAAGCTGCGTTTCAACGCGACAGGCAATGTGCGCTGGATGGATGCATACCGCTTCTGGGTGAAGGTGTTTGCCCTGTCCTTCGCCATGGGCGTTGTGTCGGGCATCACGATGTCCTTCCAATTCGGCACAAACTGGCCCGGGTTCATGGAGACGGTCGGCAATATCGCGGGCCCCTTGCTGGCTTACGAGATCATGACAGCCTTCTTCCTTGAGGCGGTGTTCCTTGGCATCATGTTGTTCGGGTTTTCCCGTGTTCCCGGTTGGTTGCACACGCTTGCCACGTTTCTTGTGGCCTTTGGCACGACCATGTCGGCCTTCTGGATCATCGTTCTGAACAGCTGGATGCACACGCCCCAAGGGTTCGAGATGCGTGAAGGCGTGGCGTTTGCCACAAGCTGGTTCGAAATCATATTCAACCCGTCCATGCCCTACCGCTTTGCCCACATGATGTTGGCGTCGGGCCTGACGGTGGCCTTCCTGATTGCGGGCCTCAGCGCGTTCCGCTGGCTGCTGGGGGACCGCAGCCAAGGGGTGCGCGTTACGCTGAAAACTGGTGTGTTCATGGGGGCGATGCTGATCCCCGTGCAGATCCTGATGGGGGATTTGCACGGCCTGAACACGCTGGAATACCAGCCGCAGAAAGTCGCGGCGATGGAAGGCAACTGGGAAACGCAATCCAACGTGCCGTTGCTGTTGTTTGCGATCCCGGATGAAGCGGCGCGCGAGAACCGGATGGAAGTGGGCATTCCGAACATGGCATCGATCATCCTCAAGCACAAAGCTGACGGTGTGGTGCCGGGGCTGAATGACTTCGTGACCGAAGATGGCGAGGTGCTGCACCCGCCCGTTGCCCCCGTTTTCTGGTCCTTCCGCATCATGGTCGGCACGGGCTTTGCTATGCTGTTCCTGAGCTGGGCGGGCGCGATCCTGATGCTGCGCAAGACGCGTGGGCCCGAAGGCATCCCGACCGTCATGTACTACGCCATGGTGCCAATGGCCTTCTCGGGCTGGGTTGCAACGCTGGCTGGATGGTACACGACCGAGATCGGGCGCCAGCCGTGGCTTGTGCAGGGTGTGCTGACCACGAAACAGGCGGTGGCCGATGTGCCCGCGCCATTTGTGGGCACAACCTTGGGCGCGTATCTGTCGATTTACGTCCTGCTGCTGGCCGCCTATATCGGTGTGCTCTTTTTCCTCGCACGCAAGGCGGTAGATGGTGATGTGCCGCGGCCCCGCACACCGCTTTCGGGCCAGGCCATCGCACGCGAAGTGCCGGCGGAGTGAAGTGAATGGACTTGTTTGGCGATCCGGCACAATGGCTGCCCTTCACCTTCGCGGCGCTGATGGGCGTGTCGATCCTGGTCTATGTCGTTCTTGATGGATTTGACCTGGGCGTGGGGGTTCTGTTCCCTTTCGCCACAGACGCGGAAAAGGACACGATGGTCGCGTCCATCGGCCCGTTCTGGGATGCGAACGAGACCTGGCTGGTGCTGGCCATTGGCTTGTTGCTGGTGGCCTTCCCGTCGGCCCATGGCACGATCCTGACAGCGCTGTACCTGCCGGTCGCCATCATGCTGATCGGTCTGATCCTGCGCGGCGTCGCGTTCGAGTTTCGGGTCAAGGCGCCCACTCCGCACAAGGCCACATGGAACTGGCTGTTTTTCGCGGGCTCGCTCATGACCTCGCTCAGCCAGGGGTTCATGCTGGGGAAATACGTGATGGGGCTGGAAAGCACGCTGGGGACCTGGGCCTTTGCCATGATCACGGCCGTCTTCCTGACCGTGGCCTATTCGATGATCGGGGCGTGCTGGCTGATCCTCAAGACCGAGGAACAGTTGCAGTTCAAGGCTGTCAGATGGGCCAAGGGTGGCATCTGGGGCTTGGTGCTGGGGCTCGGGGCGGTGTCACTTGCGACGCCTCTGGTCAGCCCCCGCATCTTTGACAAGTGGTTCACCTTTCCCGAAATCATCTATCTGGCACCGTTGCCGATCCTGTCGGGCGTGATGGTGCTGTTGCTGTGGCGGTCGCTGCAACGGTTGCCCAATCCGACAGATGCGGGTGCGCGCGGGCCGTTCTCCTTTGCCATTGTGCTCTTCATTCTGGCCTTTGGCGGGCTTGCCTACTCCTTCTACCCCTATGTGGTGCCGGAAAAGCTGACCATCTACGAGGCGGCCAGTGCGCCAGAGAGCCTGATGATCATCCTTGTGGGGGCAGTCGTGGTTATCCCGATGATTGGCGGCTACACCGCGCTGGCCTACTGGGTGTTCAAGGGCAAGGCCGCTGAATTGCGCTACGACTAGGGCTTCTTCCGACTGAAAATACGACGGGGGAGGCCGCAGGCCGGGGGCAGCGCCCCAAACCCCTTTCGCATCCCGCGTGCCGCATCTAACGTGGCGCGCGGGAACGAAAGGAAGCCGATATGTACGACCTTGCCGTCATGGGCGCGTGGCTGGAATTCGCGGTGCGCTGGCTGCATGTGATCACGGCCATCGCATGGATCGGGTCGTCGTTTTACTTCATTGCGCTTGACCTGGGTCTGCACCGGGACCGCAACCTGAAAAGCGGCGCGGACGGAGAAGAATGGCAGGTCCATGGCGGCGGGTTCTATCACATCCAGAAGTACCTGGTGGCGCCTGCGGGGATGCCCGACGGGCTGATCTGGCACAAATGGCAAAGCTATTGGACCTGGATCAGCGGGTTTATCCTGCTGGTTCTGGTCTATTATCTGGGCGCCGAATTCTATCTGATTGATCCCAATGTGATGGACCTTGCCGTGTGGCAGGCAGTTGGCATTTCGGTGCTGTCGCTGGCGGCAGGGTGGGTGATCTACAACACGCTGTGCAAGCTGTTCGTCGAGGCGGACCAGACCGTGTTGATGGTGGCGCTTTTTGCGATCCTGGTCGCTATGGCGTGGTTTTATGCGCAACTGTTTACAGGCCGCGCCGCGCTTCTGCATCTGGGGGCGTTCACGGCGACACTGATGTCCGGCAACGTGTTCTTCATCATCATTCCGAACCAGAAGATCGTGGTGGCAGACCTGATGGCGGGACGTGCGCCTGATGCACTCTATGGCAAGATCGCGAAACAACGGTCGACACATAACAACTACCTGACCTTGCCTGTGATCTTCTTGATGCTCAGCAACCATTATCCGCTGGCGTTTGCGAGCGACTGGAACTGGGTCATCGCGTCCCTTGTCTTTCTGATGGGGGTCACGATCCGGCACTGGTTCAACACGCATCATGCGCGCAAGGGCAACCCGCATTGGACATGGGGGGTGACGGTGATCCTCTTCATCCTGATTGCCTGGCTCAGTACCGCGCCGTCCACGGATCGCGAGGCGGCGGTGGCAACCCGGTTCGCCCAAGCCGATGGATTCAACCGCGTCCATGACATCGTGCTGGGTCGGTGCAGCATGTGCCATGCGGTTGAACCGGTCTGGCCCGGGCTGCACTGGGCGCCAAAAGGGGTCGTGCTGGAAACAAAGGCCGATCTGACCCGACAGGCCCGCGCCGTGTACCTGCAATCAGGGGTCAGCCACGCCATGCCTCCGGCCAATCTCAGCTACATGGAAGATGATGAACGGGCTGCGATCATCGCGTGGTATCGGGCGGCGACCAAATCGTAGGTCGGACGTGTCGTCCGCCAAAACCGGCATGGTCGAATCGCAGGTGTCCATGCTAAGTGTTGTGGCATGAACTCCCATGCCCCCAACATACGTCCTGTCATTCGGCAGTTGGACGAGGCTGCGATCAACCGCATCGCGGCGGGCGAGGTGGTCGAACGGCCCGCATCGGCCGTCAAGGAACTGGTCGAGAACGCGATTGATGCAGGTGCCACGCGCGTCGCGATTGATGTGGCTGACGGGGGCAAGACCCTGATCCGGGTCACAGATGATGGCTGTGGCATCGCACCGGATGATTTGCCGTTGGCCCTCGCGCGCCACGCCACGTCCAAGATCGACGGCACGGACCTGTTGAACATTCATACCTTCGGTTTCCGGGGCGAGGCACTGCCAAGCCTTGGGGCCGTTGGGCGACTGACGATCAGCAGCCGCGTCAGCGGCCAAACCGCCGCTGAAATCAGCGTGTCGGGCGGCACAGTCAGTACGGTCAAACCCGCCGCGTTGAACGGCGGGACGGTCATCACGCTGCGCGACCTCTTCTACGCCACGCCGGCCCGCCTGAAGTTCCTGCGCACCGACCGGGCCGAAGCCCAGGCGATCACGGATGTGATCAAGCGTCTTGCCATGGCAGAGCCGTTTATCCGGTTCGAACTGCGCGAGGTGTCAAACGACCCGCGGACCGTCTTCAAGGTTGAAGCCCAGAGCGGCGACATCCTGTCCGCGCTCAAGGGGCGCTTGCGGGATGTTCTGGGACAGGATTTTACCGACAACGCCATTGCCATTGATGCCGAACGGGACGGTCTGCACCTGACAGGCTTTGCCGCGTTGCCGACCTATTCCCGGGGGGCTGCGGTGGCGCAGTTCCTGTATGTGAATGGTCGCCCGGTCAAGGACAAGGTGCTGACCGGTGCCTTGCGCGCCGCCTATTTCGACTTTCTGAGCCGTGACCGCCATCCGGTGGCCGCCCTTTTCATCGATTGCGATCCGCAGCTTGTCGATGTGAACGTGCATCCTGCCAAATCCGAGGTGCGGTTCCGTGACCCGGCGATCGCCCGTGGCCTGATCGTATCAGGCCTGCGCCACGCCTTGGCCGACGCGGGGCACCGCGCCTCTACCACGGTGGCAGGCGCGACACTGGATGCCATGCGGCCCGAACCGACGGCGCCGCGGGTGTACCAGATGGACCGGCCCAGCCTTGGGCCGCGTGATCCCGTAGCGTCCGGTTTTGCAGAGATGGCCCAGGATTTCAGCGCGCAGGTTGTCGAAACGCCTGCGGTTGTCGAAGACCCTCGGGACCTGCCACTGGGTGTGGCGCGCGGGCAGGTGCACGAGAATTACATCGTTGCGCAAACGGCCACGGGGATGGTCATCGTGGATCAGCACGCGGCGCACGAGCGGCTGGTCTATGAAAAGCTGAAGCGCCAGATGGCCGAGAATGGCGTGGCCGCGCAGGCGCTTTTGATCCCCGAGATTGTCAGCCTGTCTTCGGGCGATTGCGCGCGTTTGCTTGAGATCGCCGATGATCTGGCGCGGTTCGGCCTTGGGATCGAAGCCTTTGGCGGCGATGCCATCGCCGTGCGTGAAACCCCGGCCATCTTGGGCGAGGTCGATGCCAAGGCGATGATCCATGACATTCTGGATGAACTGGCCGATCTCGGGTCCTCGCACTCCGTACAGGCGCGGGTCGAGGCCATCCTGTCCCGTGTGGCCTGCCATGGGTCGATCCGTTCGGGTCGGTGGATGCGGGCCGAAGAAATGAACGCGCTCCTGCGCGAGATGGAGGCGACGCCCCATTCCGGTCAATGCAACCACGGGCGACCAACCTACGTTGAACTTAAACTGGCCGATATCGAACGGCTGTTCGGGCGCACATGATCCAGATTGGCGACACCACCTTGGACACCAGCGATCCGCTGGTTTTGGCGGCGCTTATCGCCGCCGGCGTTTTGCTTTTGATCGTTGTCCTGTTGATCTTTGCCCTGCGGGCTGCGGGCCGGTCGGCACGCGCGGCAGAGCCGCTGGCCCAGCAACTGGGATATCTGGGCCAGCATGTTCAAGGTCTGGCACAAGGTCAGGAAGGGCTGCGCGCGTCGATCCAGACGGTGTCCGACACCGCCACCAACGGCCAAGCCCAACTGGCCCAAACGGTCGAGATGCGCCTGGCTTCGGTCCAGCAGCAGATGCAGGACCGGCTGGCCGACAACGCGATGCGGTCCCAGCGCAGCCTGACCGAGATGCAGGAACGCATGAAAGAGACCCTGCACGGGTCATCCAAGCAGACCACGACCAGCTTGACGCAGTTGCAAGAGCGGCTGGCCGCCATCGACAAGGCACAGGACAACATCACCAAGCTGTCGGGCGATGTCCTGAGCCTTCAGGATATCCTGTCCAACAAGCAGACCCGTGGCGCGTTCGGCGAGATCCAGTTGCGTGATATCGTGGGCAAGGCGCTGCCCAGGGACAGTTATGCCTGGCAGCCAACCTTGTCGAACGGCAAGCGGGCGGACTGCATGGTACATCTGCCAAACCCGCCGGGTCCGATTGTCATCGATTCCAAGTTTCCGCTGGAAGCCTACGAAGCGCTGCGACAGGCCGACACGGACCACGATTTGAAACTGGCCGTGGCCGCGATGAAAACGGCGGTGAAGAAACATATCGCCGACATCTCGGACAAGTACATCATCGAGGGCGAGACGGCAGATGGCGCATTGATGTTCCTGCCGTCCGAGGCCGTGTATGCCGAATTGCACGCCAACTTTCCCGATCTGGTACGCGAAGGGTTCGACAAGCGGGTGTGGATCGTGTCGCCCACCACCTGCATGGCGACGCTGAATACGATGCGCGCGATCCTCAAGGATGCGCGCATGCGCGAACAGGCGGGGGCCATTCGCAAGGAATTGTCGATGCTGGTCGCAGATGTGGATCGCTTGGGCACCCGTGTGGGCAATCTGGACCGACATTTCAGCCAGGCGTCCAAGGATATCGAAGACATCAAGATCAGCGCAGAGAAGGCAGGCAAACGCGCAAACAGGCTTGATAACTTCGACTTCGAAGAAATTGAGGATGAGGCAACCCTTGCCCTGAACAGCCGACCCCCGGCGGCGGAATGACGACGCCGCAGGCGCAACGCATCTTTTTCGAGGCCGAAGCACAGGCCGAGTGGTTCATCGGCGTCCTGCGTCTGATTATCTCGTCATCGCTGGCTGTTGTTCTGTTTGTGACGGTCTCGTTGACGGGCTTGCCGGACTCGGCCGTTCTGGAACTGCAACTGATCTATGCCGCGATGACCATGGGCAGCTATTTCGTGCTGGGGCTGGGCATCATCCTTCTGATCCGGGCCAGACGTTTTCAGGCGTGGATGGCCTGGCCCTCGGCGCTTATCGACTGCGTGTTCATCCTGTTGGGATCGTGGCTGAGCCTGTCGAACATGGGTCTGTCCGGTCAGTTCATTTCCGCCTTTCCCACGATCTGGCTGATCCCGGTGGTGCTGGCCTGCGGTGCGCTGCGGTTCAACCCCGCGCTTTTAGCCTGCATGTCGCTTGTGTTGATTGCCGGTTTTGCGGCGATCCTGACCATTCCCTTCATCGCGTCCGAAGCCGAGGCGCGCGCGGGGTTGGTTTTCCTTTTCGGTTGGCCGCCCAACATCGTGCGGATCGTGATGATTGCGTTGGCTGCGGTTGTACTGGTTGCCGCGTCCACGCGTATCCGTGCCCTTTTGCGTCGATCGATTGACGAGGCGGAGGCGCGGGGCCAGTTGACCCGGTTCTTGCCGTCTGAACTGGATGACCAGCTTTCCGCACGTGGGATTGATGCGATGCGCGCGGGGCGGCAGCAGCGCATGGCCGTTCTGTTCGTGGACATTCGGGGCTTTACCGCGCTGGCGGAAACGATGGCCGTCCCGGACCTGTCGGCCTTCCTGGCCCGGTACCGGGGCTGCATTTCCAAGGCTGCCGACGCGACAGGTGGCATTGTGGACAAGTTCGTTGGCGACGGGGCGATGGTGGTCTTTGATGATACGCATGGCGATGCCGCGACATGTGCGGTTGCGTTTTCACATGATTTGTTGATCCGCTTTTCCGAAGCGCGACTTGGTATTGGCATCCATCTGGGCGAGGTGTTCGCCGGTGTTGTCGGCGATGAAGGACGGCTGGAATACACCGTTCTGGGCGATACGGTGAATGTCGCGGCCCGGCTGGAAGCCGCCACCAAGACCGAGGCCATGGCGCTGTTGATTTCCGAAGATGTGATGCAGGCGCTGGACCAGCGCGAAGAAGGGTGGCAGCACTTTCCGTCGCTTGTCTTGCCGGGGCGTCAAGGGGCGATATCGGCCTGGGGCATGACCCAGGTTCAAGCGCGTGCGCGGGCCACCTCCGGGTCCTGAAGCGGGGCGCGCACGCCCGGCAACATGACCGCCGGATCGTAGGGCACGCGCGCGAAAACCTCTCGCACCATGTTCTGGAAGAACGCCAGCGGAAGAGCGTCATAGTCCGGATCAAAGCTGGACTGGTCCCAACGCGCGCAAAATGTCACGCAGTCATCGAAGTAAGGGTGGCCAAGATATGCGTCGCGTTTGTGCGGGTTCGCGCCCACATGTTCACCATAATAGATCATTTGGAAGTCGCCGTGCTTTTCCACGACCCAGGTGCATTGTTCGCGCACAAAGGGTTTCAGGATCGACGCCGCATATTCATCGTGGTTGTACGGGGCAAAGATGTCCCCGATGTCATGCAGCAAGGTCGAAACGACCCAATCGGTATCCGCCCCGTCCCGCCATGCCCGCGTGGCCGATTGCACCGAATGGCCCAGCCGGGTCACCTGATAGCCGGACAGGCTGTCATCCAGCGTTTCCAGGGCGGCCAGCAAGCGGTCAGCGGTGCCGCGGGTATACTCAACCTCGTGTTTCGTCAGAAAGTCGTAGTCTTCCTTGTCGCCGTCCTTCATCGCGGTGAATTTCACGTGGTCCATCAGGCATAGATCTCCGTGCTGGCCTTGGCGTCTTTCATCATCACCTTGGCTTGGGCCCTGCGAATGTCGTCGTAAAGCGCAAGCGCGTCGGGGGCAAAGTTGGTGGTGGGCACGGGCACATGTGTGAAATTGTGATAGGTGTCGGTGCCGCGTGCCGGCGTCGCGTAATCCCGGGTGCCGACCTGTTGCGCCATGTCGGGCCGGATGTAGCGGACAACGCAGGCGATGCGCCGGTCATCCGTCGTATTGGGGCCTGAGCCGTGGATCGTCAGGCCGTGATGCAACGACATTTGTCCGGGGTGGATTTCAATGGCGGTCCTGTCTTCGGGTGCCACGTCCACTTTCACTTCCTGCCCTCTGGACAGCAGGTTGTTGGGATCAAAACTGTCTTCGTGCTCGAGGATCGCGTTCTTGTGGCTGCCGGCGACGAAATCCATACAGCCCGAGGCAGGTGTTGCAGGTGACAGGGCAATCCACGCGGTAACCAGGCCGTCAATGGCGCCAAGCCCCCAATAGGTTAGGTCCTGGTGCATCGACACGATCTGCGTTGTGTTGGGCTCTTTGATGAAGAACTCGGTCGAGTAAATCAGGATGTCGGGGCCCAGAATGCCTTCGATCACGTCCAATACCGCCGGGTCGCGGGCCACCCGGGCCGCCATTGGCAACACGACATGCGCGTTGACGCGTTTGTAAGTGTTCAGCGCGTGGGGCAAGTCGGCGGTCAGGTATTGGGCTTCGATGGCTTCAAGCTCAGCACGCGCTGCCTTGGCCGCCTCGGCCGAAATGGCGGGCAGCGGAAACAGAAACCCGTCACGCCAGTACTGATCCTGCAGGGTGGGGGTCAAACGACCGTCTGACAGTAAGAGCGTCTCGCGCATGGGGCCTACCGATCTTTTGCATCGGCATCAGGATGGCTCAGCTTGGGCTCAGGTCTGTACCGACCGCGACATTGCGCTGGTCGGATTTTGCCTGACACCACGTTCGCCTGACCGCGGTGTCGGACGCGGCGGAGGTGAGGGCGAGATGCCCCCCGTCGATCAGATGCGGGCGAAGCGCTGTGCGATCTTGGGGATAAGCCCCTGGAAACGCAACGGGGCGTCTGTCACGGCAAGGCAGATGCAGTCTTCGTGGATATCCGCCACCGGGGTGTGGTGCAGATCGCTGTCTGCCACTTCGACGTCGCCACGCGCGAAATAGTCGTCTTCGTCCTGAAACGCCCCTTGCAGGACCATCGTCATCTCGGTTCCGTGGTGGCCGTGATCCGGCATCGCGGTTCCTGCGGGGATGTACAGCAGTCGCGCCGATGCATCCCTGGACGTGGGCAGGATGGCTTGCTTCACACCCATGCCGACGGACCGCCATTTGACAGCGTCGATGCCACCACCGACATAGTCGTGCAACGGTTGTGGCAACACCGGATCATGGCGGCGCGATGTACGAATTTCGTCCGCTGCGCCACCTGCGATCAGGGCCATCGTCGCGGCAAGGCTGCCGGGCGTAAGCGAAACGTCATTGCCCGGGGGCAGGGCCAAGACCTCACCTCCCAGCATGTCATATGCCTCGACCGCCGCGCGGCACGTGTCGCAGAGCGATACATGGGTCGCGACCATCAGATTGAAGGCTTCGGGTAGCGTCCCGGCTGCATATGCCATCAGGATCTCGTCCGTCAGGTGATGTGTGATCTTTTGTTCCATATCCGTCACTTCATCGCGTGGCGCAGTCGTTCCAGCGCCAACCTAATCCTTGATTTGATCGTACCCAGGGGCAGACCGGTTTGATCGGCGATTTCACTGTGGGACAGGTCCCCGAAATACGCCTTCTGTATCAGTTCCCGCTGGGCTGGCGGCAATTCCGAGATCGCCTGACCCAACTGTTCGCTTTCCTGTTGCAAGGCCATGATGTCGGCCTGATCAGGTTCCTGTTCGGGACCCCACCCCAGATCTTCGGGCTCGGGTCGGCGCTGCTTGCGCAGCACGTCAATCTTTCTGTTCCGCGCGATGGTGAAGATCCAGGTCGCCACCGAGGCCCGCGCGGGGTCAAACATATGCGCCTTGTGCCAACAGGTCGCCATGACCTCTTGCGCGCATTCTTCCGCCAGCGACGCATCCGCGCCCGACTTCATCAGGAACCCTTTGACCCGCGGGGCAAAATGTTCAAACAGCGCGGCAAATGCCGCCTGATCCTGCGTGTCACGGATGCGAACCATGTGGTCGACCCACTGCATCCGCTTTCCGTCGCTGTCTTGCATGAGTGCCGGTCCTGTCGCCGCCCCGGGAGAGCCCCCGGTGGATGGCTGAAATATCGTTTCAGACGTGTCTAAACCCGCAAACATGAACCGTCTACGCCACACAAACCGGTTTGGATCAAAAATAAATGTCTGGTTTTTGTGCATCCGCTTGCGTCAATGACCCGTACACAAAACACACCGCAAAGACGCACAGGACCCGACACCTTATGCCATTTGAAACTGCTGCCACCGCACCGAAACGCATTGCCGTAATCGGGGGTGGGATATCGGGAATGGGGGCCGCCCATACCCTTGCGTCTGATCACCACGTCACCCTGTTCGAAGCCGAGCCGCGATTGGGAGGTCATGCCCGAACCATCATGGCGGGCAAGCGGGGCGATCAGCCTGTCGATACAGGTTTTCTGGTGTTCAACTACGCCAACTATCCCAACATGGCGCACCTGTTTGACGAACTCGATGTGCCGGTTGTCAAATCCAACATGAGCTTTGGCGCGTCCATTGATGGCGGGCGACTGGAGTACGGGCTGGCAAGCCTCGATGCACTCTTTGCCCAGCGCCGCAACGCTGTGAACCCCAAGTTCCTTGGCATGGTGCGTGATGTCCTGCGCTTCAACAGAAATGCATTGCGGGTCGCGAACGAAGACCGCACGCGCACAATCGCACAGTTCCTGGACGTGATGGGCACCGGCGACTGGTTCCGCGACTATTACCTCCTTCCCCTCAGCGGCGCGATCTGGTCCACGCCCGTGGACAAGATCATGGATTTCCCGGCCCATGCCATGATCCAGTTCTTTGAAAATCACGCCTTGCTGAATGCGACGGGGCAGCATCAGTGGTATACGGTTGACGGCGGTTCTATCGAATACGTCCGCCGGATCGAGGCGGCGATGCTGGGCAACGGGGTGGACATCCGCCTTGGCGCGCCCGTGCAAGGCGTACGCCGCACCGCCGGCGGGGGCCAGGTCAAGGCATGGGGCGGGGACTGGGAAATGTTTGACGAGGTGATCCTTGCCACCCATTCCGATGACAGCCTTCGCCTGCTGGAGGATCCCACGGACGATGAACGGGCCGCCCTTGGTGCCGTCAAGTACCAACCCAACGATGTCATCCTGCACCGCGACCAAAACATCATGCCCGCGCGGCGGCAGGTCTGGTCCAGCTGGGTCTATACCGAGGACAGGGGCGCGCAGTCGGACCGCATCGATCTGACCTACTGGCTCAATTCGCTGCAACCGATCCCCAAGGACGACATGCATTTCGTGACCCTGAACACCAAGCGGACGATCCGCGAAGAGTTGATCTATGACCAGACAGTGCTGCGGCACCCGGTCTATGACCTGGCCGCCTTGGCCGCGCAGGATCAGGTTCGCGCCATGAACGGTGCCAATCACACGTGGTACTGCGGTGCATGGATGCGCCACGGGTTCCACGAGGACGGTCTGACCGCCGGTCTGGACGTGGCCCGCGCGTTGTTGCGGACGCCGCAATTGCAGGTAGCTGCGGAATAATGACCGCTACGATCGATCATATCGCTGGCGTCACCTATCACGGGCGCAAGGGGGCCATCGAGAACGCCTTTCGCTACTCGGTGGATTACATGCTCCTGGATGCAGAGGCCGAGTTGCGCGTGCCGCGCCTGTTTGGGCGGAACACGCGCGGGCTCATGGGACTTGATGATGTCGATCACGGCGGCCCGCCCAAGGCCGGGCGCGGGGCCGCGTGGGTGCGTGAGGTGCTGCAGGCGCACCAGATCACCGGTGTGGCCCGGATCGAATTGCTGGCCCAGCCCAAGGTCATGGGGCACGTTTTCAACCCCGTCAGCTTCTGGCTGTGTCGCCGCGACGACGACACGTTGATTGCCGTCATTTCCGAGGTGACAAACACCTTTGGCGACCGGCACAGCTATCTTGTGAACCATTCTGACCTGCGCCCCATTGCGGCCGATGACCGGATGCAAGCGACCAAGATTTTTCATGTCTCGCCCTTCCAGCCGGTCGAAGGCGGGTATGAATTTCGTTTCGATATTCGCGAGGATCGGATCGGCGTCTGGATCGACTATTCTCGCGGCGAAGGCGGGCTGATTGCCACCCTGACCGGGCAGCGCTGTCCGCTGACCAACAGGCGCATCCTGCGTGCGGCCCTGCGCCGCCCCTTTGGCTCGCGCCGCGTGCTGGCCCTGATCCATTGGCAGGCGCTCAAGCTGTGGTGGAAACGTGCGACATACCGCGCCCGCCCACTGCCCCCGTCCGATGAGGTCTCGCGGTGAACAACGCCCAGCCTCAAAAGCTTCCGGCATACGCGGTTTTCGCCGCGTTGCTGAGTGCGGCTGGGCTGCCGATCTACATCCACGCGCCCAAGTTCTATGTCGATGAATACGGCGTGTCGCTTGCTGCGCTGGGCGCCGTTCTCTTTGGTCTGCGGTTGCTGGACGTGGTTCAGGACCCGCTGTTTGGCCGCATGTCCGAAGCGTTGCGGTCGCGCCGGGGCGTCGCCGTCCTGATCGGATGCACGGTTATGGCGCTGTCCATGCTGGGCCTTTTTGCGGTGCCGCCGCTGTTGCCGCCGTTGATCTGGTTTGCCTTGATGCTGACGGGCGTGTTCTCGGCCTTTAGTTTCCTGACAATCAACTTCTATGCCCAGGGGGTGGTCAAGGCTGATCGTCTGCCGGGCCAGGGGCACCTCATGCTCGCCCGCTGGCGCGAGACTGGCGCGTTGCTGGGGGTCTGCGTGGCGGCGATCGCACCTGTCATGTTGGGCGGCTTTATCGGTGCCCCATTTGCAGGCTTTGCCGTCGGCTTTCTGGTTCTGGCGCTGGCGGCGGTTGTGATGATGCGCGGCGAATGGGTCAGCGATGGCCTGCCCCCGTCGGTCGGGTTCAAGGCTGTGCTGGGGGACGCGCTGGCCCGCAAGTTGTTGTTGATCGCCTTGGTCAACGCCGCACCCGTCGCCGTAAGTTCGACCTTGTTCCTGTTCTTTGTCGAAAGCCGCCTCGAGGCACCTGGCTTTGAGGGGCCGCTTTTGCTTCTGTTCTTCTTGTCCGCGGCCTTGGCGGCGCCGATCTGGGGCCGGTTGGCCGAAGGCTACGGCCCGAAACCCGTGCTGCTTGCGGCGATGGTCCTGGCCATTGCGGCCTTTGGCTGGGCTGTCACGCTGGGTCCGGGCGATTGGCTTGCCTTTGCGATCATTTGTGCGTTGTCGGGGGCGACGCTTGGGGCTGATCTGACCGTGCTGCCAGCTGTGTTTGCCAGCCGCATGGCGCGGATCAGCCCCTCGGCCGCCGAAGGGTTCGGACTGTGGTCGTTTGTTTCGAAATTTACCCTGGCCTTTGCCGCCGTCACCCTGCTGCCCGCACTTGAGCGGGCCGGGTTCGACAGTGGTGCTGCCATTCACCCGCCCGAGGCGCTTGCGCTTCTCACGCTGCTTTATGCGGCCGTGCCTTGTGGCCTCAAGGTTGTCGCCATTGCGCTGCTTGCGACGACAGACCTGAAGGAGACCTGACATGGATGGACTGATCTTTGCCCTTTTGGGTGCCGCCGTCGTGTTGATGTTTGGCTGGACGCGATCGCGCTATGCCGATTTCCTCGCGCAAAGCCCGGATGACTATGCCGCCGGGCACGGTCCGCAATTCGATGTGCGAACGCATCTGAATGGTCCGATCATCTGCGAGGGCGTGATCTTTGGCCCGACGGGGCGCGTGTCGTCCCGCTTCGTGGGCGAATTCGACTGCAAATGGGAAGGCAACAGCGGCACCATGGACGAGGTGTTCACCTACGACGATGGATCGCAGCAGACGCGGGCCTGGCGGTTGACCATTGGCAACGATGGCAAGATCGTTGCACGCGCGGACGATGTGGTGGGCGACGGCACCGGGCAGCAAACCGGCAGTTCGGTCCAATTGAAGTACAAGTTCCGCCTGCCCGAGGCGTCGGGTGGGCATGTGCTGGACACCGTGGACTGGATGTACCTTGCGCCGAATGGAACCATCGTGAACCGGTCACAGTTCCGTAAGTACGGGATCAAGGTGGCAGAACTTGTGGCGACCATGCGCCCCGCCAATGAAGAGATGAAAGAAGCGGCATGACGGACACGACACTGAGCGGCAAGAGATATTGGTTGATTGGTGCAGGAGACGGGCTTGGCCGCGCTTTGGCCCATTGCATGAGCCGTTCGGGGGTTGAAGTGATCGTGTCGTCGCGAAGCGAGGACAAGCTGAAAGAGCTGGTCGCGGAATTGCCCGGCAAGGCATCGTACCAGACCATCGATATCGCCGATGACGCCAGCGTCCGAGCGGCGGCAGAGGCTGTGGGTGACATTGACGGGCTGGTGCTGCTGGCAGGAGTGTACTGGCCGTTTTCGGCCCGTGACTGGAACGCCGAACAGGCCACCACCATGGCGGATGTTAATTTTACCGGTTTCATGCGCGTGTTGGGTCAGGTCGTGCCGCACTTCGTGGAAAAGGATGCAGGCCACATCGTCATCACCTCATCGTTGACCGGGTTTCGCGGGTTGCCGCGATCCATTGGCTATACAGCGTCCAAGGCGGCGACGATGTCCTTGGCCGAATGCATGTATGCCGATCTGCGCACGACCGGCGTGCGTGTTCAGGTCGCCAATCCGGGCTTCATCAAGACGCAGTTGACCGACAAGAACGACTTCAAGATGCCGTTCATCATGGAGCCGGAGCAGGCCGCGCGCGAGATGTTTGAACTGATGCTGACCGACAGCTTCAAAAAGAGCTTTCCGACCTTCTTTTCACTTCTGTTCCGGGGGTCGCAATTCCTGCCGGACTGGCTTTACTACCGGATTTTCGCCTGACACAGCCCGGCATTTGATGCGGATCAAGGCATGACGTTTCTGCCTGCACGACAGTGCAGCAGGAGGGTTGAACATGGACCTTGAAATTGAGCGCGCCGTGGTGGCGCAGGTTGTACTGATGGGCCGCGAACTGGAACGGGCCGAGGGCGAATTGCGCGGATTGATTGATCGGCTCGGCACGGATGAACAGGCCGAACTGGTCGCAATCATGTGGATCGGCCGCGGCGCATTCGAAGTGACGGATTGGACCGAGGCCTTGGAAACGGCCGAAGCCGAAGCCTCGACCCCGTGCGCGGATTACCTGCTTGGCACGCCGCATTTCGCGGATCACATCGAGGAAGGCATGGAAGCCCTTGGTCAGCCGCTGGGTGACGCCGAGGATGCGTTGCTGCGCTAGGCCTGAACGTTGACGTGATCGACGACACCAAGATGTTGGGCCAGCCGTGCGATTTCGTCCATCCAGTTCGCCACAAGATGCAGGTCTGATGGGGCAGCGTGCACACCGGGCTTGATCGCGCCCACCCGTGCCGCTTGCACCGCCAGTGAAACGGGGACGGAGACCAGCCGTGCCATGGCGGTGCCGCGTGCATCGCCCCAAGCGTCCATGACATAGGTTTGGTGCCAAACGGTCCCTGTGGCGTTTTCCGCCTTCAGATCGACACACAGAACCACGCGGTCCGGTTCGCCTTTGTCATAGCTGTTGTCGGCAAGCATCGCGTCGGACATCTCTGCAAGGCGCGCGTCGGTCGGGTTGGTCTCGATCTCGGCAAACACGTCCTTCCAGGCCTCGGCCCAGCCGTTCAGGCGCAGGGTTCCACGGACAAATTCGTGGACCTCCCATTTCGGGTCAAACCCGTATTCGGCCATGAAGGGCAGGCTGTCGCGGTTCGGGTAAACCTCGAACGTCTCGGGTTGGGGCAGCGGAGCCAGGTAAGAGGTGATCGCGTCCCACGGTTTAGTCACGGTCAGTTCCGAGCCCGCACGGATCGACGTTGAGGGTGACCTGAGCGCCTTGAGCACGCCCACCGGTGCCCAGCTGAACTTGTACCGGAACGGGTTGGCGTGTTTCGGTATGCCGCCGCAATAGGACGTAAAGCTGATGCGGTTGGCGTCGTCATAGGCGTTCGAGTTTCTGTAAGCCGCAACGAGATGATGCGCCATGAGGTGGTCGATGCCGGGATCGAGCCCCACTTCGTTGATCACGGCCACGCCGGCCTCTTTGGCCTTTTGGTCCAGGGCGCGCATCTCTGGTGCGATATAGCTGGAAGAGACGAAATGCGCCTGTGCGTCGATAGCGGCCTGTGCCAACGGCACGTGCCAGTCCCCGGGCAGCATCGACACCACCGTATCGCCCGCCGTCAATGCAGATGTCAGCGCCTTGAGGTCAAAGGTGCGGATATCCGAGGTGTAGCTGCCGATGGCGGCCTGTGCCTTGTCCACCGTGCGGTTCCACACCACAACCGGATAGCCCAGTTCGATCAGTCGCTTGAGACCGGGAACGGCTGAGAGGCCGGTGCCGCACCAATGGATGGTCATTTCGGTGTCCTTTTTTGTCTGATGGACTGGGGCGCTGCCCCAGACCCCGTCGTATTTTCAGTCAGAAGAAGCGGGTATGGTTACGCGTCCACATCGTAGGGCAGGTCGTCCGGGTTGACGCCGATGTAATCGGGCGGTGGCGTTTCAGGCAAGCGGATGGCGAGGATCATCGTGTCCCCTGCCAGCAACGCTTGGACCACGCGGTGCATGCCGTCCATAAGGCGTCCGTCCGCATCAAGGATGATGGGGTGGCTGCGGTCGACCTGCCGGATCCGTTTCATGTGACCTGCAATGGCGCGCGGGGTGGGCGGGGTGCCATGGGCGAACCACCAGTTTTCATCCAGTTCTTCAATATCCGTCAGCGCGACTTGGTCCGGGTCAAGGTGAGAGGCGGCTGCCGCGATCTTGCGCATATCCCATGCCATCAACCCGTCCGGCCCGTGGCGAAAGTGGTATTGTGGCCGCATCAATTGGCGATGGCCTGGTCAAAGCTGTGTTTGGCGCGGCCCCAGACACCCGTTGTCAGGTCCGTGAGTGCAAGGAGGCTGGGCAGGAGTTGTTCGGCGTAGTCCTCGCTGCTTTCCACCGGCAGCATCGACGGCAGGTTGTCGATGGCGGTCACATCCAGCGGGGGCCTGTCATGGACACGCAACGCGGGGTCTGTCCATGTCGTTGTCCGGTCATAGACCTTGATCGGGGAAAAGTCGCTGTCCGGGTCGCAGGCGATGTCGCCGATGACGCTTAACTTGCGCGGTTGGTGCGGTGTCCCCGCGGGGACAAATACGGGTGTGCCAGGCCGCGCCAGGATACAGTTGAAGAAGATGTCGTGCCGCAGGATCTCTGGGAAAGGTCCGCCATGGGCGGTGTCCGCCATGTCCCAGCGGGTGGTTGGCACGCCCATGACGGTGCACAGGTCCGCAGCCCCGGTGCCGACCCGCCCAAGAGCGCCTATGATCAGCGCTGTGGGCCGGTGGCTGCCTGTCGCAACGAGGTCGGATTGCAATTCGGCCAGCAGGTGGTTGGAACTGGGGTAGGCTTGGACCGGTCCTGCGATGTGCCCCTGTTGCTGGGCGATCCAGCATTTGAGCGCAACGGCAGCACCCGCATAGCCTGCCCAGTACCCGAAGGCGGCCACCCGTCTGCCTGCCCCGTCCACCAGGTATTCGAGGTCATACAGCGTGCCACCACCCTGCTTGAAACGGTTCAGGAGGATTTGACCTGACGGCTGGCCCTTGTAGGCATGGCCGAACATGATGTGCTTGTGCCGCAGCGCCGTGCCATTGTCGGGCAGCTCCTTGAGCCCGAAGATGATGGCATCGTCCGGTGCCGTGGGCCATGCGTTTTCTGGGGCAATGGCGGCACCCGCCTGTGCATATCGGTCGGTCGGAATGCAGCGGGCCCGGCTGTCTTCGACCGTTACCTTAATCCCGGCGTTGATCAGCCTTGCCGCGCCTTCCGGGGTCAGACCCACACGGTCTTCGTTCTCGCGCTGTTCGGCTCGGACCCACAGATGTGTCATCGCAGCATGCCCTTGGCGCGGACGGTCTTGACGCTGGGCCGTGCCTCCATCGCGTCCATGAAGGTGCGGATCTTGGGGAAGGGGGCCAGGTCGACATCGTCACCAGGCAGCCAGGTGCAGACCATGAACAGATAGGCATCAGCCAGGGTAAAGCTGTCGCCCAGGATGTAGGGTCCGGTGAGGCACTCGTCTTCGACGAAGCGGGCCGAGGCGGCCATGGTTTCTGGCACTTTTGCCGTCATGTCCTGCCAGCTGGCCTCGTTATCCGCCCAGCGGTGGCCGCGCATCTTGTGGGCGTGGTTCACATGCATGGTGGACGCGAGGTAATACATGACGCTGCGCGCCTGCGCGGCCTGAACGGGATCGGACGGCATGAGCGCCGGGTCCTGCATGGCGATGTAGTCGAGAAGAGCGCCGGTTTCCGTAAGGATCGTGCCGTTCACGTCAAGCGCGGGAACGCGCCCCTTGGGATTGATCGCTGCATAGTCGGGCGACTGCTGGTCACCGGCCGCAAAGTTGAGGCGGTGGGCGTCATAGGTCAGCCCGGCCTCTTCCAATGCGATGGCGACAGCAATCGAGATCGTGCCGGTGGCGTAGTATAGTTTCATGGGTGTTCCTTAGACATGTGTCTGGGCGTGATGACGGTCCGGGTGTTCAAGATGCGGGACGGCGTTGAACATGACGGGCGACCAGGTACCGCCGATAGGGTGCAGGCGGTGCATGGACGTGTTCATGATCGCCAGCGCGACATTCGCCATGGCCTGCACTTCGAGCCCGAGATGCAGGCGCATCGTCATGGCGATCAATCCGCCTGAAGTCACCACAAGCGCGGGGCCCGTGCCCTGTCCGATCTCTGCCAACGCATCCCTGATCCGTGTTTCGAAGTCGCCGAAACGTTCGGGCGCGCCTTCAAGCCTGTCATCCTGCCAGTGCTTCAGCACCTTTGGGAAATGGTGCACGAATTCCGCAGGCTCGGACGGGGCGGCTATGCCGTGTTCGGCCTCAAGCGCCTGCGCCATGGTGAAGTATTCCAGCTCGTTCAGGCGCGCGTCTTCTGTTGCCTCCATCCCGGTGGCCATGCCTTCGGCGGTTTCGCGGTGGCGGCGCAGGGTGCCCGTATAAAGCCGGGTGTGGTGTTGATGTGTGGCCCGCATGTGATCGCCAAGCCATGCCGCCTGTTGGTGCCCAAGCGCAGACAATTGATCATAGCTCGCCTCGTCCTTGGCGTGGGTATTGGCTTGGCCGTGGCGGATCAGGGTAATGTGGGACATGGGGGCCTTTGACGGGTGTTTCTTTCGTTCTAGGCCACGGCGCTGTGGGTGGAAAGTGCGGGCGCCTGCCGCGGCGGTTTATTCGGTGAAATGAAGGATGGATCAGGCGCGTTTCAGGCGACCCACGAAGGCAGGGAGGAGGGCGGTCAGGAAAAGCAGTCGTGTGACATGGGCGGCAGCAACAAAGCCGGGGTTGGCACCCAGGACGACACCCATGGCGATCATCGTTTCCAGGCCCCCCGGCGCAAAGGCAATCAGCACGTGGGTCGGGTCGAAGCCGAGCGCATAGGCCACCGGGAGGGCTGCGGCCAGCGCCATCAGCACTGTGAGCGTCGTGACCGTGAGCCCGGCGACAAGCGAGCTTGCAAGGGCCTTGCGCGTGATCCCGTTGAACCGGGCCCCGATAAGCGTACCGACCGTCATCAGCCCAGCATAGCTGAGCCATGGATGCATGACCCCGGGTGTGATGTCGCTGGCGTGCCCGAACGCGGAGGCCAACATGCCGCCGATCAGCAGAGGTGCGGGAAGTCCGATCTTGTCCAGTGCATAGCCAAGCGCGAGGCCCGCGAACAAGAGGAGGCCCAGATCGGTCCATGCCATGGGATCGCCCGGTGGCAGGACCTGTCCTGTCAGTTCCAGTCCAAAGCCCAGGGCGATTGCCGGGACGCTCAGGGTCAGTGCAAGAAGGCGCACCGATTGGATAACGACGATGCGCGTTGTGTCGAGGTTCAGGCCCGTGGACAACCCCACCACAAAGCTCAGATGTCCAGGTGCCGCGGCAAGATAGGCGCTGCGCCTGTCCAGGCCAAACCCCCGGTGCAGGATTTGCCCGCAGAGCCAGAGCGTGGCCCAAAGCATGACGCCCAGAGCGGCAAATGCGAAGGGCCAGCGCAGCATCGCCTGGGTCGCGGATGCGTCGACTCCGCTGCCGATAGAGACACCGACCAGCAGGAAGATCAGGTTGCGCACGGTATCGTCGATACCGGTGCGCAGGCCCCCCAGCGCGGCGAGACTGACCAACAGCGCAGGCCCGGTAAGCACGGCGATGGGCGCGTTCATCGCTTCGGCAATGGCTGCGCCGATGCCCCCGATGATCAGGGTCTGGCAGGTGATACGCAGGTTGTGGGCTGAGGGGCGGGCAAGCATGGCGCATCGCTACCCCGAGTTGCCTTGGGGGAGCAATGGTTGCCCATCGGAAACCTGGGTGGCGCAAAACCGGGGCGTCGTGTCGGGATTGGGAGTCCTTTGCGCGCTGCGGGCACGCTAGAACAGGCGCACTATCAGGGAGACGTGCGCGATGACGGACACGGTGACATTCACGTTGGATGGCCAAGAAGTGCAGGCCGAGGCAGGCATGACCATCTGGGAGGTGGCCAACGGCCGTGGCCTGGTGATCCCGCATCTGTGCCACAAGCCAGCGCCGGGATACCGCCCCGATGGGAACTGCCGCGCGTGTATGGTCGAGATCGAGGGCGAGCGGGTGCTGGCCGCGTCCTGTATTCGCGAACCCTCGGACGGGATGGTTGTCACGACCAATTCGGCGCGCGCCGAAAATGCGCGCAAGATGGTGGTCGAGATGCTGGTGGCCGACCAGCCGGAGCGGGATGTGGCGCATGACAAGTCTGCGCATCTTTGGGATATGGCAGACCTGAACGGCGTGACCGAAAGCCGGTTTCCGAAACTTGAAGAGGGGCGCATTCCGCTTTTGGACGACAGCCATGTGGCGATGTCCGTGAACCTGGATGCCTGCATTCAATGCGGCCTGTGTGTGCGGGCCTGCCGCGAGGTTCAGGTCAATGACGTCATCGGCATGTCGGGGCGGGGGCATGATGCCTACCCGACCTTTGATATGGCGGACCCGATGGGCGACAGCACCTGCGTGGCCTGTGGTGAATGCGTGCAAGCCTGCCCGACCGGCGCTCTGATGCCATCGACCGTCGTGGATGATCAGCAGGTGGGCGACAGTGCCGATTTCGATAATGAGGTCGAGAGTATCTGCCCGTTCTGCGGCGTGGGCTGCCAGATTTCGCTGAAAGTGAAGGATGGTCGCGTGAAATATGTCGAGGGCATCAATGGTCCTGCGAACGAGGGGCGGCTGTGTGTGAAGGGGCGGTTTGGTTTTGACTACATCCACCACGATCACCGCCTGACCAAGCCGCTGATCCGGCGCGAGGACGCGCCTGCCAAGGGATTGAACGTGGATCCCGGCGACTGGTCGACGCACTTTCGCGAGGCGTCCTGGGATGAGGCGCTGGATTTTGCCGCGCGTGGCATGAAGGGGCGCGGGCGCGAGGTGGCGGGCTTTGGGTCTGCCAAGTGCACCAACGAAGAGGCGTACCTGTTTCAGAAGTTGATCCGGCAGGGGTTTGGTCACAACAACGTCGATCACTGCACGCGGTTGTGCCACGCGAGTTCCGTGGCGGCGCTGATGGAGAACGTGGGGTCGGGCGCGGTGACCGCGACGTTCAACGAGATCGAGAATGCGGATGTGGCGATTGCGATTGGCTGCAACCCGATCGAGAACCACCCGGTGGCGGCGACCTATTTCAAGCAGTTTACCAAGCGCGGTGGCAAGCTGATTGTCATGGACCCGCGGGGCCAGGCGCTGAAGCGTTTTGCCAGCCATATGCTGCAGTTCCGGCCCGGCGCCGATGTGTCGATGCTGAACGCGATTTGCCATGTGATCGTGGAGGAAGGTCTGTACGACCAGCAGTATATCGACGCCTATACCGAGAATTGGGAGGCGGAGAAGGTGCATCTGGAAGGGTTTGCACCTGAGAAGATGGCCGAGATTTGCGGGATCGAGGCGGAGGTGCTGCGCGATGTGGCGCGGACCTTTGCCGGCGCCAAGTCGGCGATGATTTTCTGGGGCATGGGTGTCAGCCAGCACATTCATGGCACCGACAATTCGCGCTGCCTGATATCGCTGGCGCTGATGTGCGGCCAGGTGGGGCGGCCCGGCGCCGGACTGCATCCGCTGCGCGGGCAGAACAATGTGCAGGGCGCCTCAGATGCCGGGCTGATCCCGATGTTCCTGCCGGATTACCAGACGGTGACGGACGATGGTGTGCGGTCGGCCTTTACGGATGTTTGGGGATCGGGGGACTTTTCCAGCGAAAAGGGTTTGACCGTGACCGAGATCATGGATGCGGTCCACGCGGGCGAGATCAAGGCAATGTATATTCTGGGGGAAAACCCGGCCATGTCGGACCCGGACGTGGAACATGCGCGCGATGCGCTGGCCAAGCTCGATCACCTGGTGGTGCAGGATATTTTCATCACCGAAACGGCGAATTATGCCGATGTGATCCTGCCCGCATCGGCCTTTGCCGAAAAGACGGGGACCGTGACCAACACGAACCGTCAGGTGCAGATGGGCCGGCCCGCGGTGCCCCCGCCCGGTGAGGCCAGGGAAGATTGGTGGATCGAGGTGGAACTGGCGAAACGGCTTGGTCTGGGGTGGTCCTATGAAAGCCCGGCGGATGTGTTTGCCGAAATGAAGTTGAACATGAAGTCGCTGAACAACATCACCTGGGAGCGTCTGGAGGGGCAGAATGCCGTCACCTATCCGTCGTTGTCGCCGGAGGATCCGGGACAGGCGATTGTCTTTGGAGACGGATTCCCGCGGCCGGACGGGCGCGCCCGGTTTACCCCCGCAGCTGTCATCGCGCCCGATGATGTACCCGATGCCGAATATCCGATGATCCTGACCACGGGACGGCAGCTTGAACACTGGCATACGGGGTCGATGACCCGCCGCGCGTCGGTTCTGGACGCGGTGGAGCCTGAGGCGAATTGTTCGCTGCATCCGTCCACCCTGCGCACATTGGGGATTTCGGCAGGCGGAATGGTCCGGCTGACAACCAAGCGAGGGTCCATCGAGATCATGGCGCGGGAAGATCGCGCTGTTTCCCCGGACATGGTGTTCCTGCCCTTTGCCTATGTCGAGGCGGCGGCAAACATCCTGACCAACCCGGCGGTTGATCCTTATGGCAAGATCCCGGAATTCAAGTTTTCGGCCGTGCGTGTCGAGGCTGTTGCCGGTGCGGTGGCGGCGGAGTGATCCGAATGTGCGCCTGACGGCGCGCGCGATTCATTTTTGTTGATGAGGGGCTGTCTGCCCCTCAAACTCCCCGAAAGTATTTTCAGCCAGAAGAAGGGGTGGGGCATGGCGCTGCAACCGGGGCGGTTCTTGGCCGATTTGCACGCGTTGCGCGCTTTTGGCGCGGCAGGCGAGGGCAAGGGTGTTGTGCGCCCTGCCTATTCCGAGGCTGACATGGCGGCGCGGGACTGGTTGGCGGGCCGCATGGTGGAGGCCGGATTGCAGCCTCATTTTGACGCGATGGGCAACCTTTTCGGCTTGGCCGACGGACCTTCGCTGTTGTTGGGGTCACATTCGGACAGCCAACCGCAAGGTGGGTGGCTGGATGGCGCGCTGGGCGTGATTGCCGCGCTGGAGGTGGCCCGCGCCAGTATCGAGTCCGGTGGACCGGCGATTTCCGTGGTGTCCTTTCAGGACGAGGAGGGCCGGTATGGCGTGACCACCGGGTCCAACGTGTGGACCGGTGGGCTGTCGCAGGTCGAGGCGGATGCGCTGGTGGATCACGAGGGTGTCACGCTGGGTGCGGCCCGCCGGATTGTGGGGGACCGTGCGGGCGGGCCGGTTGATCCCGCGCGATTCACCGGATTTATCGAATTGCACATTGAACAGGGTGCGACGCTGGATACGGCGGATGAGCAGATTGGCGTTGTTACGGATATTGTGGGCATTCGGGATCGTACCATCACCTTGACCGGGCAACAAAACCACGCCGGCACCACCGCCATGGCACTGCGCCGGGATGCGTTTCAGGGGCTTGTGGCCTTTTCCTGCCGTCTGAATGATCGGCTGCGCAATGTGGTGACCCCGCAGTCCGTTTGGACCATCGGCCATGTCGCGGTGGCCCCCAACGCGTCTTCGATTGTGCCGGGCCAGGTGCGGTTTTCGATGCAGTGGCGCGATGCGGAAATGGACCGGCTGGCACGCATGGAGACGGTCATCGAAGAGACGTTGGCCGCCGTCACCGCAGAGATGGCGTTGGGGGTTCAGTCGGGGCCGTTGCTGGGGTTGGACCCTGTGGCGATGGATGCCGGGTTGCGCGCGCGTCTGGAGGCCGGGGCCGAGGTCGTCGCGCCGGGGATGTGGCGGCGCATGCCATCAGGTGCCCTGCATGACGCCACCAATGTGGCGCGGTGCATGCCGGTGGCGATGCTGTTTGTGCCCTCCATCGGGGGCATCAGCCATGCGTTCGAGGAAGACACCGACGAGGATGATCTGGTTGCCGGGCTGCGTGTGCTTGCCCATGCGGCCGGGCTTTAGCCTGCGCGCGCATAGCCGCGGCTGAGTGCGCGCCGCCGGTAACGGTCTGCGGCAGTAGATGCCGCGCGCAGGTCGCTGTGGCACGTAATTTGGCGGCAGGGTTGACCGCCCCTGATGCCCCATTCGATCACGACGGACGCTTCGGCAAACAGGTTCAGCGTGATTTCGACCCGGTAGAACCGGGCATCGTCGCTGCGGTAGAGAAGCGCTTCAACCATGGTGTAATTCTTGCATAGGTTGAAGTGTCATGTCCACTGCACATCGCCCAGAAAGATGTAGCCCGCGCCGTAGATCGTCTTGATCAGGCGGGGGTTCTTGGGGTCTTCGCGCAGCTTGGTACGCAGTCGGCTGATGCGCACGTCCATGGCCCGGTCAAAGCTGTCGCCTGCGCCGCCGCCCAGCATTTCCTGCATTTGGGCCCGGCTGATCAGTCGTTTGGGCGCGTCGAGGAAGAGACGCAGCACTTCGCCTTCTGCGTGGGAGAAGGGGGTTTCCGAGCCTTGGTCGTCGGTCAATGTGTAGCTGTCGAACGAAGCGGTCCAGCCGTTGAAATGGGCGATCTGACCGGTTTGCGCCGTAGACTTGGGTGTGCGCAGGCGGACGCGAATGCGCGCCACCACCTCGGCCGGGTCGAAGGGTTTGATGATGTAGTCGTCGGCCCCGAGTTCGAGGCCCGTGACCCGGTCCTGGACCTGGGCACGTCCCGAGATGATGATGACGGCAGCGCCTTGTTCCAACGCCAGCTTGTGCACAAGCGTCAGGCCATCGGTGTCGGGCAGACCGAGATCCACGAGGCAGACGTCGGGTTTGTGGGTTTTCAGCGCCGCTTCGAACGCAGAGGCACGCGAGAAGGAGAGGGTGCGGAACCCCGCCTCTTCCAGCGCGTCGGCCAGAATCCTGCGGATCGCCGGTTCGTCATCAAGGATGGTGACAAGGGCTCCGGTCATGCGGCGTCTGCCTGCAGGAGGGCCGCGAGGTCGGACGCTTCGAATGGTTTGCGCAGGACCGGCGCGGCGCGGGTGGCCATCTGGAAGGTTGGGTCATTGGGCAAGAGGGAGGTCATCAGGATCACGGGCAGGGTGCCGTTCAACTGCGTGGCCAGGTCGATGCCGGTGCGTGTGCCGGAGCCGAGGTTGATGTCCGACAGGACAAGGCCGATGTCGGGAAGGTCAGCAGTCAGCGCGACCGCTTCGTCCACACCTGCCGCCTCGATGACGGCGTGTCCCATGCTCATCAAGAGGTCGCGGTAGTGTTGGCGCAAGTCGGGGTCATCCTCGACCAGCAGGACAAGCGCGCCGGCCAGTTGCGGGGCGGGGCGCAGCGGTAGGCGCAGGCGGACCTGTGCGCCCACATCTCCGTTGCCCAACTTCAGGTCGCCGCCCGCGCGCTTGGTCATGTCATAGACCATCGGCAGGCCCATACCCGACCCTTCGGACCCTTTGGTGGTAAAGAAGGGATCAAAGCCGTGTTCGAGCGCCTCGTTCGAAAAGCCGGGGCCGCTGTCGGTGACGGTAAACTCGAGCCAGGTGTCGTGGACGGGACGGGCCGTGAGTGTGATCTGGCCGGCCGTCCCACAGGCGTCGCGGGCGTTCAGGACAAGGTTCAACAGGCTGTCCTTGACCAGGCCGGGATCAAGCATGTGGGGGCCTGTCACCGTGGTGAATGTGCTGAGGGTCAGGCCCGGCGGCAGGGTGGATTGAGCCATGGTCGTGACGTCGCCCAGCAAGGTTTCGATGTCCGTGGCCGCAGGGCGCATGGCGCGACCTGCGGTCATGTCGGCGATCGCGTTCAACAGCTCTCCGCCCCGCCGGGCGGCGGACAGGGTGCCGTCGATCAGGTCGGTCGCGCCCTGGGGCAGATCGTCCATACGCGAAAGTTTGGATTGCAGGCCAAGAATGATTGTCAGCAAGTTGGAAAAGTCGTGTGCCATGCCGGACGTCATCTGCGCCGCCAGCGTGCGCCGACGGTTTTGCTGCAGGGCGACGCGGGCCTGGGTTTCCTCGGTGATATCCATGGACAGGATGTAGACGCCGCCAGACGCTTCGGGCGTGAACGACACACGTATGCGTCTGGCGCTGGCCTCGTCGGTGAATTCGAAAACCGATGCCTCACCCTGATACGCCCGTGCAAGGTTGGACGCGATACGGCCATAGGCAAAGGCACCCAAGGCGTCAGAGATATGTTCGCCCACAATCTCTGACGGGCGGTTCGGAATCACCGTGCTGAGCCGTCTGTTGGAATATGTGTAGTGGCCCGATGCATCCACGTGGGCGATATGGGCGGGCATCATCTCGGTCGTAAGACGGGTGCGTGCCTCTGTTTCGGTCAGTTGACGCTTGGCCTCTTCGAGGGCGGATACGGTTGCGGCAAGCTGGCGGTTTGTCGAACTCAACGCTTCGGTATGTTGCAGAACCTGATCGCTCAGTTCCGTGGCGCGGGCGCGCAGCAGCGCCTCTTGCGCCTTGGTGTGCGAGATGTCCGTGTAAACGGTGACCCAGCCTCCCTGCGGGAGGGGCGAACCTTCGACGCTGATGGTGCGGCCATTGGCGCGGGTGCGTTCCATGTAATGCGGTTCAAACGCAAGCGCCTGGTCGACACGTTCCTGCACGAATGTGTCGAGATCGTCGATCGGACCGTATTCGCCCCGCCGTGCCAGATGGGTGATCGTTTCGCGAAAGGTCGATCCGGGCGTGACCAGCGCGTCGGGCAGGTCGAACATCTGCTGAAAGGGGGCGTTGCACACGGCAAGACGCAGATCGCGGTCATAGATCGTCAGTGCCTGCGCGATCAGATTCAGGCCCGAAGCCGTCAGGGATGCCGTGTGATCCTGTGCCATCCTTCATGGCTAGCATTGGATTTGGCGTGCGCACAACGGGGGCGGGGGCGCTGTTACAATTCGTAAGGATTGGGAAAACATCAGGAAAAAGTTGACGCGCAGCGTGCGAACAACATCCTTAGGCACAGTAAGAATCGTCTAAGCGATCATGCGTGACCTCGGGATACGGGGCGCGTTCGGGAGGAAAATTCGTGACGAAGTCGCCTGAAGGCGCGCACGGGCTTGTGTCCGTTCCGGCGCTGTTACACCGAAATGCCAGGGAATTTGGATCGGCCCCGGCCTATCGCGAAAAGGAATTCGGGATCTGGCAAAGCTGGACCTGGACGGAAACGCTGGAAGAGGTCGAGGCGCTGGCGCTTGGCCTGATAGATCTGGGCGTCAAACCCGGTGACCATATCGCGGTGATCGGGCGCAATCGCCCGTACCTGTATTGGTCGATGATGTCCGCGCAAATGGCAGGTGCAATCCCGGTGCCGCTTTATCAGGACGCGGCAGCCGAAGAGATGGCCTATACACTTGATCATTCCGGTGCGCGCTTTGTCATCGCGGGGGATCAGGAACAGGTCGACAAGGTGATCGAAGTGCAGGGGCAACTGCCTGACTTCGAGCAGATGATCTATCTCGATCCGCGCGGATTGCGAAAATACGATCATTCGAAACTGCATCAGTACAGTCACGTTCAGGATGCAGGCCGGGCCAAGCGCGACGAACTGGCGCCCGAGATGGCAAAACGCATTGCAGCGCTGGATTACGACAGCACATGCGTGATGCTTTACACATCGGGGACGACGGGCAAACCCAAGGGCGTGGTGCTGTCGAACCGCAATGTGATCGAGACGTCGAAATCGTCTTCGGAATTTGACGGGTTGCGGCAGTCAGATGACATTCTGGCCTATCTGCCCATGGCGTGGGTGGGCGATTTCATCTTTTCGGTTGGTCAGGCGCTGTGGTCGGGCTTTTGCACCAACTGCCCCGAAAGTGCCGACACAATGCATGTCGATCTACGCGAGATCGGGCCGACCTATTATTTTGCCCCGCCGCGTGTGTTCGAGATGCAGCTTACAAACGTGATGATCCGGATGGAGGACGCGGGGGTCTTCAAGCAGAAGATGTTCCGCTATTTCATGGATCATGCGCGCAAGGTTGGTCCGGCGATCCTGGATGGCAAATCCGTCGGCCTTGGGGACCGGTTGAAATATGCCCTGGGCGAGTTGATGGTCTATGGCCCGCTGAAGAACACGCTTGGCTTCAGCCGCGTGCGCGTGGGGTATACGGCGGGTGAGGCGATTGGACCGGAAATCTTTGATTTCTATCGGTCATTGGGCATAAATCTGAAACAGCTTTACGGCCAGACCGAAGCCACGGTGTTCATCACCGCGCAGCCCGATGGCGAGGTGCGCAGCGACACCGTGGGCGTGAAATGCCCCGGGGTCGAGTTGAAGATCGAGCCCAATGGCGAGGTGTTCTATCGTTCGCCCGGTGTGTTCGTGGAATATTACAAGAACCCCGAAAGCACCGCCGGGACCAAGGATGCCGACGGTTGGGTCGCCACCGGGGATGCCGGGTTCATCGAGGAAGACACCGGGCATCTGCGGATCATCGACCGGGCCAAGGATGTGGGGCAGATGGCGTCGGGGGCGCTGTTTGCGCCCAAATATGTTGAGAACAAGCTAAAGTTTTTCCCCAACATCCTGGAGGCCGTGGTCTTTGGCAACGGGCGTGAGGAATGCACGGCGTTCATCAACATCGACCTGACAGCGGTCGGCAACTGGGCCGAGCGGAACAATATCGGGTACGGGTCGTACCAGGAACTGGCGCAGCATCCGCAGGTGTTGTCGACGATCACCGAGCATGTGGAAGAGGTGAACAGGTCAGTGTCCGAGGACGAGATGCTGTCGGGCTGCCAGGTGCACCGCTTTGTCGTCCTGCACAAGGAACTGGATGCCGATGATGGCGAATTGACCCGGACGCGGAAGGTGCGCCGCCGCATCATCGAGGAGAAATATGCAGACATCATCGCGGCGCTGTATGATGGATCTTCCGAGGTCTCGACCAAGACCGAGGTGACCTATGAGGATGGGCGCAAGGGGTCGATTTCGGCGACGCTGGACATTCGGTCCGCGGTCACGTCCGCGGTTGCGCAAAAGCTGGCGGCAGAATGATGATGCGTGACGCTCGCCCTTCGGGCATCGCCCCACCCACCATCCCGCGAGGTGCCTGGCCCGGCGCGACGGCGTGGATGGCCGACCGGCCCTCCGGGGGGAGTTTACCTGGCAAAGTGAATGGGATTTGTGCCCGCATCCCCGAACACGTGCCGCACCGCGCAGATCAGACGGTTGTCGCCGGTGAAATGGCCGATGTTCCGGCGCATGACCTGGCGCGTTTCCGCAGCACTCAGCCCCTTGCGGCGGCAGTCGAATGCGAGTTTCAGCAAGTAGCGGCGTTCAAGTGCGTCAAACATTGGGACCCCTCCGAGTTGTGTCCCGAGCTTGCGCAGAAAATGGTTAATGTCCTGCTTAACTCGCGGACGATGGAGGCAGCCCATGCTTGATCAGGCCGAAGGATACGTCACAGCCGACGGTCGCAAGATCGGGGGCGTTGTCATGGAGATGCGCAATATTACCCTGCGATTTGGTGGGGTTGAGGCGATCAAGGATATCTCGTTCGATATTCGCGAGGGCGAGATCCGGGCGATTATCGGCCCGAACGGCGCTGGCAAGTCGTCGATGCTGAATGTGATTTCCGGCTTTTACATCCCGCAGGAGGGGCAGGTGTACTACAAGGGGGCGCCGCGCCCACCGATGAAGCCGTTTGAAGTCGCGCGGCAGGGGATTGCCCGGACGTTCCAGAACATCGCCCTTTTCGAAGGCATGACCGTTCTGGACAACGTGATGACCGGGCGGCTGACCCATATGAAGACGGGACTGTTTGGTCAGGCGATCTGGAAGGGCAAGGCCGAGGCCGAAGAGACGGCCAACCGGGAAGTTGCTGAAAAGATTATTGATTTCCTGGAGATCCAGGCCATCCGCAAAACGCCTGTCGCGCGGTTGCCCTATGGTTTGAAAAAGCGGGTCGAACTGGCGCGCGCGCTGGCGGCCGAGCCGTCGCTCTTGCTGTTGGACGAACCCATGGCGGGGATGAACGTCGAGGAAAAAGAGGACATGAGCCGCTTTATCCTTGATGTGAATGACGAATTTGGCACCACCATCGCCCTGATCGAACATGACATGGGCGTCGTGATGGACCTGTCGGACCGCGTCGTGGTGATGGATTACGGCAAGAAGATCGGTGATGGCAGCCCGGACGAGGTGCGCAACAATCAGGATGTGATCGACGCCTATCTTGGGGTGTCCCATGACTGAAAACCGGCATGCACAACGCGTACACACCCTGTGCACAGCCTGTGCACCGCTTGTGTGCCTTGCGCTTGCCGGTGCCGCGCAGGCCGGGGCGGCGTGGAACATGTTTCAGGCGCGGTGCCTCGACCCATATGAACACCTGACAGAGCCGGTGACGGACGGCTTGGCGCAGCAGCTTGCGGACCAGATGCGCGACGCCGAACTGGTCTTTGCCGCGGTGGACGGCCTGCTGCTGGTGCTGGATGCGGCCCCCGACGACGGCAACCGGGCCTGTGCCGTGCATGAGCTTGGTGCGGACATGCTGGACGTTGCCTATCTGGATTGGGTGGCCGATGTCACGCGGCGCCAGATCTATGTGCCGGAGGCGGGCATGTTGGTCAGTGACGCATGGATCGAACCGCAGGTGCATGTCGAGGCGTCCATTGACGGGCAGGGTGTCGTCTACCGCGTGTTGGAGACGGATCTTGAGAGTTAGGGGGCTGGCCATATGCGCGGCTCTCTGGGCCGGTCCCGCGTTGGCGGAAGAACCCGCGATCTGCGATGCGGCGCAGCCGGGCATGGCGGGCCTGTGCGACGTGATCGAAACCCGCTGCCTGCCCTATCTTGAGGACCCAGCGAGCCTGTCGCCGCAGGACATCATGCCGATCCCGCGCACCTTCCGGCGGTATTTCGAGAGCACGCTGAATTCATATGCGCTGGGCTATCAGGAAACGGACCTGGCCAATACGCTGGTCGTGTTCATGTACGACGAACCGGCCTGCGAGATCATCAGTCACGGGCTGAGCTATTCCGAACTGCTGCTTGCGTTCAACGCATGGCGCGATGGGGCAGGCGCACGGTTCGTGTCAACCACGGGGTTCGAACCGGTCAGCCGGGTCACGATGGACCGCGCCTATGCCGCCGCATTCCTGGCGGCGCCGCGCCGGGACGGGCGGGTGACCGAAATCACGCTGAACTGGAACCTGACGTTCGAGGGGCTGACGCGGTTGCGGGTGAGTTACCAGCCGCTCAGGGACCATACGGCGGACCTGATGGGGGTGGCGGTGAAATGATACGGCCTGTGTTCCAGAGTTCTGATCGGCCGAAACGCCAAAGGGAGGCACTTTGATGTCTGAACAACTGATCTATGCCAGCGAAGTGTTCCTGAACGGCCTCATGGCCGGGGTGCTTTATGCCCTTGTGGCGCTGGGTTTTGTCCTGATCTTCAAGGCGTCCGGTATCTTCAACTTTGCGCAAGGGGTCATGGCGCTCTTTGCCGCGATGACGCTGGTGGGCATCCAGAACGGGCAGGTGCCCTTTGCCCACCTGATCAACGCCATTTTTGGCACTGATATCCACTATTTCGGGTGGGAGGTGCATTCGATCCTCGCCATTCTGTTGACTGTCGTGGTGATGATCGGGCTGGCCTGGATGGTGCAGCGGTTCATCTTCAAGCATCTGGTGGGGCAAGAACCGATCATCCTGTTCATGGCGACCATCGGGCTCGCCTATCTGCTGGAAGGCGTGGCCGACCTGATGTGGGGGTCCGAGATCAAGAAGCTGGACGTGTGCCTGGCCGAGGGCACGTGCCTGCCGCAGGGTATCAACCTTGCCATCGACGAGGCGACGTTCAACCTGTTTGGCTACGGGTTCTTCATCGACAATCTGGACATCACGGCGACGATCATCGCGATCTTGTTGGTGACGGCGCTGGTGATCTTTTCGCAATACACCAAGCAGGGGCGCGCGATGCGGGCCGTGGCGGATGACCACCAGGCGGCGTTGTCCGTGGGTGTGTCGCTGAACTATATCTGGATCCTGGTGTGGTCGGTGGCGGGTTTCGTGGCGCTGGTCGCGGGCATCATGTGGGGCGCGAAATCGGGCGTGCAGTTTTCGCTGTCGCTGATCGCGCTCAAGGCCCTGCCGGTGCTGATGCTGGGCGGGTTCACGTCGATCCCGGGCGCCATTGTCGGCGGGCTGATCATCGGTGTCGGAGAGAAGCTGTTCGAGTTCTTCATGTCCTCGGGCGACCTTGCCGGGGCGCTGTTCGGCTTTACCATGAACGCGACCGAGAACTGGTTTGCCTACGTGCTGGCGCTGATCTTCCTCGTGTTCCGCCCGCAGGGCCTGTTCGGGGAGAAGATCATTGAACGTGTGTGATCCCCGCGCGGACGACCCCGTTGGCCTGCGTCCAACGAGACCCGCCCACCCGGGAACCTTCGCAGCCTATCCGTCCAGCTGGCGGAACATCGTGACCGTCAACGCGGCCAGCACGGTGATCGACAATGTCGTCGCCAGCATCAGGTCCCCCGTCAGAACGATGGTTGTCCCCGCACACAGCGTCAGGACAAACAGGCACAACAGTAGCGTTTGTCCCAGCCGGGATTGCGCCCGCCGTGGTGGCACGCGCGCGGGCGCTTCGACATATACGTCGTCCGCGTCCGGTATCGCCTCGAACAGCTTTGCCTTTTTTGCCGCCAGGTCGACGGCGCTCAACTCACCCCGCGCATGCGCGGCCTCGAGACGACGGATGTCGTCCAGAATTGCGGTCATAGATCCCACTCCATTTACCCGGGCCCAGTGTGCCATGGGTCGGGTCGGGAAATGTGGCAAAACGACGAAATCCGAACGGATGGTTAAGGGCACATTCACCATGCAGCCCCTGGAAGGAGCAAACTGATGTTCTATCGTGAGGCGGGCGATTTTTCGACGACATATCCGCAGGATAGCCAGACGTTCCCGATCAGGTTCGACCGTTATCGGTACTATGTCGTGCTGGCCGTGGCCCTGTTGGTCATGCCCTTCGTGATGACGGATTATCTGGTCAATTCGATCTTTCTGCCGTTTCTGATCTACGCCATCGCGGCCATCGGGCTGAACATTCTGACCGGATATTGCGGGCAGGTCAGCCTTGGGACCGGGGGGTTCATGGCCGTGGGGGCCTATGCCTGTTACAAGCTGATGACGGCCTTTCCGGATGTGAACATCTTTTTCCATGTGATCCTCGCGGGTGGGATCACGGCCGTCGTCGGTACGCTGTTTGGCCTGCCGTCCTTGCGCATCAAGGGGTTCTATCTGGCCGTGGCGACGCTGGCCGCGCAATTCTTTCTGGTGTGGCTCTTCAACAAGGTGTCGTGGTTCTACAACTACTCGGCTTCGGGCCAGATCAACGCACCTGAGCGCGCCGTGTTCGGGATCGAAGTGACAGGCCCCAATACCGAAGCCTGGGCCACCTATCTGTTCTGCCTGGTCTTCACCGTGGGGGCCGCAATTCTGGCCCGCAACCTGACGCGCGGGTCCATCGGGCGCGAGTGGATGGCGATCCGCGACATGGACATTGCGGCCGAGATCATCGGGGTGAACCCGCTGCGTGCGAAGCTTACGGCCTTTGCCGTGTCGTCCTTCTTTGTCGGCGTGTCGGGTGCCTTGTTCTTTGCCGTCTATCTGGGCGCGGTCGAGGTGGGCGAGGTGTTCGGCATCACCAAATCGTTCCTTGTGCTGTTCATGATCATCATCGGCGGCCTTGGGTCCATCTTCGGGTCCTTCGCGGGCGCGGCCTTTCTTGTGGTGCTGCCTGTTGTCCTCAAGATCGTGGGCGTGGACGTGTTGGGGTGGCCCACGGACATCGTGGCGCATTTCCAGCTTGTGATCGTGGGCGGCCTGATCATCCTGTTCCTGATCCTGGAGCCACACGGGCTGGCGCAGCTGTGGCGCGTGGCCAAGGAGAAATTGAGATTGTGGCCGTTCCCGCATTAGGGGCCGGCCAATGGTGCGCAATGAATGCGCACCCTACACCGTAGGGTGTGCGCTGTGCGCGCACCACACATCGGATAAAACCATAGGGAGGAAACACCGATGAAGATGAAACTAGGCACCTACGCCGTCGCAACCATGATGGCGGCAAGCCCCGTGATGGCGGACCTCGTGTTCCCGTCGCTCAGCTACCGCACGGGCCCATATGCGGCCGGAGGCATCCCCTTTGCGGATGGCTATGCCGACTATTTCACCCTGCTGAACGAGCGGGACGGTGGTATCGGCGGCGTGGCGACACGCGTTCTGGAATGCGAGACGGGCTACAACACCGAAAAGGGTGTGGAATGCTACGAGTCCACCAAGGGCGAAGGGTCACTGGTGTACCAGCCGCTGTCGACCGGCATCACCTACCAGCTGATCCCCAAGACGACCGCCGACAACATCCCCATGCACACCATGGGCTATGGCCGGACATCCGCCGCCAATGGCTCGGTCTTCAGCCACACGTTCAACTATCCCGCCAATTACTGGAATGGGGCGTCGGGCGCCATCAACTACCTGATGAGCCAGGGCGACATCGCGGGCAAGAAGATCGCGCTCGTGTACCACAACTCCGCCTATGGCAAGGAACCGATCCGTACGCTCGAAGAGCTGTCGGAAAAGCACGGGTTCGAGCTGATGCTGGTGGCCGTGGATCACCCCGGTCAGGAGCAGAAGTCGCAGTGGCTGCAGATCCGGCGTGAGCGTCCCGACAATGTCATCATGTATGGCTGGGGTGTGATGAACCAGGTGGCGATCCAGGAAGCAGCCAACATCCGGTATCCGATGGAAAACTTCATCGGCATCTGGTGGTCGGGGTCTGAAAACGACGTGCTGCCCGCGGGTGACGCGGCCAATGGCTACAAGGCGCTGACATTCCACGGTGTGGGCAGCGACTTCCCCATCTTCGACGACATCCAGGAGCATGTGGTTGACAAGGGCCTCGCCGCAGGTGCCGGCGACCAGATCGGTACGGTGCTGTATAACCGCGGTCTTTATGCCGCGATGCTGGCGGCCGAGGCTGCCAAGACCGCACAGGACATCCACGGCGTGGCCGACATCACACCGGCCATGATGCGCGACGGCATGGAAGCGCTGGAGATCACCGAAGCCAAGATGACCGACCTTGGTCTGCCCGGCTTTGGTCCGTCCTTTAGCGTGTCGTGCGAAAACCACGGGGGTCCGGGCCTGATCGGCATGACCCAGTGGGATGCGTCCTCGGGCACATGGTCGCTGATCTCTGAATTCGCGGAAACGGACATGGACGTGATCCAGCCCCTGATCGACGAAGACAGCGCCGCCTATGCCAGCGAAAACGGCATCGAAGCGGGCTGCTGAGGCCTATGACCCGGCGGCAGCACGCGTTGCCGCCGGGAACTTGCATATTTTTGGAACAATGAAGGTGGCCCATGCTGGATGCCGAGACGCAGACTGACACCGTTCTGGACGTCAACAATATCGAGGTGATCTACAACCACGTGATCCTTGTGCTGAAAGGCGTGTCGCTGAAGGTGCCCAAAGGGGGCATCACGGCCCTGCTGGGGGGCAATGGCGCGGGCAAGACAACGACGTTGAAAGCAATCTCGGGCCTGTTGGCAAGCGAGCGCGGCGAGGTGACCAAGGGGTCGATCCTGCACAACGGCGAGAACACAGCCGAAAAGGACCCCGCCGACCTGGTCAAGCGCGGCGTGGTGCAGGTGATGGAAGGGCGCCACTGTTTCGAGCACCTGACCGTGGAGGAGAACCTGCTGACCGGGGCCTATACCCGCAGCGATGGCAAAGGGGCTGTCGCTGCCGATCTTGAGATGGTGTACGATTATTTCCCGCGTTTGCGCGAACGCCGGAAGTCTCAGGCGGGGTACACCTCGGGGGGCGAACAGCAGATGACGGCCATTGGCCGCGCGCTGATGTCCCGGCCCGAAACCATCCTGCTGGACGAGCCGTCGATGGGGCTGGCGCCACAGCTGGTCGAACAGATCTTTGGTATCGTGAAGTCGGTGAACGAGAATGAGGGCGTGACGTTCCTGCTGGCCGAGCAGAACACCAATGTCGCCCTGCGCTTTGCCCATTACGGCTATATCCTCGAAAGCGGGCGCGTGGTGATGGACGGCCCAGCGGCCGAGTTGCGCGAGAACCCGGACGTGAAGGAATTCTACCTTGGCATGTCGGATGAAGGGCGCAAGTCCTTTCGCGACGTGCGGTCCTATCGCCGCCGCAAACGGTGGCTGAGCTGAGGGAGTTCGAAGATGAAGCGACTTGTATTCACTGGCATCGCCTTGCTGATGGCGGGCACCGCCTGGGCGCAGGAGATTGCGCGCGAAGAAATCCGGCGCGTTGATGTGCCGGGCTCGGACACGATGGAGGTGGTTGTGTTTCGTCTGACGGTGCCGGTCGGGGCCACCATTCCGCTGCACACCCATCCGGGCGATGAACACACGGTGGTGGTCACGGATGCGCGGGCCGAAGCGCCCAACGGCAATATCGTCGAGTTTGCGGTGGGCACGCCGCTCTACTTCCCCGAGGGGCAGGTGCATGGCGGTCTGACCAATGTGGGCGACGCACCGATGGTGGCGATCACCACCTTTGTCGTGCGCAAGGGCGAACCGTTGACGGTCCTGGCCAACTGACATGGACAAGGTCGCGTGCCGCACCCCCGCCGAAGGGCGCGATGGGGTCACCAACATCCCGGTGTGGAAGTTTGACGCGGTGCGCGCGGCGATCCTTGGGGCGCTGGAAAACGGTCCGATCCTTTACAAGGATCTGAACGCGGCCGTGCAGTCCCGACTGGATGACCAGACCCTTGCCGACCTTGGCAAGCTGGGTTGGCACGTGGTCACGGTGAAACTGGAACTGGAAGTGCGGGGCGAAATTGAACGCCTCGCTGTCAAGGGTCCGCAACAGATCAGGGCGGTATGAGAGAGATGCTCGACAAGGTGTATTACGACGATCTGGAAACCCGCTCGTCCGACGCGCGGCACGCGGCGCAGTTGGAGGCCGTGAATGCCCAGCTTGCCCGCGTGGCCGAGGCGGCGGGCAGTTGCCTGCCCGACATCGGCACGCTGAAATACCTGGATGATCTGGCGCATCTTCCTGTGTTGCGCAAATCCGAATTGGCGAAATGGCAGGCCGAAAAGCCGCCCTTTGGTGGCATCCCGGTGTCGAACATCGCCCATGTCTTTCAGTCCCCCGGTCCCATCTATGAACCCGGCGGGATCAGCCATGACTGGTGGCGCATGGGCCGCTTCCTGCACGCGGCAGGTTTCGGGCCAGGTGACATCGTGCAGAACTGCTTTGGCTACCACCTGACGCCTGCGGGCATGATCTTTGAAAATGGGGCGCGCGCCGTGGGGGCCCGGGTGCTGCCCGCTGGCACCGGGCAGACCGAATTGCAGGTCACGGCCGCGCGCGACGTGGGCACCACGGCCTATGCCGGTACGCCGGATTACCTGAAAGTCATCCTCGACAAGGCGGACGAGATGGGTGTCACGCTGGGGATTACCAAGGCCGCTGTTGGCGGCGGCGCGCTTTTCCCCTCCCTGCGCCAGCATTACAAGGATCGCGGTATCACCTGTATGCAATCCTATGCCACGGCGGACCTGGGCAACATCGCCTACGAATCCTCTGCGCTTGAAGGCATGATCGTGGACGAAGGGGTTGTGGTCGAAATCGTGACCCCCGGCACCGGCACCCCCGTGGCCCCGGGCGAGGTCGGTGAAGTGGTTGTGACCTCGCTGAACCCCGACTACCCGCTGATCCGCTTTGCCACCGGCGACATGAGCGCCGTGTTGGACGGCCACAGCCCGTGTGGTCGGACCAACATGCGGATCAAGGGCTGGATGGGCCGCGCAGACCAGACCACCAAGATCAAGGGCATGTTCGTGCGCCCCGAACAGGTCGCGGCCCTTGTGGGCAAACATGAAGAGGTGACACGCGCGCGTGTCATCGCCACACGGGTTGGCGAACAGGACGCGATGACGGTGCAGATCGAAAGCCCGAACACTGCGCCGGATGCCTATGCACAAAGCGTCGTGGATACGCTCAAACTGAAGGGCACCCTTGAAATCCATGCGCCGGGCACCTTGCCCCGGGACGGGCTCGTCATCGAGGACCAGCGCAGCTACGACTAGCCGGTTATCAGCACCGGGGCGAAGCCGCCAAAGATCAGGCGCTTGCCGTCAAAGGGCATCGGGTTTTGCTCCGGTGTCATACGCGGATCGTCCATGACCTTGGCCCACGCGGCGTCGCGTGTCGCCTTGTCGGGCCACATGATCCACCCAAGCGAGACACTTTCGCCCTCTTTCAAGGCGACGGCCCTGTGCATGGACGTCACTTCGCCCTCAGGCACGTCGTCTTCCCACGCGTCCACGATTACGTCGGCCCCGTATTCCTTGAAAACGGCATGCTGATCCCTGAGCCAGGTGACAAAGCGGTCCCGGTCTTTCGTCGGGACGGGGGCCATGAATCCGTCGATGTAAGGCATGTGTGTTTCTCCCACTTGCTGTCGTGTGCAGCCTAACAGATGCGGGTGCCGATCCCAAAAGGCTGGAAACCCAAGCAAAAACGTAAGATAAGGCGAAAACGTCAATTGCAGGACCGACCGTGGCGCTGACTTCCGTCTTTCAGTCGAACGCATCGCGCGGGGCCGCCCCGCGCATATTGCCCGCCCTGGGCTGGGCGGTGGCGCTGATGTGCCTGTTGCCCATGCTCGCAGTGGGACTTGCCGCCGTGACGGGGGGGACCGACACGCTCAGCCACCTGATGTCGACGGTTCTGGGGCGCTATACGGGCAACACGCTGTTGCTGGTGCTGCTGGTGTCCGCGGGCACCTTCGCGATCGGCACCGGTGCCGCGTGGCTGGTGACGATGACGCGCTTTCCGGGCGTCCGGATATTCGAGATCGCGCTGGTCCTGCCGCTGGCCTTTCCGGCCTATGTGCTGGCCTATGCCTATACCCATATCCTGGACCATCCCGGCATCGTGCAAACCGCCCTGCGCGAGGTGACGGGGTGGGGCCCGCGCGACTACTGGTTCCCCGAGATCCGCAGCCTCGGCGGTGCGGCGGCCATGCTGGTGCTGGTGCTCTATCCCTATGTCTACCTGCTCAGCCGGGCCGCCTTTATCCAGCAAAGCGGATCGACCTTCATGGCGGCGCGGGCGCTGGGGTCACGTCCCGTTGCCGCGTTCCTGCGGGTCAGTCTGCCGCTGGCGCGCCCGGCCATCGCGGCGGGCGTCCTGCTCGCCGTGATGGAAACCATCGCCGATTTCGGCACCGTGGCCTATTTCGGGGTACAGACCTTTGCCACGGGTATCTATACCAGCTGGTTCTCGCTTGGGGACAGGGCCGGTGCCGCGCAACTGGCACTGTGCCTCCTCAGCTTCGCGCTGCTGCTCGCGGTCCTGGAACGGACGCAGCGGGGGCAGGCCAAGTACCACGATCCCAGCCGCGGACAACGCCACCTCCCGCCGCTGCACCTGACAGGCTGGTCCGCGGCAGCGGCCATCACATTGTGCGCGGTGCCCGTGACCTTCGGTGCGCTTTTTCCCATCGTGGCGCTGTTCAGCATGGGGCTTGGGTCGGAACAGGACCTGACCAGCGCACGCTACCTGGGGTTCATCCGCAATTCGCTGGTTCTGGCGTCAACGGCGGCAGGGCTGACACTGGGCGCGGCAATCACCGTGGGATACTACCTGCGCAGCAAACCGGGACGGGCGGCCACCCTTGCGGCATATATTGCGCGGCTTGGCTATGCGGTGCCGGGCGGCGTGATCGCCGTGGGCCTGCTGGTGCCCTTTGCGGCCTTTGACAACGCGCTTGATGCATGGATGCGGGCCACGTTCGACATCTCGACGGGGCTGTTGATCACCGGGTCCATCTGGCTGTTGGTCTTTGCCTACATGGTGCGGTTCCTGGCGGCGGCCCTGGGCGCTTACGAAGGCGGGCAGGCGCTGGTCCATGCCAACATGGATGCGGCCAGCCGGTCGCTGGGCAAGGGACCATTTGCAACGCTGCGGCGCGTCCACCTGCCGATCCTGACGCCCAGCCTGCTGACCGCCCTTCTGATCGTCTTTGTGGACGTGATGAAAGAGCTTCCGGCCACATTGATCATGCGGCCCTTCAATTACGATACGCTTGCCGTGCAAGCCTACAGGCTGGCGTCGGACGAACGGTTGAACGGTGCCGCCGTGCCCAGCCTGGTGATCGTGGCCGTGGGACTGTTGCCGGTCATCCTGATCTGCCGCCAGGTGGGCCGCCGCTAGACGCACGGAAATGCCGGCAATGAGGGACACGGCCGTCAAGCCAGGAGGCGCGCCGCTGCGGTGTGGCGTTGGGTCACCCGACGAGAGGTCGGGTGAGAGGCAAGGCGAGAGGGGTGCCGCGTTCGGTTCGAAAGTCAGTTCTGCGCAGGAAGTGGACATTGCAGAGTTAGGCCCCATGTCCGCAGTGAGCCCATACCTCCCAAATGCTGCGGCTTTCATGAATGTCCGCTTCTGTGAAAACGCCGTAATGACAGTTGCGCTTTGTCCCTTTTTGGCTGACGTTTCCGGATATGGTGTCAGACGCAGATATACCCTTCGAGCAGCTACCGACCCCCGCTCGTCGGCATGTGTATTTGTTTCAAGGGCACCAATTTCTAGATCGTTTTGCAATGGGCGTCATCGTTGCCGTGACGGCTCTTTGCCTTCAAGGGCGCGGCTTAGGCGTTGGTGAGATCGGCGCACTCTTTGCCGTCTACGCCGCTGTCGCCATGATCGCTGAACTGCCGTTTGGTGGGCTAGCCGACGGTGTGGGGCGCAAGCCAGTCTTTCTGATTGCAACAGTTGCGAGCCTAATGGCCTCCATTGTTTTCATCGCATCTGACGCGTTCTGGCCACTCGCCGCATCGTTCGGATTGGTAGGCTTGGGTCGAGCATTGCGGTCGGGGACGCTAGACGCCTGGTACGTAGAAGAACTGCGTGTTCACGCGCCCGGTGTCGAAATCCAGCCCCTGCTTGCGCGTGCACAGACAGCCAATTTCGCGGGTCTCGGATTTGGAGCGATTGTAGGCGGGTTCCTTCCTGGCCTCGTCACAGGGAATGATCCTTCCGACCCATTGGTTGGTCTCACAGTCTATGATGTGTCGTACGCTGCAGGAATTTTGCTAACACTCGGAGTGATTGTATATACGGCCCTTTTGATCCGGGAACCGGCGCGCACCATGAATGGTGCAGTTGTTCTACGTGAGATACGCGCCGTCCCGAGCACGATCATGGACGGTGCCCGGCTTGCAATCTCACACCGTGCGCTCCTTCTGCTTCTCGCGATTCTGACTCTCATGCTCTTTGCCACCAATCCAGTCGAGGTGCTGTGGCCCACCGTGGTTCAAACCATGCTCGATCCCGAACGCGCTGCTGCCATAGTGGGACTTTTGACTGCAGGATACTTCTTAGCGATTGCAGCAGGAGCAAGCCTCGCCGGGCGTGTTAGTCGACTGTTTGGTCGCCGTCACGCGGTAACGCTTGTGGCGGTCCTTTCAGCGCTCATCGTCTGTCAAATCGCGCTCGCTATGCAGGCATCGCTTGTGGGATTCATCGTCGTATTCCTCATTTTTTCCGTGGTCCTCGGACTGTCAGAATCTCCTGCCGCGAGCATCCTGCACGCTCATGCGCCCGACAACCGCCGCTCAACGATCCTTTCGGTCCAGTCGCTGCTGAAGCAATTAGGTGCGATGGTGGGTCTGCTTGTCCTCGGCTCAGTCGGCGAGACGGAAGGTGTGGATATTGCATGGATCGCTGGAACGCTCGGTCTTGCTTTAGCCGCAGTTTTTGCCATTTTGTTGGCTCGACAAATGAAACGCTAGCCCTCGGCCGAATAATTCGGCGACTGAATTACAGAGCTACGGTCTCGTTACCTCGGACTTGGAACAAGCGGACATTCAAATAGCGTTCTTGAACGTCAGCTCCGTCCCGCACACCAGTCATCAGGACACAACCGCACCTCCTTCCGCCCACCGCGTGACCTAGGTGACGGGCAACCGTGATGCGGGCCTGGTTCTTCCTACGAGATGCAGTTTTGCAGGGGCACCGTCGCGTCACCGCTGCCGTCGAATGCCCCGGTCTGGCCTTCTGCGGTCACCGTCGCACCTGCCATTTCAGAGCCGTCCACGGTGATCTGTCGGGTGCTGGTCGTGTCGTCGATATCGACGGTAAAGGCCCAGGTGGCCCCCGGGCTCACGCCCTCCAGCGTCATGGAAAGCAGCGTGTCGCCATCTGTCACGTCCGACGTGGTGGCCGTGCCCGTGACCCATTCCAGCGGTTGGAAAACATCGACCCCCGCGCCCGCGCCCGTGGTGTCAAAGATCAAGCCCGCAGGGGCGGTGCCAAGGTCGATTTGCACCGCCAGCCGATCCAAGGCGCAGGCCCCCTGGTAGGTCAGTGTGAACCGGTCCTTGGGTGCCCCGTCGCGGAAGGTCACGGTCAGGTCTGCAAACGCGGTGGACGGCACGCATACGGCAAGGGCAAGGATGAAAGGGCGCATGGCGCAAGCCTTTGAATATCATGTCCCCGTGTGACCTAGCCTGCGGTGCACGCCGGGCAAGCGGCCAACCGCGCCGCGTCGGGCACGAGGGTGCCGGATTGGTGGTTAACATGGGCTACCAGACCGTACGGACCGGTAGCCCTTTGTCTTGGCGGATGTTCTTGGCATGTGTGAACATGTCATGAAGCCACCGCACAGCGTGTCCCCGCGGGGACAAATCCCGCTCAGCCGTCCTTGGGCCCGATCTTGTCCTGCGTTTGCGTGTCGAAATCCGAAGCATCATGGCGGTTGTGCAACTGCAATTCGGGCTCTCCGAACGCGCGGTTGACCATCCGTCCCCGCAGGGTCGCGGGCCGCGCGTCGATCTTCTTCGCCCAGGCCATGACGTTTGTGTAGTTCTCTACATCCAGGAATTCCGCAGCAGAGTAGAGCCGTCCGAGGCACAGCTGCCCGTACCACGGCCAGATGGCCATATCGGCAATGGTGTATGCGTCGCCCGCGATGAATGGCTTGGTCGCCAGTTCGCGGTCCAGCACGTCAAGCTGGCGCTTGCTTTCCATCGCGTAGCGGTTGATGGGGTATTCGTATTTCTCGGGGGCATAAGCATAGAAGTGCCCAAAACCGCCGCCCAGAAACGGCGCAGACCCCATTTGCCACATCAGCCAGTTCAACGTTTCGGTGCGGGCGGGGCCGGATGCGGGCAGGAACATCCCGAACTTTTCGGCAAGGTGGATGAGGATGGAGCCCGATTCGAACACGCGCAGGTCTGCGCTGCCCGACCGGTCAATCAAGGCGGGGATCTTGGAGTTGGGATTGGCCGCCACGAACCCGGAACCGAACTGATCGCCTTCGCCGATATCGACCAGCCATGCGTCATACTCGGCATCGGTCACGCCGGCGGCGAGCAGCTCTTCGAACAGCATGGTGACCTTGACCCCGTTGGGCGTGGCGAGGGAATAGAGTTGGAATGGATGCTTGCCGACGGGCAGATCCTTGTCCTGCATTGACCCCGCGATGGGGCGGTTGATCGAGGCGAACTTGCCACCGGATTCGGTGTCCCATGTCCATTTGGCGGGCGGTGTGTAGGTGGGGTCGCTCATGATCAGGCCTTTCGATTTCGTATACCGTGCGAACGTATGATCCCCAGCCGCAGCGACAAGGGGCGTGGCTGTGCGCCCACGAACGCCTGTCTGTGCTAGGGCAGCAGGGTGTCCAGCATCGGATGTGGGAAACTGCGCCGGGTCGTGACGGCATAGAATGTGTCGGTGATGCCCGTTTCGAACGGGGCGGTGCACAACTGGCCCGATGCAATTTCGTCCGCCAACACGATGTCCGGCGCAAGGGCCAGACCAACGCCCGCGCGGGCCAGCAGCCGCACCATCGCCATGTCATCCACATCCGCGATGATGCGCGGTTGCAGACCCAGCCGCGCGGTCAGGCGGTTGAACCCGGTGCGGATCGCGCTTTCGGTGGGTACGATCACCGGCTCGGAGGCCAGAAGCGTTATCAATGAGCCATGTGCCATCCGTTCTGGCGTGCCATGCAGCGATACGGTTTGACCCGCGAGGCGGTGGGCGATGAAGTCGGAACCCGCGGCGCTGGTCGGTGCATCGGTGGTCAGCACAACATCGAGCGCAAGTTCAGAGAGAGACCGGAGCAAAGGCGCGTTCTGGCCGGACTTCAACACGATATCCATGTCGGGATGATCCAGAATGGGCCGCAAGAACTGCATCTGAAAGTTGCGCGACAGGGTCGAAAGGGCGCCAACGCGCAAGGGCGGGCTGTGATCGGCGCTGCGGTTCAGCGTTTCGATCAGTTCCTGCCCCGTGCCAAAGATGCGGTCGGCGTGGTCGAGGGCGATGCGTCCGACCTCGGTCAGTTTCAACTGACGGCCCACGCGTTCAAAGAGATCGTGGCCCAGCCGCGCCTCCAACGCCTTGATTTGCGTGGACAAGGCGGATTGCGACAGGTTCAGCTTTTCTGCCGCGCGGGTCAGATTGCCTTCGTGTGCGACGGCGCGGAAATAGCGCAGGTGGTGGTAGTTCAGCGTATCCATACATTCAGAATATAGAACGATACCGCGCAATAGTTATATTTTTTATCTACCTGGCGGTGATCTAGATGACAGCCTACACCCAAGGAAAGGCCCCGTCATGGACATCATCACCGATATCGTATCGACCGTTCTGGCACAGATGCAGAAGCCGACCCTCGCCTTTTTGATTGGCGGCATGATGCTGGCGGCGTTGAGCAGCAAGTTCGAGGTTCCCGAACCGGTCTACAAGTTCATCGTGATCCTGTTGCTGCTGAAGGTCGGCATTGGTGCGGGGGTTTCCGTGCGCGAGGCGTCTTTTGTCGATTTGGCGGTGCCCGCGCTGCTGGCTGCCGTTGTCGGGATCGCGATTGTGGTGCTGGGCCGGTTCACGCTGGCGCGCTGGAAAGGCGTGTCCCAGGTGGATGCGACCGCGACCGTCGGTTTGTTCGGCGCTGTATCGGCCTCGACCCTTGCTGCGGGTATGGCTGTGCTGGACGATGAAGGCATCGCTTATGAAGGGTTCATCGGTGCGCTGTATCCGTTCATGGATGTGGCGGCATTGGTGACGGCGATCGTGCTGGCGCGGCTTGCGGCGGCGCGCAAGGCGGCAGCGGCCAATGTTCAAGGCGGCACAATCGTGATCGGCGGCGGCACGGGTGGCACTGGCGGCCCGGTTGTGGAACAGGGTCTGATCAAGGGCATTCTGGTCGACACCCTGCGGTCGCCTGCCATTTCGGCCCTGTTGCTGGGTCTGGCCTTGGGCCTGTTTGCGCGGCCCGAGTCGGTCTATGCCAGCTTTTACGAGCCGCTGTTCCGGGGGCTCTTGTCCGTGCTGATGCTGATCATGGGCATCGAGGCGTGGTCGCGGCTGTCGGAGCTGAAGGGTGTGGCGCATGCCTATCTGGTCTACGGGATCGCGGCCCCGTTGGTGCATGGTGCCTTTGGCTTTGGCGCGGGTTTGGTTGCGCACCATCTGACTGGTTTTTCGGCGGGTGGCGTGGTGCTGTTGTCGATTATGGCGGCATCGAGTTCCGACATCTCCGGCCCGCCGACCATGCGGGCTGCGCTGCCCGAGGCGAACCCGTCGGCCTATGTCGGCACGTCGACGGGGTTGGGCACGCCGGTGGCGATCCTGAGCATTCCGCTGTTCATGGCGCTGGCGGATTGGTTTGTGGGGTTTTGAGGCAGGGGCCGTAGACCAAATTCAGCGGCGCTGCTTTGAAGTTTGATCCTGTATCGGGCAGCCGTATGTCGCAGGCTTACGTTGCTAAGTGGCGGGCTGAAGCCTGCCCTACCCGCTGACTACGAGGTCACTTTCCTCTACTTCAAAACTTCAAGCGCCGAAAGATTGCCAAAAGGTGGGCGGATTGCAGTGCGAACATCAACGGGATCGAAACCGCGATGGTCAAGTGGGTCCAGTTGTAGAGTTCAGCTGGTAGCCAAAACACGATCACAATTGTGGAAAGCAGCAAAAATCCAGCACCAATGATTGGGTTTCGGGACACAAGTTTAGCTTCGGCCATCAAAAGCCTGTCAAATAGGACTGTGATTGGCTTCATGGCACTAAACAAGCGGCTATACCCTGCGATCACGATAGACGGGCTCATTTGAATTATGGAATAGCACGGAATCAAGCCGAAGGCGCCGTGCATCGCCAGACCGCCCCCCGGGCTGGCGATTTGGTTGGTCTGGGTGCATCGCTCGGATCGAAGATGTGTTTGGCTGCCATAAAGTGTGTCGAACTTGCGTTGGATCGCCATCCCGCGGTCTGGCAATGCACGGCTCGGGTTTTGCATTGGTGTTCACGCAGCGGAGGCTGGCGCAGCACGACGACCGCCTCAACGAAAAAAGCCGCCCCGGATGGAGCGGCTTTTCTAGATAATATCGCTTATGGCCTCAGCCCTGGCGGGCTTTGAACCGGCGCTGCGTCTTGTTGATGACGTACACACGGCCCTTGCGACGCACGACGCGGCAGTCACGGTGCCGGTTTTTCAGCGAACGGAGCGAGTTGCGAACCTTCATGGCGCTTCTTCCTCATGTTTCATGGCGCGAAGCAGCGCCGGGTTGCGTTTTGGCATCTGACGTGCCGGTGTAAGGTGCCGTGCGGGTTGCCCCGGTTGGCGGAATGAGTGGTGGGCGATACAAGGATCGAACTTGTGACCCCTTCGATGTCAACGAAGTGCTCTACCGCTGAGCTAATCGCCCACTTTGACCTGCCCGAACCACCTGCCCACAATAAAAGCGGGCGCGGAAATCCGCGCCGGGTGAGGGGCGTATAAAAGGAGTCGAAGAGAGGATCAAGGGCTTTTGGATTTGCATCTGGTCGGGCTATGTTGCTGGCAAGAGGAGGGGCCATGCCCAAGGTCGCATACGAAGTACTGCACCCGGAACGCCGCACGTCCTGTGTCGTGTTCGCGTCGCCCCATTCCGGGCGCGATTACCCGTGGTCCTTCTTGCGACGTACGGTGCTGGATGAAAAGACGGTCCGGTCGTCCGAGGATGCGTTTGTCGACAAGCTGTTCGACATGTGTCCGCAGCATGGTGCGCCGCTGCTCAAGGCCGGGGCGCCGCGGGCCTTTGTCGATCTGAACCGCAGCGCGGACGAGTTGGATCCGGCCCTGATCGAAGGCGTGCGGCGTCAGGGTCACAACCCGCGCATTGCCAGCGGTTTGGGGGTTATTCCGCGCGTGGTGGCCAATGGCCGCGTGATCTATCGCGGGAAAATACCCATGCGCGAGGCGGAGCGGCGGATTGATCTGTATTGGCGGCCCTATCACCAGATGCTGCAGAAGCTGCTGGACGGGGCCCACCAGGCCCACGGGTTGGCGGTGCTGATCGATTGCCATTCGATGCCGCACGAAGCCATGGACGGCATTGCCCAGGGTGCGCGCAGGCGCCCCGATGTGGTGCTGGGTGACCGCTTTGGTGCCGCCGCCGGGGGCGAGATTGTCGACAGTGTCGAAGCGGCCTTTGCCGCCGCCGGATTCACGGTTGCCCGGAACGCCCCCTTTGCAGGGGCCTATGTGACGCAGGCCTATGGCCGGCCATCCCGCAACCAGCACGCCGTCCAGGTGGAGATTGACCGGTCCCTTTACATGAACGAGCGGACCATCACGCCACATGCCGATTTCGAGCCGATGCGCGACCGGTTGCGTGCCGTTGTTGCCGAAATTTCGACGATTGGTCAGCGCCGCGTGCCCCTGGCGGCCGAGTAGCCGTCAGCGCAGCGCGCGCCCCTTGACGATGGCGTCCGGGCCGAACCGGTCGCGGATGGCGTCGGCGGCGCGTTCGGCCTCGCCCCGTTTGCGGGCGCCAGGGTCCAGCAGGTCGCCCGAAGCCTGGACGCTGCCCGCATCCACCAGGTCCGAGATGCCGCAGCCCAGAAGCCTGTATGGCCCTTCGTCGCCCACCTGGTCGAACAGCCCGCGCGCAGTGCGGTAGATCGTGTCGGCCAGTTGCGCCGGATCGCGCAGGGACACGCGGCGTGTGAGCGAGGAATGGTCGTGCCGCTTGAGTTTCAGGGTTACGACGCGGCCCGCGATGCCCTTGGCCTTGGCCCGGCTGGCGACCTTGTCCGCCATACGCCAGAGGTGGCCGTCCAGAATATCGGGGTCGTTCGTATCCTCGCCAAAGGTGGTTTCGTTGCTGATCGACTTCATCGGGGCGTTGCGGGTCACGCGGCGCTTGTCCTGCCCCCGCGCCAGATGCCAGAGCCGGTCGCCCATGGAGCCGAAGCGCGCGATCAGGTCGGTCTGGTCCCAGCGCAGGAGATCCGCAAAGGTGCGAATGCCCGCCTTGTCCAGAGAGGCCTGTGCGGCGGGGCCGATGCCCCAGATCAGGCGCACAGGTTTGTCCCGCAGGAAGTCGCCGGTTTCGGCGGCACCAATGATCGAAAACCCGTGCGGCTTTTCCAGGTCGGACGCGACTTTCGCAAGAAACTTGTTGTGGCTGAGGCCGATGGACCCGGTCAGCCCCAATTCGTCCCGCATCCGCTTGATCAGCCCGGCCAGCATCACGGCGGGCGGTGCGCCGTGCAGGCGCGCGGTGCCGGTCAGGTCCAGGAATGCCTCGTCCAGTGACAGGGGTTCGATGGCGGGGGTCAGGTCCTCCATCATGGCGCGGATGGCGCGGGAGGCCTCGGCATATGCCTCCATCCTTGGTTTGATCACGACCGCCTCGGGGCAGAGTTTCAGCGCCTGGAACATCGGCATGGCAGACCGCACGCCGCGGATGCGCGCCACATAGCAGGCGGTCGACACCACACCGCGCCGCCCGCCGCCGATGATCACCGGTTTGCCATCGAGGCCGGGGTCGTCGCGCTTTTCCACCGATGCATAGAACGCATCGCAGTCCATATGTGCGATGCAAAGGTCAAAAAGTTCGGGGTGACTGACCACGCGCGGCGCACCGCAGGACGGGCAGCGGGTGCCCGCATCAAAAGTGGTGAGACAGTCGCGGCAAAGGCTGGGCATGGGTCGGCTTTGTGGCTAGTGATCCGTGTGTAGCAAAGCAGCGGGGCGATGAACATGGCCGGACGACTGATCGGCGCAAAACTGGCCCTGTTTGTCGGGGATCGTCTGGCGACATTGCTGCGCGATGACACGCCCGGGCTGCTTTGGGCGAATTACTGGGATCTGCCCGGCGGTGGGCACGAGGCGGACGAGACCCCGCTGGAATGCGCGCTGCGCGAAACGCGCGAGGAGTTGTCGCTGATCCTTGATCCGGCCGTGGTGCGGTGGGGTCGTGATTACGGAACGTCAAGCGGTGAGATATCGTGGTTCTTTGCGGCGCATGTCCCGTCCGACCGCAGCGCCGAGATCGTGTTGGGAGATGAGGGGCAAGCCTGGGATCTGATGGAGGTTCAGGCGTTTCTGGACCATGACCGGGTGGTGCCCCAGTTCAAGCCGCGGCTGCGCGATTATCTTGCTGGCGTGGGGTCTGCAGCGTTTGAGAGGCCCTGACATAAAGCCCCCCGCGAGTTGCGGGGGGAGGTGACGAACCTCAGGAAGAGCCGGTCCGTCGGGGAGTATCACCTATACCTAAGCGTACCACCTGCGCGGGAGTTTACCGAGTCCGGAATTCCTGACCCTCCAATATCCTGTGGTGCGTTGCTGAAATGGCACAACCTATTGATCCACAGGGCCGTGTAGACCAGTGGAAAAGTCTGAAAAGCCGTCTGAGATCAGTGGTTTGGTGAGTGTGCCTGTGGGCTGAGCATCTCTGCAACGATTGCTTCGGCGGCGGCCTTTGGATTGGGGGATTTCCAGATTGGGCGGCCAACCACGATGTGATCAACGCCGTTGGCTATGGCATTGGCGGGGGTTGCGACCCGCTTTTGGTCGCCCATTTCGGCCCCGGCCGGACGCACGCCCGGGGTCACGATCAGCCGACCATCAGCTTCGGGCAGGGCGCGAATACGCGCTGCTTCGTTCGGGGAGGCGATGACACCATCGGCCCCCGCATCAAAAGCCCGGCCTGCCCGTTCGGCGACGAGGTCGGCAATATCGCCCGGCTGGATCAGGCTGGCGTCAAGGTCATCGCGGTCCAGTGAGGTCAGGATGGTGACCGCGAGGATTTTCAGGTTGCTGCCAGCGGCCCCTTCCTTGGCGGCGCGCACCACGTGGGGGTCGCCATGGACGGTCAGGAAATCCAGGTCAAACTGCGCAAGACCGCGCACCGCCGCCTCGACCGTGGCGCCGATGTCGAAGAGTTTCATGTCGAGGAAGATACGCTTGCCGTGTTCCTGCTTGAGTTCGTTGGCAAGGCCCAGACCGCCGCCGGTCAGCATCCCCAGACCGATCTTGTAAAAGCTGACGCTGTCGCCCAACCGGTCCACGAGGTCCAGACCCGCCACAGCGTTGGGCACGTCCATTGCCACGATCAACCTGTCATCTGCCATCTGTGTGTCCCCCGGTGTGTTTTGGCGGGTGTAGGGCAGGGGCGCGCGAAAAAAAAGCCCGGATGCAAGATGCACCCGGGCCAGGTTTCAGAGACTTAGCAGGCAGGCACCTGTCTCTGTGTGTTCTCGCGGCCCGGACGCTCGTGCGGGGACAGAAATGCGCATGAGGCCCAAATGGCGTGCGAGAAGAGGGAAATCAGGCTGCGCGGGGGCGCAGGATCGCGAATTTGTCGATGGTCATGCGGCGCAGACCGGGCAGCCTGTTGGGGCGGCGGGGCGCTATGGCGGCGGGCATGTGCACTGCGTCTGACCGCCCATGGGTGTGTCTGCGCATCGCCTGCGTCGCGAGGCCTTTGGCGGCGTCCTCGAACTCCATTGTGATGGGCGCGTCGATGGCGCACGCATAGCTGCGGGCTCCGGCCGTGTCGTGCACGGTTACGAGCGCTTCGAAAGACTGTGTGGCGGCGTTGTAGATCACATCGCCCAGTTGCAACGGAACAGTCTGCATTTTGGTCACCTACATTTTGTGGTTCTGCTCTGGTAACACTCAACATGGGTCATTTGTTCCCGGCGATAAGGGGGAGATCCTGTCACGGTGAATCACAGCGTCGTGCGGTTTGTGTTGCAATAAGCGGCTGATTTCGCCCAAGATTCTGAAATCATTAACTTTTTCTTAACGGATGCGTATGGAAGGTGCCCCTGTGTCTAAGCCGTTGAATCGGCAAGGTTTTGCCGAAATTTCCGCGAACAGGGAGCAAAGGTGAAGGTTTGACGTGATCTGTCCCAGGCAAAAATCACCCTCGGGGGTGTTCAAAAATGCCGTCCGAAATTGCCCTGTGGCACTTGTGCAACGCCACGGCTTTCCCCATCTTTTGGTCATAGGCCCGCGGGGCCGTGTGCCTCTGGGAGGGCGCGGTTCGATATGGGCGCTGAAAAAGGAGAGATGACCCATGGACTTGTCGAAGTTCACGGAGCGGTCGCGCGGCTTTGTTCAGGCGGCGCAGACCATTGCAACCCGCGACAGTCACCAGCGGCTTGCCCCCGAACATGTGCTGAAAGCGTTGATGGATGACGAGCAGGGCCTCGCATCCAACCTGATCACGCGTGCGGGTGGCGATCCGGCGCGTGTGCTGACCCATGTGGACCAGGTGCTGGCCAAGATGCCAAAGGTGACGGGTGACGCCGCGCAGGTGTATCTGGACAACGCAACCGCCAAGGTGCTGGCCGAGGCCGAGGCGCTGGCCAAGAAGGCGGGTGACAGCTTTGTCCCGGTCGAACGGGTGCTGATGGCGCTGGGTATGGTGAAGTCCGGGGCCAAGGATGCGCTGGCCGCGGGCAAGGTGAACCCGCAGGCGCTGAATTCGGCCATCAACGATATTCGGAAGGGCCGTACGGCTGACAGTGCGAGTGCCGAGGAAGGCTATGACGCGCTAAAGAAATACGCCATGGACCTGACCGAGCGGGCCGAGGCGGGCAAGATCGACCCCATCATTGGCCGGGACGAGGAAATACGCCGCGCCATGCAGGTGCTGAGCCGCCGGACCAAGAACAATCCTGTGCTGATTGGTGAGCCGGGAGTGGGCAAGACCGCCATTGCCGAGGGATTGGCGCTGCGCATCGTGAATGGTGACGTGCCCGAGTCGTTGCGCAACAAGCGTCTCCTGGCCTTGGACATGGGCGCGTTGATTGCGGGTGCGAAGTATCGTGGTGAGTTCGAGGAACGGCTGAAGGCTGTGTTGACCGAGGTCACGGAGGCCGCGGGCGAGATCATCCTGTTCATTGACGAGATGCACACGCTGGTGGGCGCGGGCAAATCGGACGGTGCCATGGATGCGGCGAACCTGATCAAGCCGGCGCTTGCACGGGGTGAGTTGCACTGTGTCGGCGCGACGACCCTGGATGAGTACCGCAAATATGTAGAGAAAGACGCGGCACTGGCCCGCCGGTTTCAGCCCGTGATGATTGTCGAGCCGACGGTCGAGGACACGATCAGCATCCTGCGGGGGATCAAGGAAAAGTACGAACTGCACCATGGTGTACGGATCTCGGACAGCGCGCTTGTGACCGCCGCGACCCTGTCGCATCGCTATATCACGGATCGTTTCCTGCCGGACAAAGCCATCGACCTTGTGGACGAGGCCGCAAGCCGGTTGCGGATGGAGGTGGATTCCAAGCCCGAGGAACTGGATGCGCTTGACCGTCAGATCCTGCAAATGCAGATCGAGGTGGAGGCGCTGCGCCTGGAAGATGATCAGGCGTCGAAGGACCGGTTGGAGACACTTGAGAAGGATCTGGCGGACCTGGCTGACCGCAGCGCAGAGATGACGGCGCAGTGGCAGGGCGAGCGGGACAAGCTGGCGTCGGCGCGCGACCTGAAAGAACAGTTGGACCACGCGCGGGCCGCGCTGGATATCGCCAAGCGCGAGGGCAACCTCGGCAAGGCGGGCGAGCTGTCCTATGGCGTGATCCCCGATCTTGAGCGCAAGCTGGCCGAAGCCGAAGGTGCCGAGACGGATGCGATGGTGGCCGAGGCTGTCCGCCCCGAGCAGATCGCCAGCGTTGTCGAGCGGTGGACCGGTATCCCCACGTCCAAGATGCTGGAAGGTGAGCGCGAGAAACTGTTGCGCATGGAAGAGCAGTTGCACAACCGGGTGATCGGCCAAGACAACGCTGTGCGTGCTGTTGCAAACGCCGTGCGCCGGGCGCGGGCGGGCCTGAATGACGAGAACCGACCGCTTGGATCGTTCCTTTTTCTTGGGCCCACCGGTGTCGGCAAGACCGAGTTGACCAAGGCGGTGGCCGAGTTCCTGTTCGACGATGACAGCGCGATGGTTCGCGTCGACATGTCGGAATTCATGGAGAAGCATGCCGTGGCGCGGCTGATCGGGGCCCCGCCGGGTTATGTCGGGTATGACGAGGGCGGCGTGCTGACCGAAGCCGTGCGGCGGCGTCCATACCAGGTTGTCCTGTTTGATGAAGTCGAGAAGGCGCACCCGGATGTGTTCAACGTGCTGCTTCAGGTTCTGGATGACGGGGTGCTGACCGATGGTCAGGGCCGTACCGTCGACTTCAAGCAGACGCTGATCATCCTGACGTCGAACCTGGGTGCGCAGGCGCTGAGCCAGTTGCCCGACGGGGCGGATGCCAGCCAGGCGCGGCGCGACGTGATGGATGCGGTGCGGGCCCATTTCCGGCCCGAGTTCCTGAACCGCCTGGACGAAACGATCATCTTTGACCGGCTGGCCCGTGATGACATGGACGGGATCGTTGATATCCAGATGGCGCGTTTGCTGAAGCGGTTGGCCGCCCGGAAGATCACACTGTCGCTGGATGAAGGCGCGCGGACGTGGCTGGCGGACGAGGGGTATGATCCTGTGTTTGGCGCGCGACCCTTGAAGCGCGTGATTCAATCGGCCCTGCAAAACCCGTTGGCCGAGATGCTGCTGGCCGGAGACATCAAGGACGGTGACACCGTCGAGGTGTCAGCCGGCAGCGAAGGATTGGTCATTGGGGATCGCATCAGCGCGTCGAACCGACCACGACCGGATGATGCGGTGATCCACTAACCAAAAAGGCCCGCAGCGATGCGGGCCTTTTCGGTCTCAGGTGATCCAAGATCAGAAGATGAAATCGGTCGCGTCGATATCGGTGGCATTCATGTTCAGAAGCGTGATCTGATCCGGGCCGCCGTGGCCGATCACCACGTTTGCGCCGCTTTGGGTGATCGTCAGGTCGGCCAGCGAGGTGACCGACGCGTCGCCGCTGAAGTCCATGAGGTCGACGCCATCTTCGAAGTCGGTGATCGTGTCGCGGTGCGCGCCGTTGCCAAAGACAAACACGTCTGCGCCGGAACCGCCGGTCAACACGTCCTTGCCTGCCCCGCCATCCAGAACGTCGTCATCGGCGCCGCCATCGATGCGGTCATTGCCGGAGCCGCCGTTCAGCGTGTCATTGCCATCCTGACCAAACAGACGGTCATTGCGTGCGCCGCCATCCAACAGGTCGTTGCCGTCGCCGGCATTCAGCAAGTCGTTGCCGTCGCCACCGTTCAGGGTGTCGTCGCCAGTGCCTGCGGTTAGTTTGTCCTTGCCAGCGCCGCCGTTCAGAACGTCATTGCCGCCGAACCCTTCGAGGTGATCGTCGCCTTCGCCCCCGGTGATGATGTCCAGATCCCCGGAGCCGTTCAGGCGGTCATTGCCGTCGGTGCCGTCCACGATGTTTTCCAGCACGGTTTCTTCGAATGTCACGCTGTAGGCTTCTGCCACGCCGCTGCCCTGCACCTGGAAGGCAAAGCTGGTGAACCCTGCCGCCGGGGTGAAATCGAAAGAGATCGTGTTTGTGTCGGTGTCGACGCGGACGCCGGAGGTTTCGACGAAGTTGCGGACCCAACCGTTAACGAATTCGGGCACACCGGCATGGGGCACGCCGTCGGACACATGATGCGTGATCGAGTGGAAGTCGTTGTGGTTGATCAATGTCAGCCCGGTAAAGCCTGCAAGATCATCCACTGTCACCGACACCGTATATGTCGTTCCGGGCGTCAGTGGGCGCAGGTTGATCCCATCCTCATGGTCGCCGACGCCAAGGTTGCCGTTGAAAACATCGCCTTCGGAAATGATGTAGTTGCCCGACGCGTGTGCGTTGATTGTTGCGTCGTGCGCTTCGTTGATGATTGCCATTCCTGATACCCTTCAAAGTTCATTCAGTTTGCAGGGCGCGGAAATCGTGCTGCTCGCTTGCCCCTGCGGTGAACGGCTAGGGATCAACTGTGGCGCGGTATCGAGCGGATTGCGGAAAATTTAGTGAAAGATTTAAACGTTTTGCCGCAATTGCCCGTGAATAAGGAAATTGCGTGACCGCGCGAAAGAAAGGGCCGGTGGCCCTTTCACGTACCGGGTTGGATTGGGCAGCGTCAGAAGATGAAAACATCCTCGACATCCGCGACCGATGGGCCAACGACGTCGTCCCGTTTCGCGCCGACCGGCACCGCCGGTCCGCCGACCAGCACGTTCATGGCGTTCAGGTCGGCCAGGTCGACATCCAGCAGAAGAAGTGAGTCGCGGTCGCTGAACCGGGCAAACACATCGTCACCTTGCTGGACAAAGCCGACATCGGCGAGGCTGGAGAAACCAAGAGCCGTCAGGTCGATCACGTCCACATTTGCGTTGAAGTCGGTGATTGTGTCTGCGCGTGTCCTGTCGTCCGAGAAGACAAACAAGTCCGCGTCCGCGCCGCCGGTCAGGATGTCATCGCCCTGCCCACCGTCCAGCGTGTCGCGTCCTGCCCCGCCTTCCAACGTGTCCTTGCCCGCGCCGCCCATCAGGTTGTCGCGCCCGCCTTCGCCATACAGTTTGTCGTTGCCGTTTTCGCCTGTCAGCACGTCCGACCCTTCGCCGCCGTACAGGCGGTCATTGGCATTGCCGCCGTCCAGAACATCCGCGCCTTCGTCACCATAGAGCCGGTCATTGTCGGCCCCACCCAGAATGGTGTCTGCGCCCAGTCCGCCGTAAAGGACGTCCTGACCCGATCCGCCATTGATGCCGTCCGGCCCTGCGCCGCCATAAATCGTGTCGCGGCCTGATCCGCCATCCAGCGTGTCGCGCCCGCCTTCGCCCCGCAACCGGTCGGCGCCATCGCCGCCCAGAAACATGTCGGCCGCGCCCGTGCCGGTGATGTCGTCGGCGCCATCGGTGGTGGTGGTGACGGGTGGGTCCACCAGCATGAAATCGTCATTTGTCAGGTCGCGGGTCGTCAGGCCCGTCAGTTCGATATAGTTGCCGTTGCCGGTGTTGACGCGCACGCCCGACCCAAGATCCTGAACGGTCAGTTGCATGATGTCCCAGATGCCCAGAACGGTAAGGTCGATCAGGTCCTCGCCCCGGGTGAAGTCGCTGATGGTGTCCTGACCATCGCCGTGGCTGAAGCGGAAGATATCCGCCCCGGTGCCGCCGGTCATGCTGTCGTTGTCCTTGCCGCCGTTGATATCGTCGTCGCCTTCGCCACCGACCAGCGTGTCGTCGCCTTTTTCACCAATCAGGGTGTCGTTGCCCGCGCCGCCGTCCAGCCTGTCCTCTTGGTTGCCGCCATCAAGCAGGTCGTTGTCCGCGCCGCCGAACAGCACATCGCTCCCGTTGCCCCCGATCAGGGTATCGCTGCCGTCGTCTCCTTCTAGCGTGTCGTTGCCGCAGACACCGTCGATGCTGTCGTTGCCCAGGCCGCCGATCACAATATCGGAGCCGCCAAGCGCCACATAGGTGTCGTTGCCGCCCAGCAGGTCCACACGGTCAGACGTCATATTGCCGACGATATAGTCGTCGCCTTCGGACGGGTCGGGGTAGATGACTTCCAGGACCGTGAAGGTGTAGTTTACGGACGACCCAGCACTTATGCTTAACGCACCTATGCCGTTTGCGTCGTAGGGCAGGCCGAGTGTGAACGTGTATTTGCCCTCTGGTTCTGTAAAAGGTATTTCAACGCTGTCTTCTCCGATCGCGATGCGCACGTCTGACCCGGATTTTTGAACGGTCACTTCGAAACCATAAGCAACACCGGCTTGAACGTTGAAGGATATTTGGTCTTGGTTGTCGGGGCCTCCCAAATACCGCACTCCGACGTTGCCGCTGACCGTGTCTCCGATCTGAAAATCGATGGGAACACCGCCGTTAAAGGATTCGGTGTAGGGCCTGTCCGTGCCGTTCGGAAATGACGTGTCTTCAACGTAATCGGTCGGCATTCAAATTTTCCCCAGGTGGTTGCGCGACATTGCGCGTTGCGCGTTTTGGCTGGCAGGCCCGCTTTTGGGGATTTGGTACCACTGGATTCTGTAATGTGGTGTTAAAATGCTGAAACGGAGTCACGAATTTGGCAACTTCAATTTTTCCGGGTGCCAAATGTAAACGGGCCCGCAACACTGCGGGCCCGAAACCGGTTCTGTCCGAGACGGCTTAGCTGTTGCCTTCGGGCAGAATCACTGTGTCGATGACGTGGATCACGCCGTTCGACGTTTCGATGTCTGCGGACACGACGGTCGCTTCTTCGACCTGCACGCCGTTGTCGAGGTCGATGGTCACGGACTCACCCTGGACGGTGGTGGCTTCCATGTCGTCCTGCAGATCGGTCGACATCACTTTGCCCGGGACAACGTGGTAAGTCAGGATTGCAGTCAGCTGGTCCTTGTTCTCGGGTTTCAGCAGCTCTTCGACCGTACCTTCGGGCAGGGCGGCGAACGCTTCGTCTGTGGGTGCGAAAACGGTGAACGGGCCGTCGCCTTTCAGCGTGTCGACCAGACCGGCGGCTTGCACGGCGGCCACCAGTGTTTCGAAGGATCCGGCGCTGACGGCGGTGTCAACGATGTCCTTTTTCGCCGAACCGGCGATGGCGGCGGTTGCGAAAGCGGCGGTGGCGACTGTGGCCAGAAGTGTCTTGCGGATCATTGTGTGTCTCCCTTTGAGAAGTTGAGATGACCGCAGTGCGGCATCGAAAAGGGAACGCACGCGAGGCCCGATTAGATCACGTGGAAATTTTTCCCACACACTCTTGAAACGAGAGTGACGCTCCCTAAGCTGCCGCGCCTTTTCGTTTCCACTCACGACTTTGTTAAGTCGGGCAAAAATCCGCCCGTGCTTGCGTCCACGATCGCGGCTTTGCACAGTGCGCCTGACACGCAATGGAGGATGCCCGGTGGGATTTGCAATGTCCGTGCTCGAGGTCATGGTCCTCGGCTTTTTCTTTGTCATCGGACTGACGGTGGCGGCGGCCGTTGTTATGTTTGTCGTCGACAGGGCCCAGACCCACGATGCCATCCGGCGGAACTATCCGGTCATCGGGCGTTTTCGCCATTTGTTTTCGGCGCTGGGCGAATTTTTCCGCCAGTACTTCTTTGCCATGGACCGCGAGGAACTGCCTTTCAATCGCGCCCAACGCGAATGGATCAAGCGCGCGGGCGAGGGCGTGAGCAACACGGTGGCCTTTGGATCGACCCGAAACCTGAATGTCGCGGGCACACCGATCTTCGTGAACGCCGCATTCCCGCCTTTGGAGGATCAGTTCGCGCGCACAGCACCCATGGTCATCGGGGAGGGCGCGCGCATCCCTTTCACCGCGCGGTCGTTTTTCAACATCTCGGGCATGAGCTATGGCGCTATTTCCAAACCGGCTGTCCGGGCCCTGAGCCGGGGCGCGAAACAGGCGGGCATATGGCTGAACACGGGCGAGGGCGGTATCAGCCCGTATCATCTGGAGGGCGGGTGCGACATCGTCTTTCAGATCGGCACGGCCAAGTTCGGCGTTCGGGACGAGGACGGGAACCTGAGCGACGACAAGCTGCGCGAGGTGGCCGCGCATAAACAGGTGCGGATGTTCGAGATCAAGTTGGCGCAAGGGGCCAAGCCCGGAAAGGGTGGAATCTTGCCCGGTGCAAAGGTCACCAAGGAGATTGCGCAGATTCGTGGCCTGCGCGTGGGGCAGGACGGCATTTCACCGAACCGCCACGCAGAGGTGGACGATTGGGACGACCTGCTGGACCTGATCGCACACATCCGCGACGTGACCGGCAAACCTGTCGGCATCAAGACCGTCATCGGGGCCGAAGCCCCGATTGCGGATCTTTTTGCCGCGATCAATGCGCGCGGCGCCGAAAGCGCGCCTGACTTCATTACCGTGGACGGGGGCGAGGGCGGGACGGGGGCGGCGCCGATGCCCCTGATTGATCTGGTGGGCATGTCCATCAGAGAAGCCCTGGTATCTGTTGTGGATTTGCGCGATCAGGCGGGGCTGAAGGACCGCATTCGCGTTGTCGCCTCGGGCAAGCTGGTGAACCCGGGCGATGTGGCCTGGGCGCTGGCGGCGGGGGCCGATTTCGTGACAACCGCCCGCGGGTTCATGTTCAGCCTTGGCTGTATTCAGGCATTGAAGTGCAACAAGAACACGTGCCCCACCGGCATCACCACCCATGACAAGCGGTTCCAGAAGGGATTGGTCGTGAAGGACAAGGAAAAGCGGGTGACCCTTTATGCCCGCGATCTGATCCACGAGGTCGAGACCATTGCCCATTCCGTGGGTGTGGCCGAACCACGGATGATGCGCCGCCGCCATGTGCGCATCGTGCAGGATGATGGCAGGTCCCGCCCGCTGAATGAAATCACCCCGAGTTACAACCCGGTGACAAGGCCGTGAGCGGATATCATTTTCGTAATCGTGCGGAACCATCTATGTGCCATGATGCTTGAAACCGCAGGAGACATATGAATGGCCCATCGTTGGAAAAACACCCTTACGCGTGCTGATGCGACGCCGCTTGCGGCGTATATGAATCGTCGGCAGATCATGGCGGGGGCGATGGGTTTGGGCCTGATCGGTGCTGCGGGCATGGCACGCAGCGAGGAGACCGAGGAGTTGGTGCCCAATTCCTGGGAAGACATCACCCAGTACAACAACTTCTACGAGTTCGGGACCGGCAAAGGGGATCCGGCGCGCAATGCGCATACCCTGACCACGGAGCCGTGGACTGTTGTCATTGATGGTCTGGTCGACAATCCCGGCGACTATTCGATGGCGCAGATCATGGAAGCGATGACAATAGAAGAGCGCATCTATCGTTTCCGCTGTGTCGAGGCGTGGTCGATGGTGATTCCGTGGAACGGGTTTGAGTTGGCTGATCTGTTGACCCTTGCCGGTGTGCAGCCCGAGGGCAAATACGTCGCCTTTGAAACCGCACTGCGCCCCGACGAGATGCCGGGCGTTCGCTTTCCGGTTCTGGACTGGCCCTATGTCGAGGGGTTGCGCCTGGACGAAGCCATGCATCCGCTGACGATGATGGCCACCGGGATCTATGGCAAGACAATCCCGAACCAGAACGGCGCCCCCATGCGTTTGGTGGTGCCGTGGAAATACGGGTTCAAGTCGATCAAGTCGATTGTCCGCATCACCGTGACGGAAGACGAGCCTCCCACCAGCTGGAACAAGGCGAACGGGCGTGAATATGGCTTCTATAGTAATGTGAACCCAACTGTGGATCACCCGCGGTGGAGCCAGGCAAGTGAACGCCTGGTTGGCGGGGGCCTCTTTGCCAAGCGACAGCCGACGCTGATGTTCAACGGTTACGAAGAAGACGTGGCCAGCCTGTATGAAGGCATGGATCTGCGCGCGAACTACTGATGCTGGTGGACCGGATCAACCAGGCGGCCCGAAAGGTCCCCACATGGGCAGTATATATAGTGTCCATCATTCCGGTCCCCGTACTCCTATATATGGCCCAAACGGGGGGCCTGGGCCGCGAGCCTGTTCGCGCCCTCGAACACGAGCTGGGCGAGTTGGCCCTACAGCTTGTGATTTTCGGCTTGTGCATCTCGCCCCTGCGCAAGTTTGCAGGGATCAACCTGATCAAGTTCCGGCGTGCGATTGGCCTGATCTCGTTTGCCTACGTCCTGCTGCATCTGCTGGTCTGGGCGGTGCTTGATGTGCAATCGCTGGACCGCGTTGTCGCTGACATTATCAAGCGACCCTACATCACGATCGGAATGGCCGCGTTTGTTCTGATGATCCCGCTCGCGTTTACATCGAACAATACGTCCGTCCGCTGGCTGGGACCTGCATGGCGCAAGCTGCACCTGCTGACCTACCCCATTGCGATTCTGTCGTCTGTGCACTTCATCTGGCTGAGCAAAGGCTTTCAGTTGGAGCCGCTGGTGTATCTGACGGTGATTTTGGGGCTATTGGCGCTGCGCGTCCCTGCGCTGGTCAAGAAAGTGGCAGCCTGAGGGGCCCTTTGCCTTCAACGAGGCGATGTTTGTCTTGCGAGTCGCACATGAATCCGTGCCGTGCCGCAAAATTTCAGAGAATCTGGATGCTAATTTGGTGAATCGCCCGACTCGTGGCGATGAATCGGGGGCGATTCATGGGTTTGGGGCGGGTGAGTCCGGTGAGTCTTGGGGATAGGTCTGTGGATACCCCCATATATAGATAACAGGCGTGTGACAGTGGGTGAGGATCCGGGTAATTTTCGACCGATTTGACCTTAGGTCGGCGAAATTTACTTGCCTAAACACCTGTTTTTTCGAGGAAAATACGGTTTTTTGGAAAAAATGCGGATTTCTTCAAAAAAGCACTTGCGGGTACCCCGTACTAACCGTAGAACCCCCCTCACCGGCGGCGCAGAGATGCACCAACGGGGCGCCAGACGGGCCACACGGAAGCGGAAACGCAGACAGACGGCAACGAGACGCAAGAATAAATCAGAGGTATTTGGGCGGGGCGCGCCAAAGAAGTTAGGGCGCATCCAGTCTCTTTTGTCTCTACGCTCTTTGAAATTGATGATAACTGAAGAGATATGTGGGCGGTTTGGTTCATTCGATGGATCAACGTCTGTATATCGCGCTAGTAGGCTTCGGCCGATGATCTAGTGTCAGCTTCACTGTTTGGACGGTTTCTTGTTTTCTTATGAAAACCTGAAGCACAACAAACAGAAGACTGTCCCTTCCATGCCGGGAGGGACGATGTGCAGAGGTTCGAACGTCAAGGATAAGCTGGTAACAGCTTTTCAACTTGAGAGTTTGATCCTGGCTCAGAACGAACGCTGGCGGCAGGCCTAACACATGCAAGTCGAGCGCACCTTCGGGTGAGCGGCGGACGGGTTAGTAACGCGTGGGAATATGCCCTTCTCTGCGGAATAGCCTCTGGAAACGGAGAGTAATACCGCATACGCCCTTCGGGGGAA